>CAMCRD010000112.1 GCA_945877185.1 Candidatus Finniella inopinata | reverse complement strand
GCATCAACATTAAAGGAGACAGTTATAGACTCAAAGAAAAGCTTAAAGCGGGATTAGTTCCCAGGCAAGAAACCAAGTAATTTTTTTAACCTAGAGGGGGGCATTTTCGATGACCAGAGGGGGGGAAATTTCAATGACCATTGACAGCTTTACAGGCATTAAGGATGCTGGGTTTGAGCACACTGCGATTATTGTTGGTAATGGCAAAAATCCGAAAAAAACTGCTCCTTTTAATTGGGTAAATACTATTCTTGGAAATTTAAAATCAGCATTATCTGGAATATACCATAAGCTTTCAAGCAACCACCTTCCAAGGCATTTGGCTACTTTCCAGTATCGCTTTAATCGCAGATTTGTGCTGGGTGATATGATTAAAAGATTGGTTTTTGTATCTTTAAGAACTTTACCTATGCCAGGACGGCTTCTAAAGTTAGCTGTGTATCATTGATAATCAGCTTTCATTATGATGATTCTTGTGTGAAACTCATAATTTTTACTACAAAATGACAAGAAACTTTGAAAGAAAGACAGTTTAATGGCGTTTCCATACGATAAATTAAAAGCAGATTCAGGTAATATATCAGGATATATTTTCGAAAACCCACAGGCAGGTCTGGAACGAGGATTGTACTTGTCAATATACGTGTATTTTGCCCCTTTAAGATATGATGATGGAGAGTGGAGGTGCGCTTTAATATCAGAGTTTATACCTTTTAACGGGAGGTCCTGGAAAGATATAGAAAAAGTTGATTCTTCAGATAATAAAATGCAAGAAATAATGGACACCAGTTTTTATCTGACTAAACACGATTCCTGTAATGAAGTAAGTATAAACCTCACTCTTCAAAAAAATAATATGTTCAGAACTAAGATTAGTACTCATGTTGATTTCTCTGGATATCTTGAAAATGATGAAAACCCCTCTATGCCGGTAGCTGTAGATTTAGTTATTCCTTTTACTGGGTTTACTATCCAAAGAGATAGTTTTTTTCCAAAGCCTAATAATCTAGAAGAAGCTATTGATTTAGCGTCTCCCTTCATTGACATAAAAAGTTTTCAAGAACCCACATTCACAGATGGTAAATTTGTTTTCAAACCGAGAAATGGGGATATGTAAATACCTAATTACCCACAATGCCTCAGTTCTCCTCTCAAGTATAGAAAATTCATTGATTTAGCTTGCTATTTCTTGGGTTTGGGGATAAATACTGAGTCAAATTCTTTAATCATAAAAGTGCGTTAGATGGCTAATTTTGACGCCAACCCGATTAAGCGTTACAAGGACTCCGTGCTGACATGAAAGGTTTTTCCATACTGCTGAACAACCCAAGAAGCTAGCTGAGTATTATTGGTAATCAGGTATTTTTATGCCATACGCCTCAAGGGAAACTATCCACATCTTACAGGTGAATTGGGTTCCTTGGTCTGAGTTGACGATTGCTGGAACTCCATAGCGGGCCACTGCGTCATGAAGTACCTCAATGATGTGTTCTGAATCCATGGACGTTGCGAGTTTCCAACCCACAACAAATCTGGTATGCCAATCAATCAGCGCAAAGAGATAAACCATCCCCCCAGGCAGCTTGATATATGTCAGATCAGTTGCCCAGACTTGGTTAGAAGCATTGATGACCATGTCCTTCAACAAGTAAGGGCGCACGGGATCCTCTTTATTGGCGATGGAGGTGTTGAAGCGGGGCTTTGGCAGGATAGACCTTAATCCCATCATCGTCATTAGCCTTTGGACGCGCTTACGGTTAATAACCATCCCGCGGATTCTGAGTTCAGCCGTGATGCGCCTATATCCATAAAATGGGCGTAAGGTCCAGATATCCCTGATCTCGTTCATGAGATAAGCCTCAAGCTGGTCTTCTGGGAGCTTTTTATAGTAGAAGCTTGATCTTTGAAGTTCGAGCAGCGCACATTGGCGCTGCACGGGCAATGGATTATCATGGGAAATGAGGGAACGCTTCTTTTCCAGGCTCATCTCCCGAGAACTTTTTTTAGGAAATCGATATCCATGGTTAACTCGCCGATCTTGCGCTGAAGGTCCTCAATGGAAGGATGGTCGTTTGGTTTCTTGCGTCGGTACTCAAATACACCAACGCCTTTTTCCAAAAGCTCAGCCTTCCAGCGTTGTAATTGGCCGGGATGTACGCTATATCTTTGCGCCAACTCAGCTACAGGATATTTGCCACTAATCATGGCAATCGCTGCTTCTAATTTTGTCTTTCCGGAATGTTGTCTGCGGATTCTACCCACTTTAATTCTCCTTGAGTTCTTGGTTTATACAACGAACTCAGGAAACTGAAAAGTCACTTATTCAACTGTCCAGTTTTTGGGGGTCACCGCATTATGAGAGTCACAACAAGAAGCTTAAAGCAACCCCTCAGTTTAACTCAACCTTTGAAAAGGCTAAGTTCTGGTACACCCAAGCTCTTGACTACCCGATCTCTCGAGAGAATGCCCAAAGAAGCCTAGAAATTTTAGAAGAATATATTGATTCAGAAAAACTATGAAACCCTTATGATACAACTCAAAAACAATCGGAAAGTAAGTAAACTGAAAAGAAGGCGGGAAGGCGTTTGGTTTGACGCCTCAGCCTCCCTTTCCGTTTTCACCGCTAACTAATCTTAGCTAGGGATTTTTCTTGAACTTTTTCAATTACCACCTTCAGCTCTTGATATCTCAAAAGCGTACTTAGCTCTAAAATACCCGCTTTATTATTTTCTAAAAAATGAAGCAAAGATCTGGAAGCCTTCACCAACAGCCTAAGGTTCTGCCTACCTTATTCCCAATCTTAGAGAGTTCTTACCCTAATACCTATAAGAAGGGATTTGCAATACGCCCATGATAGGGGATTTAAAATTTTGTTTTTGCTCAAGAAATATAATTTCTTCTCTCAAATAACCGCTTGCAGCCTTTAAAATCTTTTCTTTTAAAGAGCGAGATGAATATCCCCGAGAAAAGAAAATATTGATAAGAGTACTACTTGATAAATCTGATAGTTGCCAATCATCGCAAACAGCTTGAGGAGAATATATTACAGGCTTAAGCTGTACCGGTAGAGGAATAAATTCGTCTTGATAGGAGTTATTTTCCTTTATCCAAGCACGATTTAAATACCACGCCGCTTTCTTCAAATCGTCAATAATGAGATTCTTATGACTTGCTCTTGCTATGTACTTAACAGAACATGCCACATTCAAGCACGAAGTGCAACACCGCCTAAATTTTTATTAAAAGCCTCGAGAGGCGTTAACCAGCCTAAAGATTTTCTAGGTGTAGTGTTATAGTTCAAGATGACCTCATCAAATTCCTCCTGTGACATATTTTTAATATCTGT
>CAMCRD010000111.1 GCA_945877185.1 Candidatus Finniella inopinata | reverse complement strand
AATCGTGGCATCTTCGCGTATGGCTGCCAAAGCAGCCTGGGCTTTAAATTCAGCGCTGTGGTTCTTACGTATCCTGCTCATTTTCATAGTCCTTCTTTCTCAAGGACTATAGCTTAACACACTGTCCGAATTTTGGGGGCCACCTCTGGTTGTGGTTATTTTGGATATGCTCATTCTGGGTGGTTAAAATAACCTTTCCCTCGCCCCATACGGAAGGATCGGAAGGAAAATACCCTTCAATAGTTGAAAATTTTTCCACATTATCAAAGATCAAGAACCAGTTTGGCTGAGATTTTAAGTAGCCTTTTATAAATTCAAATATTTTTTCTTCTTTTTCTTTTGGATTCTTGATGCCCTTTAATTCCTTCCCTATTTCTTTATTCCCTTCTTTTTGGGTAATCACGCCCATCAGATTTATAAAAGAATCTATAAGGCTTTCTTTGGTTTCTGCATTAATTTCCCATATAAGGGGTGCGTGTTGATAGCGAGAGGCGTATTGACGGGCCAGAATAGTCTTGCCCGATCCCCCCACCCCAATAAGGACAACAGTTTGGATTCCTGCCTTCTGTTGTCTAAATTTGTCTTCAATTTGGGCAACGATGTCAGGTCGGGCAAGGAGGGCGGTATCGGGAGGGATTATTAAGCTTCCCCGGATAGGGTAGGCTTTCTGGTTCTTATTGGCCAGGAAGGTTTCGCCGGCGTTTTCTAAGAAAGGCCAATAATAGGACCCATATGCCCCCAAAATTAAAGCAACAAGACTAAGCACCCATTTTCTCTTGTTTTTAAGAAAACAGACAAGAGTTGGTATAATTCCTGGGTAAACTGCGGTAGCGTAGCTGTTCTCTTCCTCTAAGGGTTCAAAGGAACCCCCTCCTTCTTTTCCCTGCTTATCAAGCTTTTCTCTGAAGGTGTGGAGGTTAGAAGAAGGCGATAACTTTTCGACAACAGAAAGAACAGAAAGATAGTAGTCCTTAACGCTAAAAATATGGATCTGGTCGGCGTCCTTGGCCTCGTCAGGCATAAGAAAATCGCCCCCCTCATCCAAAACAATAAAAGTAATAGGAAAGCAAGCGGTCGGTTCTTGAATATTCCCTTGCGTTAACAGTTGAGCTAATTGGGAAGGGGATACGATAGAAATCACATGGTAAGCATGAAGTTCTGTGCCAAGGTCGTGTTTTAAATGGCCAAGATGTTCATATTCCTTTTTCGGGGTCTTCCCAATGGGTATGGGCATCATTTCCAGATGCTTTATCAGTTGTTCTTTGACATACTTTTTTAATTTACGGGTATCTGTACCTTGGGCGCTTTGTTCTTTCCACTCAACGATAAAGCAAACAGGTTCTACGGAAGGATTTGGAAAGAAGCGGGCTTTTTTTAATTCATTCTCAAAAAAAAGGCGCGTGTTCAAGCTCTGGTAATATTCATTTTTTATCACCGCAGCTTTATCCGTTTTCTCAATAAAATCTATAATGGTTTCCCGGGAACCGCCTCCCAGTTTTCGCCGTATATTGCTGGTATGGGAGCTAACGGCCCTCTCATCCATGGACAAGAAAGCCCCTATTTTTTTCTCACCCCTTCCATTCAGGATGTAAGCAATGATCTCCATTTCCCGGCATGTGAAGGGAATACCATTGACCACCTCGAGGCGCCTACAATAAATCTCCTGGGGAAGGGAAAAGCGGTAAAGCATAGGAAGATAAATTCCTTTCCAACAAGAAAGAGACAAAATTAAGAAAAATTTTACGAAGACGCGCTCCCTTTCTTAAATCAAAACCGACATGAGTTGCAATAACTAAATAAGGGATTTTCTGCTCAAAAGACCGTAAGAGCAGATGCTTATTTTGTAAAATAAGACCTGTGTATTTTCTACATAAGCAGACTGCATATGTATATTTTCCGAGTAGATCAATACAATTCTTTCCTGTCTAAGATTGCACCAGGTCGCGCCACTTGCTGGTTAAATAAAAAGAAAAAAGTAAAAGCGACCGCATCTCCAGGTTTAGGGGGCGATTTGTAAGAGACATTATCTTAAAGGTCTGGAGCTTTAGTTGAACAGGAAAATGCCTTCGATGACGAGAATGAGAGTTATGGGATTAAAAGACTGACAAGCACCTTAATCCCTTAGTCTATTTCGAGTGTTATAACTTCCCCCTATTTTTTCAGTTGCTCTGGATCCATGAGCTATGGAACAGCATTGCGGATGTCAGGAAAGGGTCTATTGATGCCCAAGCCTTATTCCCATAAAACAAAGGCCTTTATTGGCCAACCGGTTCTTTCAAGCGCAAAACCGCCGGTGTTTCAAGGTTGCCAACCTTGTGGTATTGATCACCGATGTCGCAGGAATTTTGTCCCCTTATGCGGCATTGGCCTGTGACTCGGATGAACAATCTCCATTGACCCATCCCCAATTCATCATGGAACCTTATTATGAACAGCAATTTGGGACATCCCTGGATAAAGCCTTAGGCATTGGAAATACTTCGCAGCAAGGTGCCTTCGATGAGAAATTGGCTGAAAAATCCTCTGAAGGGTCGTCGGGAAGCACAGCATCCATTCAGCCTGTCATATTCAATAGTGCGTACCATCAAGGCGGTAAACTATCCCAGTCAACGGCCTTAGGGATTTTGAAAATCGATAAATATGGCAACCCATTAGACCCCAAAATTATCCCAGGATACCAGTTGAACGAGATCCAGGAAGATTTTTCCTATGCGGAGTGTTTATCCCATTATGCCCTGCATAGCACGTTGTTTGAACAGGGCGTGCTGCCCGTTAGTTTATTTTCCCTGGAAAATGTTTCTATCATGACAGAGAAGAAGCAAACCGTTTATGACGCCCATTTAGAGGTAAAGAAGGCACCTGCCACCCATGTTCGTCGCGTCGGCAATATTAAGAATATTATGGAGGAAACCTACCATCATTATGAACGTCTCGTTCAGCCCGATCCACAACATTACACGACATTGGAGCAGCTGGTCGCAGGAGAAGGCGCCTCGAAAATTACACCGGAAAGCTTGAGCACGTTGGTGATCAGCCATTTACTAACCGGATCGAAAGCTCCCCTTAAGGATTATAGGGTTCTGGCGGATGGTCAGCTTGTGCTCCCTGCTTCTGTAGATGGGGTTTATCCGGTCATTGCGCAAGTAGTCGGGGGGCAGCAGGATTTGCAGCATGTCAGCCACCTCACATCTGGGTTGTTCCTCATCCCCGAGGTCATGGGACAACGGCTTGCACAGCCTGTTGCTGATAAGGTCACCGCCCAGATGCCCGAGATTATTGTATTGTATTGGACTGGCTCGCCAGGTTGCAGAAGATCAATAGACCTCTTTCGAAACTCGAATTTTAGATAAATTATCTGTATGGTGATGCCAATCAGGAGGTGCATCATGAAATACAAAACAGTAAGCACGTTAGAAGAAGCCTTTGACAAAAGAAGATAAGAAAGCTAACCGCCAGTTGGCTAGTGA
>CAMCRD010000110.1 GCA_945877185.1 Candidatus Finniella inopinata | reverse complement strand
TAAGGATCTCTGGCATCTTTGCACTAAAGTTGGCAGAAAAATCCTCGCTCATACAATGGCTTTTTTCGTTAACATTACTCAAAATCCTCTGGAGCCATTAAAATTCGATGAGTTGATTGCTCTGCCAAAATAACTTGCACACTGCGTAACATCGCTACGTGATAATTTGAAAAACCTGTGTTTTTCATTTAGAATGCTTAGATACTAGCCATTGCTTTACCAGTCAATAACCTATCCTTCAATTTTATCTAAGCCGCCAATGAAGTACATTTGGATCAACAACCTTCCCAAAAGACGTAAGCGGTTAGCACGAATATCTTCATTCTCATGGTTTACTTTTATAGAGTCAAAAAAAGAATCAACAACGGGTCGCAAAGTAGCAAGTTCAGCCATCCAACCGGTATAATCGTGGGCATCTAACAGGGCATTTCGTTTCTCGATAATTTTCTGAAGCTGGTCGTAAAGGTTCTCTTCTTGCTCTTCGATAAAATCTTCAGGCTTCACCTCAACGTAGAAATATTTATCCCTCTCTACCTCAGCGACCATAATCCCATTCACGCGACGGAATGCGGCTGATAAGGCGAGCCCATCAGGTGTTTCTAGAAAATCTTGCAGGGCTTTCGCGCGCAAGGAAAGCGAGCAAATATTATACCACCGATTTTTGATGTATTTTTCCAAAAACACCATCTCTGACGAGTTCTTGAATTCATCGATATTGATAAGGGCCGAACTTTCTTCGTGGTCAATGACGGCGGTGACGCCATCATGGCGGATGCCTTCTCCTCGTAAGGCGACTTTTAACCGATCGTTGATGAAATCCAGAATGACCTCCGCTCGAAAATCTTGTTGAAACGTAACCCCTTGCGCTTGGTAAGCCTCAATGGCTTGGCGGCAGAGAGGGTCTAGGGAAAAATCAACGAGATTATTTTCGCGTACCAACCGGATAATGCCAAGCGCTGCACGTCGCAGCGCAAAGGGGTCTTTGGACCCTGTCGGTATTTCTCCAATTCCAAAAAAGCCGACAAGCGTATCGAGTTTGTCTGCCAGGGCTAAGGCCACACTCAAAGGAGCCTTGGGACATTGGTCATTGGGCCCTTGGGGCTGATAATGCTCCCGAATGGCGGCTGCTACTTCAGATGTTTCTCCTTGAGCGGTTGCATAAATTTCTCCCATCACCCCTTGTAATTCGGGGAATTCCCCAACCATGGAGGTGAGCAAATCAGCTTTTGCCAGCGTCGCAGCTCGCTCACCTGCTTCTTGAACAAGCATCAGTTTTTTTAAGCGATCTACTTTTTGGCCTAAAGTCCCGAGCTTTGCCTGAAAGACAATGGTGTTTAGTTTTTTGGCAAAATCCTCTAAAGGCACTTTCACATCTTGTTCATAAAAGAATGCCGCATCACTTAATCGGGCACGCAAGACGCGCTCATAACCCGCAATCATCTTCGTGCCACCATCAGCGCCTTTCGTATTCGCAATGACCCCAAAGTAGGGAGCAATCACACCTTGTTTATTCATCACCGTAAAATATTTTTGATGGGCCCGCATGGAGGTGGATAACACAGCAGCAGGCAAGGTCATAAACTGGGATTCAATATGTCCAAGGAGAGGAACAGGATATTCAACCAATCCTGCAACTTCTTGAAGCAAGCCTTCATCAGGCTGAATGGTAAGGCCCTTTTGGTGCGCCAAGGCTTCCAACCCTTCCCAAATAAGGGTTTGGCGTTCCGTGTGATCCAAAATGACAAAGGCCTTTTCTAGCTTTGCCTGATAGTCGGCAAAGGACGAAACGTCAATCATATCAGGCTTCAAAAATCGATGGCCTTGGGTTTTGGTGTCGGTTGTCAGGTCTAACGTTGGGATCTTAAAAGACAAAGCCTTTTCCCCAAATACGGTCAGGACAGACCGCACAGGGCGTACCCAGAATTGAGACTTGGAGCCCCCTTCCAGGGCCCAAAACATGGATTTTGGCCAAACGATTTTTGCAAAAATGGTCTGGATAAGACCAGGTAAGATATCGCGTGTTTGTTGAGATTTTGTTTCAATGTGGGCATAATAATACCCATCCCGTTGCTCGCAAGCATCTATGATCACACCGGCGGATTTTAAAAACCCCTGGATGGCCCCTTCGGGCGCACCAACTTTGGGCCCACGGCGTTCTTCGCGGGTGCTCGCTGTTGCTTCAATCAAATCGCCAACAACAGCCACCAACCGACGCGGCGTGACGTACGTGTCAATATGGGAAAAGGAAAGACCCCAACCCTTCAGGTCGTCCCCCATCAATTTTTTCAAATCTTCTGCAGCCCGAAGCTGCATACGCGCTGGGATTTCTTCACAAAAGATTTCAAGCAAGAATTCAGCCATCGTTATGCTCTTTTCTCTGTCATGTTAACCCATACGTCACAGCATCCCTTTGCTAACGTGCGAACACGACCGATATAGCTTGCACGCTCTGTCACACTGATCACACCACGGGCATCCAAAAGGTTAAACAAATGGCTAGCCTTGATACATTGATCATAAGCCGGCAAAGCTAAATTGAGCTTCAACAAAGCATCACATTCTTTCTCAGCGTCTTTGAAATGTTGTAACAAAATGGTTGTGTCCGCATGAATAAAGTTATAAGCGGAAAATTCTTGCTCGCCCCGCCGAGACACATCTTTATAGGTGAGTTTCCGGCCATCTTCCGCCCCGTTCCAGTCCAACAAAAAGAAATCATCGACATCTTGGACATTAAGGGCAACACGTTCCAAACCATAAGTAATTTCGACAGGCACAACCTCACACTCGATGCCACCCACCTGTTGGAAATAGGTAAACTGGCTGATTTCCATCCCGTCACACCAAACTTCCCAGCCCAAACCAGCTGCTCCTAGGGTTGGGCTCTCCCAATCGTCCTCCACAAACCGAATATCATGGTTTTCAATATCAATGCCAAGGTATTTCAAGCTCTCCAGATAGAGCTGCTGGCAATCACTGGGACCAGGTTTCATGATGACCTGAAATTGATAATAGTATTGTGTGCGGTTTGGATTTTCCCCATAGCGGCCATCGGTAGGACGGCGGGACGGCTGGACATAAGCTGCATTCCAGGTCTCTGGCCCCAAGGCCCGCAACGTCGTTGCAGGATGAAACGTTCCAGCGCCCACTTCCACGTCGTACGGCTGTAAAATGGCGCACCCCCAATTGGCCCAATATTGTTGCAGATCCAGGATCATCTGTTGGAATGACTTTGGCTTTGGCACCATCAAAAACCTCTTATACGGAAATTTATTCGTTCTATTTTTAAACTAGTCAAGGTGAGAGAGAGGGTCAAGGAGAATCAGGGAGAGGAGGGATATTGAAGGATTAAGGTTCTCTGTAGAGGTCATTGCTGTAAAGGTTACTGTTTAATTTATTTTTTCTTTCTTTTTGAGCGAAATTTCCTTAATTTATCAGTAACGAAGGTTACAAAATCCCAAATTCTCCTTACAGAAGTACAAAATATGCCTAAAGCCACAATTGTGCTGTATATAAAATTTAGAGAGTGTTAATAAAAGATACATAACGTGATATAATCATTTAAGCAACAATAGGAGGCTTAGATGAAGTGTAAAAAGTGCAATAAAAACAATGTTGTCAAAGCAGGATTTGTGAGAGGGTGCCAGCGATTCAAGTGTAAGGACTGT
>CAMCRD010000109.1 GCA_945877185.1 Candidatus Finniella inopinata | reverse complement strand
ATTGTCCTCTCTATTCAGTCTTCAAGCAAGGCCTGATTCGCTTTCAGTTTCTACTTGCTCAGTCGGCTGTTGGAGTTCTAGAAACCCTTTTAAACCTCTTGGAATTGGCTAAAAATGGAACCTTTTAAAAAAGTGACGGGTAGTGAGCTGGTTTACACGGAAATACCCAAATCAGGAACGATTTTTAATCATTAATGATGACAAACCTATCATCGACTACTTTTCTCAAGGTTTCTACCGCTATGGACTGTTTGAGAAAGACACCCAAACTTATCAATCTGGGTTCCATATGTGGGATCACTTGCCAAGCGACCCTCATAAATTTTATGAGTATATGCGCAAAGAGCATTCCTTAGCTCATGGACTGACCATCATTCAGCAGGTTGGTGAGTTTTGTGATTTCTTCGCATTTGCCGCTCAACCTAACAACAGCCAAATTAATAATTTTTACTTAAATAAAAAAGACCTATTTGCAAACTTCATCCAGGATTTTTATGACGCCCTTAGCCCCACTCTTGCAGAACTTTCTAACCATAGAATAGTGCTCCCCTGTGACGTAAATGATAGCAAAAGCTCTCTCATGCTTCTTTCGCCGCGGCAATATGATTGCGCCTCCTTGTTGGCTCAAGGGTTCACGTCTAAAGAAATTGCCAGAAGCCTTAATCTTTCCCACCGAACTGTTGAACACTATATTGAAGATATAAAAGAAAAATTTAATGTAAAAAACCGTGCTCAACTTATGTCAGCATTCTTAAAGAACTTCCAATAAGGTATATTTACCCTACTGTTCATGGTGTGCACTCCCTTTTAGATTGCCTAACAGGGTATTCTTACCATTCTATCATAAAGTTTTAATTACATATATATAATAGCTAGGTATTTTTGTTTTTAATATAACAGTACCTACCCCTCAAAATTATTATAGTTAAGAAACAAAGCCTAAGTGCTGTTAGTTATTTTGACAATCTTTTGGGATACATTAATATTAAATCTTTAAAAACAACCATAGCATTGGAGGTAAATAATGCGTAAATTATCTTTATTAATAACTGTCGTTTCTCTAGCATTTTCTTTTCAATCAATCGCCACTGACATAAAAGAGACTCAAAGTATTAAGTCTTCAAAGAAATGGCAATTTTCTGCGCCTCCTAAGCCAAAATTTTGTGAGAATTGGCCTGTTGAAGAGAAAATTAATTATTTCTCAGGGACGAAAAGAATTTATGAGGTAGAAAAGAAGTCGTGGGAATCCTATATCGGTAAATTTTGCCAATTCAAATTCAAATTAGGCGGGTCTGAAAGTCAATTAGCATTACAAAAGGATCTTTTAGAAAATGTTAGGTGGGGGAGTTATCTTTATGCTCGAGAAACCTACAAGCTAGATCCTGAAGGAATCCTCCTAAAATACACCGAGAAAGGAGATAGGCATCCTAATTCTTCTATTCTCTTCGATCCCGCTTTTCAAGAAAATATTGAATTTCATCTTGCGTGTGCGGCATTTATGTATGACTGGCACGCCCAAATGCTTGAAGAAATTTTCCAGGCAGCTCATAACGAGATAGAGGTCTGCCGTGCCAACGCTTATCATCTTCCCTTGATCAAAAGCAATCGTTTGGGAAACCTAGGAAAGGGTGTGCGTGTTGTCGTATGGGATAACTTTGCAAAGCCTAAATCCTCTTCACAAATCCTTTATAGCACTCGTTTAAATTGTAAGATTCCAAGCGATGTACTTAAATCTGCTTGCATCAAATCCGTCTCTCAATATGATGTAAACGTGGGGTCACACGGGCTCCACGTTGCAGGACTGATTGTGGATGATGAAGTTGGTGTAGCGCCAAATGCTCAAATTATTCCAGTCAATGCTTCGTTCTTAGGCAACGAGTCTGGCTTGGGGGTACCCGACAGTAAGGCGAAATTTAAAAAAAGTGCGAAAGAAATCTTAAAGAATGATCATGGAGCTAAAGATCATTAATTGTAGTTTTGAATTCCGTGATGATTCGCACTACGGAGGAGGTGGTGCTACCATACCTTTCCTAAACAAACTGTGTGAAGCTCACATTGTTGTCATTGCTGCCATGAATAAGGGGCAAGTTGTGCATCACACGATTCGCAAAGCATTAGAGGACCATGAAGCCGTGCGCAAGCATCTATTTATCGTCTCAAATGTGATGCCTGATGGTAAATCTCTCAATCCTAAAAGTAATTTTTTTGGGGAGTGGGTTAGAGATGAGAATGTACGTAGTCATAATAGAATTTTGAGTAAGGCAGGAATTGCAGCACCTGGGACTGAAATAATTTCCACAATACCCCAAAATGGCCCTAAGTCATTTGGTGTGAAGACGGGAACCTCAATGGCTGCGCCTCTAGTGAGCGGCCTTTTGGCCCGTCTCATGTCAGATTTTCCAGAGGCAACGATCACCGAGATTGCCCAGCTTGTGCGCGAAGGTGCAAACCGTGAAGGGTGCCTCGGGGATGAGTGGAAGTTTGGAATGGGTCTGATCGATGTCGATAGGACCTACGAACTCGCTCATGAGAAATTTCACAAATAGCGGTTGGTTTGTTGTCAGTTCCTGCATGGTATGGGACTTCAATTGAAGCTGGATGAACGACTCCATACCTTAACCTCCATTTAAGTTTATAACCTTTGTCGTTTGAATCTTAAATGGAGGAGCGGGCTTTGTTAATGCATCATAGAAATTGGAACGTCCTGCTTCGCTTTCCACAATACAGTTTAATAATTCTCAATTTTTTAATGAAGTTACCCTCCGCCACAACATTTCCCATCTTGCCGAAACGTGAGTGATCGATTATTCTTTTTTTAAATTCGTTCATCATTCTAGGTAGACAAATTACACATGAAAAAAATTGTTGGAGCCCTAACGTTTGTCGCTTTTGCCCTGATCGCGCTTTTTCTGGGCGGGTGTTCGACGACAACGGGCGAGAAGGCCCATGATAAGCTATGCACAGGCACCAAAAGGCCGTACAAGGTAATGGGGAGCTGGTATACGCCTCAAGAACATTACGACTATCAAGAAGAGGGGGTCGCCTCTTGGTACGGGCCCCGGTTCCACGGGAAGCCAAAATCCTGCGGCGAGATTTTTAATATGCATGGGGTGAGCGCTGCTCATAAGACGCTACCCATTCCTTCTGTCGTTCGTGTGACAAACGTTCGCAATGGGACCTCTGTCAAGCTCTTGGTAGATGACCGGGGGCCCTTTGTGGATGATCGTATTATCGATTTATCAAAAGGGGCGGCGACCTATTTGGGCATTTGCAACCGAGGACTTGGCAAGGTCCGCGTCGAGTGTCTGCCGGAGGAAAGTAAAGCGTTTGCGAAGTTCGTTGCTCAATATGGCCGCTATGGACGTGATCCGAGTGGCCAGACATGGGAAGCCATCTTCCGGGAAAGGTTTGACACAAGTAGTGGGATACCTGCGCCAGGGCAGAGGGTGCCGGATAGAAAATACGCGTTAAAAAGGCAAGAACAACCGAGGGCCACCTCTTTCAAGGGGAATGCCCCCTTTCGTCGTCCCATTGCCAAGCCAATTCCTGTATCCAATCGCACCTATAAGAAATCTAAGGGTGGTGGCGATATTGATCGCTTATTAGAAGTTCAAGCTTATTGATGGTGCTATGATGTCTTTGATAATGCGCGGTATTATTATCAAAGGACTAAGCGTCATTGCGAGGAGCGGAGCGACGAAGCAATCCAGGAGCCACGATCAGGATCTCTC
>CAMCRD010000108.1 GCA_945877185.1 Candidatus Finniella inopinata | reverse complement strand
TTTGCAAACTGGCTGTGGCGCCATTATAAAATGATCTGTTTACTTATGGTGCCAGGAAGAAGGGGCACATAGCCGCCCATCATGGGGCACCAAAGGGGTGGGGTATTTTTAGCTGGCGAAGCTGGGGTATTTTTATGCGGCGTTGAGGTCATAACCTCCATTCTTTTTTAACGATGACGGAAGTGCGCCTAGAAAGGATAGGAAGAATGATCCAATGGCCTCTTCAACGTTTGGGTGAGGTTGAAAAAATTGGCAATACCTATGCGGTTGTGGGGCTTTTGGACGTGTCGAAAAGGGTCAATGGTAAGATACGGGAAAACGCTGGTATTTTCAGAAACGTCTTTCAGGATGAGAGGGCTTTGTCAGATCAATACAATTATTCAACAAAGCCCCATCTATTTTCATAGTGTGTCAGCTAGGAGATGTGAATCTTCCAGTGAAGGAGGGGTGATCGCGAGTTGGTCTGTTAGATATTTTGTCAACTCTGGGTTAAGGTAAAAAGTGTGATTTTCCATTTCTTGTAATCTTTCTACGAGTTCGAAAGCGTGTTGTCTGTCTCCCTGCAGCGTTTCTAATGCCTCTAAAGCACCTTCTCTTCCCTTTTCATCTGCACAGCACCAGCAACAGCAAAGGTAATGGTAAAGAGGATGGGCAAGGCGGGATAGCTTAAAGCTATAGTCACAACAAGGCAAAGTTACGCGTCCCCCGGTTGCTACCCAATTGGCGAGCGTGGTGTAGGTGTAGTCAAGAAATTGACTAGGGCCCGCCAATCCTATGCCGGCCATAAAGGGCACGAGAAGACAAATTTGAGCCGGTACATTTGTGATACCAATGACATCATGAAACAAACTATTTCTGATAAAATCAGTCATCGGAAATGTAAAATAAAGCAAAGTCCCTGCGCGGGCAGCAAAGGGGGCAAGACGCTCCCCGAAATAACCGCAGGTAGTTTGTGGCTTATAGAGCCGAAGGAGTTGCTCATGTTCTTTCCAAATTAAGGCATTTTCCCTGATAGTTATTCCTGGAAGAAAAAGGCTGTAACCAACCGTAGCCGCAATGCTCATGCCTAAGGTAACCCCAACGGGGGCAGCAAGATACGTAAATAGTGAGTAGGGAAGGGCAAAGGCAATCAGTTCTTGGGCTGGGATGCTGCCAATTTGAGCGATTCTACTTGAATACTTAGCAATCCTTGTGCTCCAGGTATGCCACTCTCTTTTCCAAGGGGGAATGATGTATTTGATCGCAATCATTTTTTCAAAGACCCTTTGATATTTGGGTTTAGAGAGATCCTCAAAATTCGAGAGCGACCGTTGGGAACTTACAACAATTTGGTGTTCTGAAGAAAACAGAGAATCCTCTCCGTCATCAAGAGGGTTATCCCTGTCATCAAGAGAAATCGTACTTCTTTGGGTGTCTGATTCGGAAAGAATGTCACCATTAATTGTGGCAAGAGGTTTCTCAGCAACATTCAATTGGTGAGCCAAAGCTCTGGCTTCTGTTGGGCTGAGTCCATTATCTTTAATATATTCTTTGGTTTCTTCTATAGGCTCAAGGATGGCTTTTTTTTGCGCTTCTTCATCGTGGTTGTTATAGCTGCGGTATGAATATCTCCCCATATTATTAGACGCGCGTACAAGGATGAAATAGACGGCAACGGCAGCGAGTGACCCAAAAATACCTCCCAAAATTCGGTAGTCCCCCCAGCCTGTTACGCGGGATTCTACGTTCATGAGAATACCAAAGAAAAGGCTTCCCAAAAAGACGAACTCAACAAATTGGGTGGGATAGGATTGTGACCATGATTCAAGCCGTGAATAAGGACGCTCAAAGGCTCTTCTTTGAGTATCAATAGCGTCAGAGGATGTCGGTTTAAAGAAGTTGGAAGCGCCATTATAGGTACCAATGAGGGCTGCTATAACGATGGGTATGGCGACGCCCCCTACCAAAGCCCAACTTTCCCAACCCACGTCAGGAACAATGTTCGGCGTGAGACCAAGGGACAAGAGGCCAATGAGGGCAAGGGGCACGAAAACTTGACCTGTGGGAAAGAGAGGGATTAAAGAAGCAACGCCACTGATAACTTGCCGAACAGACTCGGGAACCCTAACGCGGGAGACCGTTCGCCCATATAATTGTTCTAAAAGGGCTTGCTCGTTAGAGGTTTGTAGTAATGCCGATGAGGGGTTTTCTATTTCGGGAATCTCTGACAAGGAAGCCCGTGTAGACTTGTTGACTTTGTTGGGAAGATGATCGTACATATCATCGTCTTCTCCTCCTTGTAGGTCCATCGTATAGGTGCAAGGGGACCAAAAAAGACTAAAAATAAAGAAAAAAAAGCAAGCGAATTTTTTATATTTAAACATTGAATGATCCCTTTATACCTACTGATTTTATGTTATTTTCCTTTTCCAGAAACTATTGGTATTGAGAATATGCTGGAATTGGCTGTCTCTGACAGTAAGCTTTTTGAAATCAAATAGCAATAATCTTTGATAATTTTTTGACTAATTTTTTTAATATTTTTCTTTTATGTTTTATGGCGCTGAAAAAAACAATTATTTTATTATTTTTGGGGGGTATAGGTGAAATTCTCCCTATTCTTATAAGCATTTAATTGGCTTCCGGGGATCTTGTTATAGCTGAGATTAAGGAATGTAAGTCGAACAAGGTTCCCCAAAGAGGGCATTTGGGTAAGCTCATTGATGTTTAGGTTAAGATAGGTCAGTTTATCAAGTTCTAGAAGGTAAGTGATTCCCATATCGGTGCATATTTTATTGCTGGCTAGATTGAAGATATTTAACTCTGGAAATTTAATGTCATGGGATTCTGTGTGTAAGCCTTTTAAAGTCGTAATGTGATTATTTTTAAGATTCAAAACCTTTAATTGACCTAATTTAGGAAAATCATTGAGATTTTTGAGTTGTATATTGGTTAGAGAGAGATGAAATAAATTTTCAAATTGATTCAGGGATGATAGAAACTGTGAGCTTACACAAACATTGGAAACATCAAGCCGCGTTAAACAATTTGCCTGCATTGAAGGGATACTGTCAACAAAAGAAAGTGTGTTAGGGATTGTGCCGTGGGGCAAAGCAAACTTAATAGCAAAGAGAATTTCAAGAGCTCTTCTTCTTGGATGAAAACCTTGGAACATGTTAAATAAGTTATCGCAGGGTATTATGGAAAGCTTCTGCGGCCCTAAGGCAAGCGTACTACACCAAAGGTTCCCGTCTTCCCCAAGTCTTTCTAAGATGCAGATCAGCGCATCTTTATCTTCAAGGGATAGATCATGAAGGGATGCGTGATGATCCTTTATGTAAAGATTGAGGAGCTCAAGGAGGGCAGAGGGGGATGTTTCCTTTAAGATATCTGTCTCTCTTTCTTCGAGGGAGCCTGAATACCCACTCACAAAACCTGTCATCCTCTCAAGAAACTTTATATTTTCGACCTTTACTTGTTTCTCTCGAGCCATCAATACCTTAAGGTCTTGCGAGCCTATGTTAGGAATGCCTGTATTTTCAATATTGAGGAAAGTGAGTTGAGACAATTCCGCGAGGGGGCCAGGATTATGTATGGGATTACTGCGTAGGTCTAAGCTTGTAAGGGAGGGAAGAATTTTTAAACTGGGAACAAGGGGCTGTAAAGATATGAGTTGGTTATTGGCAAGGGAGAGGCTCGTTACATCTGGGAAGAGGGAGATAAGTTCGCTAATTAACTTGGCATTTCCTTTTAGTCCTGAAATCTGATAGAAGGACCCTGATTGTTTTAGGGTGATAGTGATATCTGAGAAGGGAACCCCCCCGCGCAAAGAAGCGACGAGTTGAATGCATGGGAGAGGGGCTTCGATCTTTACAAGATCCTTCAGAATCTTTGGGTTTTTCCATAGGGTGGGGTTAATTTTCCTAAGATCAATGCTCACTACCCGTCACTTTTAGCAACGTATTGAGAGGTAAGGAGAAATAGCTTACATTTTGGAATCGCTCCTCATCAAAGAAAGGATTCTAAAATAATGAAACTAAATCCCCTTACTCAAAAGATATCAAAACACTTCTCAATCCACC
>CAMCRD010000107.1 GCA_945877185.1 Candidatus Finniella inopinata | reverse complement strand
GAGGAGTTACCTGCACCCATTCACGGAAGAGTTTGCTGCTGACTTCAAAGGGGAACAGGTTCTGGTTGATGCCGTTATAACCCGCGGCAGGGACTGGATATAAAGCCATTTTTTAAAATCCTTACGCTCAAAAGAAAACACAAAAATCCCTTGCGATTTATCACAAAGAAAAATTTAATTTTTGTCTTTTCAAAAAAGGTAAGGATTTTAAAAGTTTTGAAGGTAGGAACCTACATTGCCTGGGCTGCCTTCTCTACCTGAAAAATCGTCTTTTTATCCAAGGTGAATCTAGAAAGGGGCAAACGAGGATATCGTTGCTAGGCCATTCTATTTTCGTCTCACTTTGTCCCGCTCATCAAAAAGCGCGGATATGGTGTCGTTCCCAGGCGAGCCTGTGGCGGGTTTGCTACCCTCAACATCACCCATCTCGTCGATTCGATAACGGGGCTTATCAAAGTCCTCATACTGTAACAATTTTTTCTCTACTTTGTCAAGCTTTTTCTGAAGTTTTTCAATCTCCTGATCCTTGACGGAGAGATAGTTTTTAAACCCTCCAGCTTGCCGGATGCCTTTGTAAGATTCCTCATAAACATCTTGGCCAATCGAGAGCATTTTCCTGGCCAGTTTAAGGGGGTCGTCCAGAAGTTCGCTCAGGTCTTCAAAAACCTGTTCGATTTCCTCTTTTGATCCCACGGACAAGAAATAATCAAAAGCGTTCACCTTGTCCTGTAAATGCTCGTCATCCGTGTATTTAAGGATATTCTGTAACTCCTTGTTGGCTACCTTAAAGATCGGGGCGAATGGACTGGACTGGTATCTACTGGCGTCTTCCTCCTCAGTTTCTCCCTCCAAATGAAGCGTCTGCAATAGCTCCTTCGCTTCCTCTTCCGCCAGCAACCCGTCATCCACGAACCTTTGAGCGACCTTAATGGCATTCTTGACCTTCTGGGCGTTGCTACGACCGTACTTATGGTTTTCCGCAAGGGTTTTTTCCACCTTCTCAAGCTTTTTTCTCAAAGCCTCGACCTCTGACGGTCGAAGGTCGACCCCCTGCGGTTCATCCTCGCCATCGTTTTCTTTAAGGAGTTTCTCCAGCGGGTCAACTTTTGACAGGGAGTCAAGCTTTGACAGGGGGTCGGGCTTCGGCAGGGAGCCGACCTTCGGCTTTTCGGAAGGGTCAGCTTTATCCTCTATAGGTTTCTCAGACAGACGCGTCTGGTAGAGTTTTTTAGGCAGCTTATCAGTACCAGACAAGTCTGTTTCTTTAAGTTTCCCAGGTGCGCTTCCCTCTTTGCTTCCTTCTGGGCTTAGTCGATCCCAATCTTCAGAGTCGCGTTCTTCAAAAAGCTTTGAAACTGTATCCATTTTTTCTTCTGGCTTTACGTTTTCGTTACCAGACGCGTCTGTTTTGGTTTCTTCGTGCATATTTTCTGTCATTTGCTATTCCTCATTTGGTTTGATATCGATATGCTGCAAGTCATGCCCCCATCCCTTGTGCCATGGGATTGACGGGCGGTAGAGGCGGTTGCTGGGGAGATGCTTGCGGGTTCCGTCCCGCCACGTTCTGTTCCATCTGGCTTTTTTCCTGCAACGCCTGGCGCATTTCAGTGGCAATTTTCTCTGGGTCACGCACACCCAGGCGGCGCAACAGTTCCGGCGACAACATCATCCAGTGGGCATGGGCGTTACTCAACAATGCTTCAAACGTCGCCTTTTGTTCTTCAAATGTGCTTTTGTAATCTGGCACCTCTTCAATGTAGAGGGACAATGGTAGCGTGCGCACGTTGTTGAGGATCACTTTTTTACCTCCAATAGTTCGCACCAGGTTTAATATCATAACCTCGTTTTCTTCTGGGGTGAGGATTTGCACAGCCACATTCTCGTCATCGCCAGATTGCAGCATGCCTAAAATAAAAAGAGATTCCCGTTTTTTCATCTGGGAGAAATTGTCAAAGGCGAACACGTTGTTGCGCACGCTATTCACCTGCCGGACATTTTGCGCAACACCGCTTGTTGCGTTGGTTTGCATCCCCAGCATATCATCATGGATGCCTGTAACCCGCTGGATGAGGTCAAGGTAAAGCTCCACAATTTTAAGCTGTTCTTCGCCGAGTTGGGCGTTGGAGGAAAGCTGGTATTTGGAATCTTTCGGCAAGATGATCACCGAATCCGTGCTTTTCAGTTCCCGCTTTAAGCGGTTCAGGTCGCCCCCTGGCATCGGGTTCCCTTCAAAAATAAGTTGGGACGAGTTGATCGCATACACCGATTTGGTCACGCGCACGTTGCAGTCCCGCTGGATGTCTTTCATGGATTCGAGCAAGCCGTAAGGGACGCCCGTCTTGAACCGTCGCTGAAATACGACAGGAATGAGGCTGAAATCTTTGGAGCCAGGCAGGGCAAAATCAAGGGGAGCATGTTCCAATAGAGTATTGTCGAGAAACAAAGTTCTCATAATGCGCGTCGAGTCCGTTTCCTCAAGCTCCTTGGGAGATGGCGCAAGCTCCTCCGCTGTATCAAGGTCAAAAGTCTCGAAGGGGCGTCCTTCTTCAGAAATGCCCCTGTAGGCTTTATGGGGAACCTTGTACTGAACTTCAACCACGAGGACTCGGTTTTGGTTCGCGCTTGTCGGAGTGCTGGTATCCGTATAGGCGGCGTTCCTGTCATCAAGTTCCGGAGAACCACCATAAGAACTCCCATAAACGCCCGAACTTTCGGAAGAGTTTGTAAAATCGATGCTTGCCGCCGCCTTGCGCCATCTGGCCTTAACCATATCCGGTGACATCCACCGTTTTCGGCACACATATTTCATGGCAGTATATTGGGGGCTCAGGTCATCAGGGTCTGGGATAACGTTGAAGGGGTGAACATAATCGTAATAATAAACGCCGTCTTCTTTACAAAGCTGGCTCCATCCAATGCCGCAAATCAGGGAATCCCTGAACTTGAGCGACCCTTTGTATGGCAAATCCTGGTGTTCCTGGATATAAAAAAGCCAGTGGGTCAACGCCTCCGCCAGCTTGTCGTCCTCTTCCTTGTGGGAGTCAGAACGGCACGCCGTGCGGTAGCGGGACTGGATCTCGACGCCGGAAAGCGCATCCACATAACCTTTACAAATGTTCACAGTGATTGGAAGCTGTTCCCGCATCGCCAAAATTTGTAAATCCCGCGCTGTCCACTGTCCTGTGCCGTCATAAAAATTCTGGTCGTCGATGCATTTGAGCCTGAATGCTGAGGATGACGGATGGAGGTTGGCGATGCGGAAGCACTCTTGCGCCTTTTGCAAAGCATTCTGTTTCGTTCGGGACAAAACCATTCCCGTGTCCTGAAATTAAGAAAAGTTTAAAAAAAGGGAAGGAGCCGATAGAAAATGGTTGGAGCGCATTTCAATGCATTGCATACAGCAATGACAAATTATCGGCTCCAACCTTAAGGAAACTATACAGTTTTAGGGGCAGAAAATCAAGTTTTATTGCGTGTCTATGGCTTAGGAAATTACACAGTCATCACTATCACTATCATCAAAATTATTAGAACCATTGAAAAGTTGACTAAAAGCTGCGACCTGTTGCTGTGCTAATGTTGCTGCTGCTTGTGCCGCTGTTGCCTGTTGCTGCGCTAATAGTGCTGCCGCTTCTGCCGCTGCTACTTGTTGCTCAGCTTGGATACGCAGTGCTTCTTCTGCTTCTCTTTGTTGTTCAGCTTGGATACGCCTCGCCTCTTCTGCTTGTCTTTGTTGCTCAGCCTGGATACGCCTCACTTCTGCTTCTTGCATTGCTTTCTTGGCAATCTCCTCATTAAGCAATGCAACGATATTTTGGACGCGAATAGTTAAATTTTGGCTTCTTGTATGCCACGATGACTGATATATGCCCTCAGATATTGGGCGCAATAACTTTATGAGGGGGGATTGCGCTAAAGATAAAGGAAGACACTGATTAAAACCGTTCATAATATAGTTTTTCTTGTTTTCTAAAGTTCCTTTATCAAGAGTGGTATAGCCACACGATGATGTAAACTGAAGCAATGCCTCCAGGTCTGATAGGGTTGTACTTTCATAAGCAATGTTATCATTGAAAGCAGCAAAGGCTTGTTTACGCCCTTTTTCTCGTTGCAGGACAACGTTTAAGCCTTCTATATTAAATACATCTTTCAAACTTCTTGTAATTCTGTCAAAACTTCCCTGAGATAAGCCTTGAATCTCTATTGTTTGTTTATCATGAACTTTGCCGTAAAGTTTATCTCTTTCGCAGAAGATCCCTAATTCGCCTGGATTGATAAGCCCCAAAGAATTCTGAGTTGGGGACTCACCCATAAACCGAGGGGTATGCCCAGATATTAAATTAAGGCCATATCCATTTTGTACAATTAATTTCTCAATAATATCTTCTATTTCTGCATCATAGATTGAGTTTATTTCCCTTTCTTGGTTGGCATCCTCACTACCCGTCACTTTTTTAAAAGGTTCCATTTTTAGCCAATTCCAAGAGGTTTAAAAGGGTTTCTAGAACTCCAACAGCCGACTGAGCAAGTAGAAACTGAAAGCGAATCAGGCCTTGCTTGAAGACTGAATAGAGAGGACAAT
>CAMCRD010000106.1 GCA_945877185.1 Candidatus Finniella inopinata | reverse complement strand
GAGCATCAACATTAAAGGAGACAGTTATAGACTCAAAGAAAAGCTTAAAGCGGGATTAGTTCCCAGGCAAGAAACCAAGTAATTTTTTTAACCTAGAGGGGGGCATTTTCGATGACCAGAGGGGGGGAAATTTCAATGACCATTGACATTTATCGTCAGTGTGCTGAAGATCGGGAAAAACTGAACATCAAGGTCTCAGACAATCCACTCTATCCTGAGTATCTTGCAGCCGTATCAGCACGCAATGAGAGTGCAACAGCTCTCTTAGGAAGCTCAAATTGGGATTTATGTTGGGATATAGCCGATGCCGGGGGATTCTTTCTTGATGAGCCTGTCTTGATCTCCCAAGCCAATGATGGTTATCGGGAAAATTTATTGGATCGGTATGTCCATACAGATTCTGTTCTCGTTAAACGATTGATTGCCCGGGAGCTGAAAGAGGGGATGGCGCGGGATCAATCGGAAGGCCAAAAGGGGACGGTTGCTGATTTGTACCGGCGTAACCTTTCCCCTAAAGATATTCAAGAGGAAGCCAAACAATTTGACCGGATAATAGCTTATGCCAATCTGACAAATAACACGGAGAAGCGGGTATTTTCTCTTCTGGAACGCTACGGCACCCTGGTTACCCAATCCAACAGGCATTACAGTGCCTGTTGCCAGGAGGCAGAACAACAAGGCATCAAAAAGGAAGAGACGGCCTCCTATGCCTTATTCCAGGAGGTTTTAAAGGAACGCCAGGAAATGGCATCGGTCATCCAGAAAGCGAGCAAACCAAGCTTGATCGCCGGAATTGCAGAAGATATGGGTGTATCTTTGCAGACATTGAACAAGGATAGGCAAGCTTATGATCGGGGGCTATCCTCCAAGCCAAAAGAAGAGGACATCGAAGTTCTAGGAAAATCGCCCCTGTCTGTTCCTGCGAATGAACTGGGAGACAAGAGTCAGGATAAACCCCTTCAGAAAGATGATCTTTCCCTTGCTAAAAGAGAACAGTTTGAACAGGGCCGTATTTCTCTCAATCAAGAATGGATTGAAAAGTTTCATTTTTATCAAACCTATAAAAGGTTTCCGAATCCGGACGAGCTGGCTGACACCTGGTGGCAAGCTGAACGCCTGACTGCCATTGAAGGACGTCTTTATCATCAAAACTTAAAGCAGGGTATCTCTAAGCACCTTGAGACTTTGCGAAATGCTGCCCGCAAGGAGTTTATAGAAAAGAAATCTCTCAGCCTCAGTAACCTATCAGTTGAAGTGCAAAGAATCCTCAAAACCGCTCCTTTGAGAGAGTTCCAAATCGCCCAGGTGGAGGAGCATATCCTCTTTTATCAGGATAAAACAGGCGAGGATCCAACAGCCATCAATATTCAAGAGATTATCGAGGTTGTTAAGATGCACACAGAGAATATGGACAATTATAAGGGTTCTGACGACATATCTCGCTTATTAAGGCCGTATGTCCAACTGATGGAACAGCAGAAAATACTGGCTGACAGAACAAAATACAGAAGCCTTGAAAACGGTAAGGAAGTGAGCGGATATCTTGATAATAAACATGACAAGATATCCAAACTAAACCTCCAGATCACCCGCTCGCTTCAGCTGAGGAATGACTGCCAACAACGGGAGATTGATAGAGGAAGAGGAATGGAGACATAATGGTAGATCACAGTATCTTGTTTGACTGTGGGAAAGTTTAACGTTGGAAGTCTTGGGTATCGGCCCATATGAAGATCTTCAAAAAAATGAACTCATTTTTAATGAGGTTGTAACACTTTATGGTGCACTTCTTGATCTGGCTGACCCTTTATCTCATGACGAAGCTCAAAAGATGTTATGGTAGGAAAGGGGAAGAAGACTTTAGCAAGCTCATAAAAAGACTATGAGAGAGAGGGGCATCAACCAAAAAGTTGATGCTTTTGCGAGCTATCCGCAAAAGTTGGTGATGGGTGATAATCAAGCAGCTATAGCGTCATCATCGATGACTTCACACCCATCGGAGAATTTGACACCCGTTATCACTTTTGGCAACTGATTTTTGCCACCCAGGCGTCGCCAAGTTTTCTTGGCTGTCTTGATCAGTTTGAATACCATGACAGGCGCTGTATCTCGGGACAAACACCCCTTAGATCGTTTAATTCGATGTCTTACTGTAGCAAACGTGGGGTGGTACAGATATGCTTACAGTGTTCCGCTGGAAAGTCATAAAAGGTCAACAATTCCTGACGATCCTTTGCCACGCAATTAACTGCCTGTTCGTATTTAACGCTATACTTATCAAGAAACAGGTCAAAAGCTTTGTTGGCGTCTTCTTTGCCTTCAGCCTTCCAGATATTATGGATATCTTGTTTGACCTTGCTCTGGATGGATTTTGGCATCTTGTTCAAGACATTGGCTGTCTTATGAACCAACACCGGGGGCTGGTGACCTGTTTGAGGCCAAACTTCCTCCAAGGCCCCCCAAAATCCCATGGCCCCATCACCAATGGCCAACTTCGGCGGAACAGAAAAGTCTCTTGCCTTTAAGTCCAGAAGAAGCATGGTCTCCAGTTCCAAAACTATAGGAATTTTATAAATAAGTTGAAAGGATGGTACTTCTAGCAGAATCATTAAATCCCATATCAATAAGCATCTCTTCCTTACTTTTGGTAGTAGAAGACAATATATAGGATGATAATTGATCTCCATTAGTTATTCCCTTTACCAAAAGCTCTTCAAGAAGGTATAGGTCGTTACACTTTTTTAGCACATTATAAAGATGTGTAACGTCCCACTTAGCTAATTCTTGGGGAGAGATTTTTTTACTCACTAATATTGGCCATTCAAATCTTAAGCTTGACATCACATCCAAGATGTCCTCATTAATTTTTTCAAACTCCCAAACAAAATAAAATTCTGGTGGTATGGGGTTTGAGCAGGGTATAACCCTGCACATTGATAGGTCTTTAATGGAGCTTGAGAGTTCTACAAGACCTTGTTTCATCGAAAAAAAATCTAAAGAAGTACGGTAAACTTCATAACTGTGAACAATATCTGCCATTATTACAGGAAGAATAGGCAAGATATGACTTTTATGTTTCTTGTAAGATTCTAATAAGGCATCTTTGTAGTTTTTAAAATTATCATTAGGTTTTACAAAATCCATAATTTTAGAGTAATTTTCATCATGCAAAGTATCAGGGATCAGTCGACTTATGCAACTTTTACTTAAAACTGATGCAATTTGCATCACGCCATGAAAATTACATTCCTCTATATAATTATGTCCTAAAAAACAAAAAGCACGGATTAATTTGTTTCTGAAATCTGTTGTTTTTTGTCTAAGTATGTTCCAAGAAATCCAATCCACCGTTTCATTAAAATACTCTGATGCTTCTTGAATCGATTTTGGGGAACAACTTTGGTTTTTCAAGAAGCTTCTAATATCAGAAATGCTAATACCTCTTAACAAGCGAGCATCTCTGTCACGATGGGCTTTTTCAAATTTTAGAATAAATTCTGAGATTTTAGAGCCTTCTACATCTACTAAAAAATTTACCTTTTCATCAGGATTAATCTTCTCTGGTATATCCATAGAGATTTGACTTAAGAAGGAGACTGTTAACATCGGCATGTAGGGCAATCCCTCTTGCAGGGATTCAAGCTCTTCCTTGACTTTAAGTAAATTTTCTATACCATTGGGGAAAGCATTTAAGGACAATTCCGTTAAAAAAGCAGTAACCCTTAGTGGAAAAAATTGTTTTACGTCTTCAAGAAGACTAAATATATTACTCTCATTAGTAAAAATAGGGTATGAGTATATCAAGAATTCAAAAGATGAAGAAAATTCCTTAATCTTCATAATGCGAGAAAATAAATCTGAGTACTTTTTTGATAAATCTGCTGTCTTTACATCAAATGATTCACTTAAAATGGGCTTTAATCCTCCATCATTAAACTGCATGGTCATAGAGTGCCTAAGAAAGATAGGGGACCTACTTGAACTACGGCTGCGTTGGTAACTTTTTCCCTTATACTTTGTCTCTTCTGTTTCAGAGCTTATATTATCATTTTCACTGCTATCTTTACTTCTTTGTTGATTTTCTTCACTTCCTTCCAGTACATTAGACTTTCTAAAAAAAGGAGGGGACTTACTTGAACTCCGGCTATGCTGACTTTTTTCCTTTTTAGGCCTTTTTCTTTCTGTTCTGGAGCTTATACTATCATTTCCATTACCATCTTCACTTTGTAAAAAAGATTTAGAAAGCTTTCTTGGTGAGTCATTTTTATTACCCCTGCTTTCATTTCCATCTTTACTTGTTTGTTGATCTTCTTTGTTTATGCTATCCTCTTTGGTTTGTAAAAAGGAAGAAGCACTTCTACTTGCAATTTTCCCGAGAGGGTTCCTTTCAAAGCGCTCACCCTCCGTAGAATGGACAGACTGGAATAGTAAAGGGCATATAATGAAAACAATACTATACTTCATGATTATATCCTAGATAAACTTCCGTTACACAATATTCAATAAAATTTCCCTCACTACCCGTCACTTTTAGCAACGTATTGAGAGGTAAGGAGAAATAGCTTACATTTTGGAATCGCTCCTCATCAAAGAAAGGATTCTAAAATAATGAAACTAAATCCCCTTACTCAAAAGATATCAAAACACTTCTCAATCCAC
>CAMCRD010000105.1 GCA_945877185.1 Candidatus Finniella inopinata | reverse complement strand
ACAGATATTAAAAATATGTCACAGGAGGAATTTGATGAGGTCATCTTGAACTATAACACTACACCTAGAAAATCTTTAGGCTGGTTAACGCCTCTCGAGGCTTTTAATAAAAATTTAGGCGGTGTTGCACTTCGTGCTTGAATGTGGCTCGTTTTAGAATAGATTAATCCTCACGTCAAGTGGTCTTGTTGCATATTGTTAGGAATACATGTCGCATCTAATTTAATTAATATTTTAATTATGCGATAATTGTAAGTTAATTATATCTAATTTGTTTGGGAAGGTTTGCCCCCCTCAAACGTCTCCCTGACGGATTTATTTGAGATACGGCTCCCCTCTGGCTGGCGACAAGGTAAAAAGCTTGGTCTGAGCGGAGCTAAACAAGCCTTTTTCTTCCTTCAAACGTTTAAAGTCTCTTCCAAAATCCGCTACTATTTGAGCATTATCATCCCCTAGAACCACGTGCTCTATCGTCTTTTCTTTTAGGGCAGGATAGACAAACTTATAGGCAAGAACTTTTTGATAATAATTAAAGGGCATGGGCATGAAAGAGGCTGTATCCATGAAATAGGCTACAGAAGCAACCAACCCAAAGTGACAAAACCTTACCTTGATATCGTCGAATAATATGTATTCATCACTCTTATTATATGACCCTGTACGCGGAATTTGTAAAACCTCTTCAAGGCCGAGGTCCCTTAACCGACCAAGTGTACCCTCAAAGGAAGGATGCGCACTTGAGATAACAAGCTTGACGCCCCTCTCGACCATATTTTTGACAAAGGCTACGGATCCGCCTCGCGCCCCTATGTTTTGACTATCTTGTGGTTTACTAAAATTAGTGAGGGTTCCATCAACATCCAATATCAATAAGATCGATTCTGGCTGGACACCATCTGTGAGCAATTGCCCTACATACGCTTCTACGTCTTCTAAATTCTGGGGCATATCGCCGCGTGGTATTGTTATCGTTAAGTTAGGATCAATTCTCCTTGCTGAGGTGCTATGGGGAACATCAGTTCTTATCATATTCTCATCCATTGCTTGAGAGGGGGATAACATCAAGGTGAGAGCTAAAATAAGTACGGTCGATAAAGGCTTAAAGCAGGCAGCAGTCGTCGTCGTGATCATTTTCTTCTTCCACTTTGCTAAAAATAAAAATATTTATGCACAGTATCTAAGTTATTTAAGTTGTTGGAAAGTTCTTTTTTACTTCTTTAAAAACAAAGCGTATAATAAGCTCCATACTTACCCATTTATGAAAAGTCCGCTCGATTTTTCTAGCATTTTCCTTATAATCGTGAGAGTTATTATCATAAAAAATAAATTCAGGACAAAGAACCAAAACCATGAATAGGGACCCTCTACCCCAGCAAAGATACATATGGGGCCGACGACAATCACGCCCCCTTAAAGAGAGCCAGCGTCAAGTCCTGGCTGACCTATGGCCTAAAGTGTCTTTAGAATTGCCAGAGCAGTCCATGATCAATCCCCTTGATTTATTTACCCCGCCCCTAACGGATTTATGGGTGGAAATTGGGTTTGGCGGGGGGGAACACCTTGCAGCTCAAGCGACACTCCATCCCCAAATTGGGTTTGTCGGGTGCGAACCTTTTGTTAACGGGGTGGCATCGTTGATGGTGCAAATTCAAGAACAATCTTTGAAAAACATTCGTATTGTTAAAGATGATGCGCGGCTTCTATTGGCAAGGCTCCCTGATCAATCGGTGGGTCGGATTTTTGTGTTATTCCCAGATCCATGGCCAAAGAAGCGGCACAATAAACGACGGATTATCCAGGATGAGAGCGTGACTGTTTTTGCGCGCATTCTGAAGCAGGAGGGACTCTTACAAATGGCAACGGATGATGCCGATTACGCCGAGTGGATGCAAAGCATTATGGTCCAACATGATGAGTTTGAATTGGTGTTAGAGGGGCGAGCGAGCATCTATGACCGCCCTCAAGACTGGCCCGCAACGCGCTATGAGCAAAAAGGCATCGCCCAAGGCCGTGCACCTGTTTACTTGGTGTATAAGAAGGTAGCATAACTGGTTTTTTTCTAAGGCCTCCAAAGATATTGAAAATTTCACCCCTCACCCGCTTCTCCCCTTATGGGGGCTTTGTTGAATAATTGCGTAATGATAAGGAGCTATCTCTAGGTCTGGTAAATGTAAATAATTTATGTCATTGCGAGGAGCGCAAGCGCAAAGCGCGTAGCGGGACGTGGCAATCCATGTATTTTTATGCTTTCATTAACATAAAATTCTTGAAAAATCAAATGCATGGATTGCCGCATCGCTTCACTCTTCGCAATGACTGCATTTATCATTCTGGGCTTAAATCCTATTTTTAACATTCGATGAGACAACCCCTAAAGGGACGCGACTTGGCTCATTTCTCCCTGTGCCGCATTCGCTGAGGGAATAACGTCGATTGAGGGATGGTTCTCACAATTATTCTTGTAATCAACCAAGAGGTAGTTATGGGCATCACAATACTCGTGGCACCAGCTCTCTTTTAATTCTTGAACGTTCACATCGGGTGTCACGGGTATTTGAAGGGGGCTCTGAAAGTCGCCTTTATAGATCTCGATCAAATCAAGCTCTTGCTCAAAAGCTTCTTTTCCGACTTTGCTGAAAGATCGCTCAAGCGTCTTATAATAGATATAAGAGAGCCTTTTGTTGGTGTATAAAGCAAAATTCCAGATTTCGCCAAGAGAGCGAGAGCTGCATTCAGCGAGCTTTGAATTTTCAACGGAACTGATATGTTTAAAAAGGTCGTCGTAATTATTAAAGTGACCGATTGCTTCTTTGTTTGATCCAAATACTTGTATCATTTTCAAGTTCTCCTTGCTTCATGTTCCCTATCTATTAGGTAGGGCGTTTTAATCAAGTTCGTTCTTGAATGACCAAAAAAGTGCATCCTCAGAATGTACGAAAAGACTTTCAACCAGGTTGAGTCCACCGAACTTCTGAAAGAGGCTTTTGGGTCACTTCAAATCTTGGTGCCATAAACCACGCCAAAAGGATGAGCAATTTAATCAAGGCTAAATTAGTGAGGGCGTCTTCTTAAGCTGAAGATCTTTATTCCCATCTTTAAACCTGTTTTTATTTTTATAACTCACCCTGCTTCTTATGTAGGTATCTCTCGAGACGGTTGCAACAATAATTTGTTGCGCCAACCCATAACCCGTCTCATAACCTCAATGCGACCATTGAGATCATCTGCCAAGCTTTTGATCCACTTTCCTGATCCACAATGGGCATACCCTTAGCAGCAGGTCCATAGCTTTTATCAATTTTTGCATATCAGGTACACTTGTACTCATTTATTATTATCAATGTATACCTGTACCTATTATTTTGTCTGATAAGTATGGTGATGTCAACATAAATGTATAGAATAGTTCTTAATTATAGGGAAACTGCCCTATTGAAGGTGAAAAATTTATAAAAATAGGTTTTTGAGCGTTTGTAAAGAAGCGCTATAAAGATGCGTCTTAACGCCTCATTAAGAAATTCCTTTAAAAATAATAGCATCTGATAGGGGGCGCAAGACTTCCCTTCCCATCCCTTCATCTTGATCACCCACTGTTTGATTGACAACCCGGCCATTTACGAACAAACTGGAAGATCCTCCCCCATCAAGGTTAATGGCAGATTCACACTCAAGTTCTTTCATCAAGTTGGCAAGATCTGGCAGGCTTAACCCTATGGCGGCACCTTTGGCAATAAAATCTTTTGCCACAATTTCTTTCATTTCCGGTATAGTCAAATCATTCAAAGATGATTTCTTATATTTTTCAAGAATCATGGCTCTCTTATCGGTAATTATTGATTTTACCTCTTCAAGGGTGACTTTTTCTAAGGGCTTTTGATAAATATGTTCAGCAACGACAATCACAACCGTCCCATCCCCCCGAATGCCAAGGGCTGTTCGGGCATGGGAAGATTTGTAAAACCCTTCTTTACTTTCGAAAAGGGTAGGATTTACTTTCCCATCCTGAAGTAAAATAGGGATTCCCATAACGGCAGATCCTTTCTCTCCTTTCAATAAATCAAAAGGTTTTAACTGAATGGTAGCCTCATCTTCTGTCGCAACAGAGTCTAGGGGGAAATTTATGGGTAAAGACAAAACGAATCCGTTATGAGGTATGGCAATATTGCCCTGTTTAGAAAATACAATCACTCTGTTGTTTTCATTAATCGCAATTTCTTGCCGCTCTTTGAGGGGCGTCAAAGTCCGGGCTCCCCACAGGTGCGAATACAAGATAATGTCATCTTTTTCACAGAGCTTATTGACTTTTTTGGGGGTTAACCTGTTTTTGCCGATTTTAATTTCAAGATGGGGCGTTACCTCCTGGACCTTAAATTCATCTTCATTGTGGATCAGGCAAGCATGTTTCTTGAGATTGATCCCCAAAATTTGTTGATTAATAATCAGGGTTCCACTCGGCATGCCGTCTTGGGCATTGCCAATCTCAAAAAATCCGGCGTTTATGGCAATATCCGCACCGGTTCGCTTGGCAATCGCTTCAATGGTTTCGCGGCCAAAAACTTGATTATGGGCCTTAATAAAAGCAGGGGTATAAAGACGGGGGTTCAGGATCACAATATGGATAACATGCCCCTTATCCTTGCGGCATTCGTAAGTATAATTTTTTGCCTGTACGGGACTATTGGCAGCCCACAACAATAGGCTTATGATGATAAAAAATTTCATTTGATGGTTACTCCTAATTTGATCCTCCCCCCCACGATACACAATGGCATTCGGTTAGTGGGCTCCCCTGGTTCGTTGTCCCCTCTTTGACCAGCCGCTTTCAATCTTAAATGATCGTCTTGGAAACGATCTTCCTGGTCGAATTTTTTGCCGTACACGAAGAATCATATGAATCATTTTAGTAGTCC
>CAMCRD010000104.1 GCA_945877185.1 Candidatus Finniella inopinata | reverse complement strand
TTGTCCTCTCTATTCAGTCTTCAAGCAAGGCCTGATTCGCTTTCAGTTTCTACTTGCTCAGTCGGCTGTTGGAGTTCTAGAAACCCTTTTAAACCTCTTGGAATTGGCTAAAAATGGAACCTTTTAAAAAAGTGACGGGTAGTGAGGTTGGCATCATAGATAATATCTATCTTAACATTTTCTATTTGATCATGCCCCATTCCCCCAATGAGATTGAGGATGCTTTCTCTGTTATCGTAATTTATCTGACCATCCCTCGGTATAGATATCTGATCTATTCTTTGATGGTCTATCCAATTGCTTATAATTGACAATTCTGGATTTGTAAGTTCTAACTTACTATTAAGATAATTAGGGAGGGCGATCTTCGACACCTGGCTTTTGGTAATAACTAAACCACTAAAGCTTTCAATAGGTTTATTGGGAACAAGTTGTTTGGCTTGGTTAGAGAGTTTTTTAAAACCTTCTCCTCTACCCGCAGTTATTTCATCCATCCCCACCACAAACACTAATTTAGAGCTATTTGCATTTTCAATTATACTTTTTATAAAACATGCATTCACTAAATTATTAGCTGTTCCTCTTGTGTCCTTAAATCCAGGCATATCATAAAACAACAGATCACCTACTGGAATAAATCGCGGTAAAAATGTTTCAGAGTCTCCACCTTCACCTATCGCCATTACTGAAGGGTCATCAAGATTTGCTAGGACAATGTTATTAAAATCATCAGCCCGCAATTCCTTCTCACTTAAATAATTAATCAAAGTACTTTTACCAGACCCGGTATTCCCCAAAAAAACAACAATATTCTTACCTTTTGAGGAATCCAGGAGATCAGGATTGTTTTCGAGATGCTCTTCTAATATTGATTTGACTTTGTGGTAAGTAACATCGTTAACATCATCCATCCCAAAAGCAATGGTGAATAAACAAAGACCCAGCATGATGGATCTCCCCATATTTTTTATCAGGCAATTTAATTTCATCATACTTCTCCTATGAGGTTAGGTTTTGTGGCCAAAAATTATCACATCAAATATTGACTGCAACAACAATTCTGTAAAGTATATAAAATATTATTCAAAAGATAGGTAAAGTACGGAAGCATCTTGTCGCACCTAAAAACATCCTCAAATCAAGATGAAGCACCGTTCTTTGTAAATATATAGTAGATAATGAAGTCTAATCCGCTATCAGCCAAAGATCTATGTTACAGGTGGTAAGTGGAAGCAATTGTGTAAGGAATGAATAACCCCGCTGCTTGAGGTGGGGTATCTTGGTAACAGCCAAAAAGCCATACTGTCTTGTACCAATTTTAAGCCTCAAGCGGCGCGGTATTCAACCCCAAGAAATTAAAATTTATACCCCACACCCATGAGGATCGTTTGAGGAGTCTTAGTACGGATGGTTGCGGTATTCCCTCGCACTGAAAACTTCTTTTGAGCACCAAAGTTGTAAGTATATTCAGCCCGCAGGAAAATATTTTGGGTAATCGCATAATCTGCACCACCACCCAAAAGGACACCATTGCGGCCTACACTTGTAATGACATTTCCATTATTATCAAGTATGTTCACTTCGGAACGCCCCTCAAAACCAATCTTTCCATACACCAGAAAGGGAGAAAAAATGTAACCTACGCGACCTGCTAAATTGTAGATCAATTGAGTCTTTGAATTTAGTCGACCCTTACGACCATTGATGGTGAATGATTTATTTCTAAATTGAGAACCGTCGTACCCAAGACCCAACTCACCCCCTAAATAAAGACCCCCATAGATAACCGTACCGTATCCCAAAAATCCATTGCCACCCATGCCGCTTGAAGAAATAGTTCGAGATGAATTGTTGGCACTCAGGGTTAAATCTCCCTCTGAATAGGTTAGGCCACCCCCAGCATAAAAGCCATGGAAAGCAGAAGACGGGGCGCTCGCCAAGGCACCACCAGCCAAAACCGTTGAAATCATTGCGCTTAATAGAATCTTTTTCATAATCTTCCCCTTATTATTGTTATTTTGAACCACATGACCATTGTGTGCTGCATTCTGGGAGCACAGTCAAATGTTTTTTAAAAATTTTAAGAGAATTTGATAAGTGCTTCGGCATAAAGGGGGAAGGATTGCCCCTCGGATTACTGATTTTACCCTGAATCCGCATATATATGTGACCTGTTGGCAACCGCCAACAGAGATGCGTGCCGCAGTTCCCAGGAAGCCCCTACTTTATCGACGAGCCGAAGGCAAGGGTTGCGGCTGTCGGCACCTCCATCAAGGTTGTCCCAACTTTGGTTATCGTTGCAAGGCTTGGCTGGCACAACATGCAGACGCATCTTTGCCAGACGGGTTTGTGTCAGATCGATCAGCGCGAGCCGTTCGGGATACGTTAAATTAATTAAACTCATAGATCGTCCCTTTCTATTAATGATGCAATCGTGTCGTCCGCTTTCTGCTTGCCACCTTTTGAAGATCCGAACTCGAACGTATAGGCGTTCTTCAGGCAAATCCCGAAAATACCCGCGATCGTAGAGATGACCCCCACGGCCTCGCCAGGCATCTCCTTTGAAAAGCACGCGAGCGATACCAGGCAGAGGACGAGGCCGACAGCGGCGGCGATAACCATGGCATCGGCGCGGACGTTAGACCGTCCAGCATTGAAAAGGGCGATATCCCGCTGCCGTGCATCCTGCCTATCCTTCATGATGGCCAGTTCGATTTCGGCTTCTACCTGAATAATCGCCCTCTGGAACTCGCTCACCATGTCCGTGTTGCTTTGCAAACGCTGGATGGCCTCCACGGGGTCGAGCGTGCCTGTTACCCTCTGGGCGATGTCGACGACCTTTGCAGCCGCTTCCTGTGCCTGGTCACCGCCAAGCCATCGGGCAATAATAGGGGCAAAGCCCACAAGTCCTAAAGCGGCTCCGATGATGGGAAAAGTCATATTAATGTCCTCCTTCAGTTAGTCGGTAAAATATATGTCTGGCAAGGCGAACCTTCGGCTTTTGTCCCCGTGCCCAATAGGGGAGGATGGAAAAGGCGTGGTAATGGTCGCTGCCCTTGGTTAAATCCGGCCATTCCCCCAAAGCGACCTTTGTCGCCACTTCCGAACATAAGGTAAACATAGGGTCGGTAATTTCTTCCCGCATCAAAAGTGAGCGGTTAGGGTCGCCTACGTTCCAGCACGAAAACTGGAACGGCTTTTGGCAGACTTCCTGGATGGACTTGCCGTACTGTTTTTTGTGCGCCTTAACGCGGTTCATCACCACATTCCCCACACCGATGAGGGCGGATATGCCTCCCTCCACGTGTTCGTATTCCCCTCGCGCTTCACCAAAAATGGTGCGGGCGAGGATGTCAATATCATCTGATTTGCCTAGTTTCATTTCTTGTACCTTCTTCATACATACCCAGCATCTCCCCACCGTCCCGTGTTCTCCTGATAAAATTGCGTTTCTGTCCGCGCATTCGGCAAGCCGTTGAGCGCATAAAACAACCCATCGATGCAGTGGTCGTTCTTCTTGAGGATCAACCCATTCTCGTCACGGGCATACTGGCGCCATTCCGTTACCAAATGGCGGCAGCCCCTCCCTTTTCCAGACGCGTCTGTTCCAGGCGAGCCTGTGTCCATCCAGAAAATCTTGAAGCGGTCGCCCCTGACGCGCTCATAAATCTCGTCAATCATGGCTTCCTTGGCATGATTCGCTTTGTTGGCCTTCACCAAGTGCAACCCCGACCTTTCCTTCAAAAAGTCGATGGTCTTTTCCTTCGTGTGCATGTTTTCCCCCGCGCCCGCCGGATCGACCATGCCCGTACACCAGTCCGGTATAATGTGGGAGATATTGGCGGCATGCTCTGTGGGCGTCGCGTTACTGAGTTTGTAGTCCGCGACGGCATAAACGATATCCTTATCACGGTCATGGGCGAGGACGACGCATCCCCAGGTGCCGCCGGAGGAAGAGGATGGGTCGAGCCCGTAGACACGGGCAAAATGTTTGGGGATCTCGAAAGGTTCGACAAACAGGTCAGCTTCTTTCATGGTAAAGACCTTGCCTTGCCCGAACACGGGAATCCCATGTTCCCGCGCTTCCAGTTGCCATCCAGGAACCGATTTACGGAGCCGCTCGCGCTCCTCGTCCTTGAGGTACGGGTTATCCGCCCAGGATGCCATGATATAAAACCGCCCGTCCCTGGTCTCGCCTTCGGGGGCATGGTCGAGGAAATGGGAAATCAGGTCATCCTTGCCCCGTTCCGGCCACATGGAGACCACCAAAAAGGTTTTCTCCTGGTCAAAGGCGGTCGTGCGGATCAACGCTTCCTGGTAAACCTTAAAGTTCGGCAACTCATCTAAATGGATAAAATCAGCTTTCACGCCCTGGAACGATGACTCGCCTTGCTGAAAGGCTTTAAACTTGAGTTCGGACACGCCGCCTGAGCTATGGGCAATCTGCACTGTGTCCCACGCCCCCGCGATGGTGGTGTGGGTCTTGCCGATGATGTAACTCTCATGCAGGATCGGCGGCATGGAGCCGTCCGTATCGCCCACAAAAAGCTTCTTCTGCAAGATGTCGCGGGTATCCTTTAAACTAATGGACGCTGAAATGGCGTTGATCGGGCGGCTAAAACGGTACCCCTCCCACCACTCAGGATAAGTTCCCGTCAAGTGCATCGCCATCTCCATGCAGACCGCGTTGGTCTTGCCCGTCCGGTTGCCGCCCAGGAACAGGCGCTCACCAGCTTTTATACCTGCGTTGTGGAAAGCCTTTTGCTTAGGGGTTGGTTCATAGAATACAAACTGCCTCAAAAGGTTTTCGGCAAGCTTGTCCGCAGAATATGAATCAAGAAGGGGATCGACCATTAATTTGCCCAACTTTTGTTAAGGCATTCTGATTCTTTGGGGGCTAAGCCCATACTGGTATCCTGAAAAATCAAGAATGCTTAAATTAAAAGGGGAGGA
>CAMCRD010000103.1 GCA_945877185.1 Candidatus Finniella inopinata | reverse complement strand
GTGGATTGAGAAGTGTTTTGATATCTTTTGAGTAAGGGGATTTAGTTTCATTATTTTAGAATCCTTTCTTTGATGAGGAGCGATTCCAAAATGTAAGCTATTTCTCCTTACCTCTCAATACGTTGCTAAAAGTGACGGGTAGTGAGGGATAGAACAATACAAACTTGCTTTTGAGCAATATAAGCTTCTTGTTGAATCTATACATAAAATAAATGAGACACGAGAAAGTTCAAATAATTTTTGGGTAGGCGCCAACGGTGTAGGTGTTTCACTGCTCGCTTTCTTAAGGGATTCGCAAAACATTCAGCAACAACATAAATACTTTTTAATAATGACATTAATTGTTGTTGGCATTATTTTTACCCTGTCCTGGATGAGTTATTTGAAATCGATCAAGCAGTCTATAGATCTCCGAATTAAGTATGTGATCGAGTTAGAAAAAAACTTTCCTGTGCCCGTTTTTAGCCGGGCTTTCAGATCCCGTAAAGAGGGGGGAGAAAAACAAACAGTATTATCTGCCCTCACCGTTAAAGAAATGCTTGTCCCGTGCCTATTTTTTATCGGTTATATTTTCTTTGCCGTCTTGCTTTTCTTCTTTCCAGAAGAGATTATATCGTCTTCTCGGTAAGAGTTTTATTTAAGAATTACCCCTCACCATCCAAAAGCTGGTTTTTGAAGGGTGACGGGTATCCATTGAGTTGAATCAATCACAAACTCTCAAAAACTTTTCCAATCTGCCGAATTCCCCAATCTAATTCCTTCTTCGTAATAACCAAAGGAGGAGCCAGGCGAACAACGGTTTCATGGGTTTCTTTTGACAAAACGCCAAATTCTTTTAGCTTTTCACAAACCAGACGTGCAGAGGTCGGCGATGGATAAAGGTCGATACCAACCCATAGACCTATTCCCCGAATGTCGCGAATATGAGGGCTCTTTATTTTTTTCAATTCTCCTAAGAAATAGGCGCCCAATTCTGCACTGTGCTCAGCAAATTTCTCTTCCTCAATGATTTCAAGCGCCCGAAGGGCAATAGCTGCCCCTAAAGGGTTCCCACCAAAAGTTGATCCATGGCTCCCCGGCGTAAAGACATGCATCAGGTGTTCTTTGCCAACAAGCGCAGAAATAGGAAAAAATCCACCCCCCAACGCTTTACCTAAAATCATGCCATCGGGGTGAACATCTTCATGGTCACAAGCAAACATCTTGCCCGTCCGGCCAAAACCGCTTTGAACTTCATCGACAATCAACAGGACCTTGTTCTTTTTGCAAATTTTTGAAACTTGGGCAAGCCATCCTTTTGGCGGAACGATGATGCCGCTCTCCCCCTGGATGGGCTCCGTCAATACAACACAGGTGTTGGGCGTAATGGCAGCCTCTAACGCAGCAACGTCGCCAAAAGGAATCTGACAGAACCCCGGCAAAAAAGGCCCAAACCCTAATTTATAAGAAGGGTCACTGGAAAAACTGATGATCCCACTTGTCCGACCATGAAAATTATGGGACATCACAATGATTTCAGCCTGATTTTCAGGAATTTTCTTTGTAAAGTACCCCCACCGGCGCACCGCTTTAATGGCCGTTTCAACAGCTTCCGCCCCTGTATTCATCGGAAGGGCGCGGTCCATGCCTGTAAAAACACATAGTTTTTCAAGAAACCGGGGCAAGACATCCGTATAGTAAGCGCGGGAACACATGCTTAAACGACCGGCTTGCGCTTTTAACACAGCAAGAAGTTTCGGATTGCAATGGCCATGGCTCACAGCTGAATAAGCAGACATCATATCCAAATACTTCTTCCCCTCAACATCCCACAACCAAACACCCTTCCCGCGCGTCAAGACAACATCAATGGGACGGTAATTATGAGCGCCCCAATTTTGCTCAACCGAAATATAGTCTTGAGGTGTCAAAGACTTCTGTTCACTGATTTTTTTATTTTTCACCATGAGTGCCTCCTGTCACCGTTGCCACAAGATCCCAAACCAACTGGCAAGTCTTGTTATTCAAATCACGATGGGGGTTGAATTCCGTAATCTCAAGGGCAAGAAATGCTGGATCTTGGGCCAAGCCATACAACGCATTTTTTGCATCCTTAAACCACAATCCAAAAGCTTCCCGTGTGCCTGTCCCAGGGGCTTCTTGGGGGTCAAAAGCATCCACATCAATACTTAATCCAAACCGACGCGTTCCAAGCTTACTGCGGACTTCTTGGAATACAGCTGCAAACCCTTTCTCTTCGACTTCTTTCATAAAGTAAACTTGCACACCCAAATGCGCCAGCAAATCTTCTTCTCCTTCTTCAAAGCTTCGAATGCCGATTAAACATAAGTTCTCAGGTTTTAATTTAGGGCAAATGCCTTCAAGGTTTGTAAATCGGTCTTCTCCCTGGCCCAAAAGAGCCGCCAGAGGCATACCATGCACATTTAAGGAGGGACTTGTTTCAGGCGTATGAGCGTCCATATGGGCGTCAATCCAAATCAACCCCATATCTTCACTGCCCAATGCTGCTTTTACGCCACTCCAAGTCCCGATCGCTGTTGAATGGTCGCCACCCAAGATAAGAGGCAGACTTCCTTCAAGGAGGCATCTTTTTACGTCAGCGCTCAAGCTTGTTGCCATCTTCAAAACGTGGTCAGCATGTACTTTTGCCTGTTCAAGGGGAAGAGGCATAGGATTAGAAAAATTCAAAGGCCCTTGCCCGTGCCAATAAGTGTGGGAATTTGAGAACTGCTGAAAATAAGGAGGGATATTGTCCAAGAGAACCTTTGGCCCATCGGCAGTCCCCATATTCCGGGCGCCCCACCCCGTGCCAACTCCTATAATATGCCATTCTCGCACCTTCATATCCTCTGCCGCATAAGATTTATAACGCTTATCTTGATTGTGGGTTATAAAGGTAAATTTTGTATGAAATTGTGACGTTTCCATAATTTGCCCTACTCTAAAAAATCAAACATTAATGGGAATAATTAAGATTTGTCGTAGGGTTATCTATTTTACAAAAAAAGGGGAAACCCTACGACCGTGTAGGTCGAGGGAGAGGGAAATAAGAACAGTAAAAAGTATTTTTAAAAGTTTCCATAGTTAATAAATAAAAGAATAAGTGGTGTGTGTCAAGGGAGGACGAATAGACGAAGGAATATGATTACTTTAAGAAAGAGTGTGTAGGAAGAAATATAAGGGGAAAAAAGTTTTGACTTCGGCTAATTTTCCATTGTAACTTAAGGTAGTAAGCTGGAGAGCATCGGTACAATAGATCGCACACCTCCATCTTACTTATTAAGGAATGTTACGAATGGTTCGTAACAGCGCAACGTATGAGCACTTTGCACTGCCCACACGTTGCTAACCAAGACAAACTCAGAGGAGTTCATCATGGCTAAAATCAAATTAACGCACAATGTGCGTCATTTCAATCGAATCCTCAAACGGCCGAAAGGCCGAAAATTTAACCTCTTACCTCATATAGATTGAGGGAGGATGGGGCTTTTTTGACCCGTTCTCTTTATGGTGTGACGGTAAGGGGTTGGTACGTCTATATTTTGGGTTTCCTCCCAATCGTCACACCCATCGATTAAAGAACTAAGCGAAGCCTTCTCTCTGCCTCCCAGCTACGCCTACGGCTATGCCGTGGCGAGTTGAAAGACAGGGGAGAGCTTTACCAAGAGGAGAATTTTGTTATGTTAATATTATTTGATCGTCACCATATCCTTGCCTTTAACAATTATAAAAAGCTCTACAATCATTTAGAAAAGTTGGAAAGGTGCAAGGGAAAGGGTAAATGGATTTTTGCCCGCCACTCCCCTCAGCGCGTATTGTCTTTTTACAGGTATGTTTGCGACCAGGAAATTTCCGTACAGGTTGCAGAAAAGCTTGCCCTCGAGGAGGCGAGGGATGTTCTGGAAATGGTCAATGGCGATGTCAAAAAACCCATATTCATTCCAGTTACGCCGGATGTGGATATTATGACTCTCCAACAACAATGGTGCCAGAATTATTGCAAGGAACATAACTATGCCTTGTTTGAGATTTCCAACCCTGCGGCTTTTAAGGAAATAGGCGTTGGATATGATCACGCTATTGGGTGACATCTTGCAAGTAATGGGAATCTGTCTTCAAAGCTATTGAAGCCTTGTACAGCATGGAATGAGAGTTCTATGATGATATTATTTTTTCTGGGGTGGAATTGGGATTATCATATCATCATGATTGTCCGGTTTCTGGTTGAACTTCCTCAACCTGACCATCTAGACCCATAATAAGCGTTTCAACTTTTAGATCAGGAAATTTTTCTTTCATGATCTTCCTAACAGCCTCAAATTGCGTTGCATGGACATGGGTCTCCGCATCCTTATCGTCGCAACAGTGTTCCCCTTTAAGCATTTTATAAAACCCACAATTCCGATGGTCCAAAAAGATGACATGGGTAATGCTATGAAGCTTAATACACAGCCCAACTGTATCTTCAAATGTTTTGACCCAGTGCGGATAATTCTCATTAAAGGCGCCAAGGCTCGCCCCTGGGATGACAAATTCATCATAGGTATCGGTTCCAGCCCGCACCTTCATAAATTCTGCAACTTCTTTGCGCAACCTAAAATCCATGCAGGATACTAAAAGGTAAGGCGCATGATGCCCCTGATCTTTTGAGTCTTTAGGAGTTGAGAGGGATTCTACAGAAGATGCATTTTCTTCTACACCAGGTGTATTTTTATCTACATCTGCAAAGGAAGTTGCTGTCAAAAAAACACTGATGGTAACGGCAGATAATATTTTCCAAGCCATACGACGATCCTTTAAAATAAATGGCACACACCTTATAAATTATCTCGAAAAAAGTTGAGAAAAGGTTAATTGAACTCAATTCTCTTATTTCCCTTAAGATAGGAAAAACAGAAAACAAACAGGATCATTCTAAAACTGAGCAAAGTGCTCATTTTTTCAAGGTCTACGCAGTGTGCAAGTTGTTTATGTAGTTGAAGAGGCAGGTTCGCCTAGTTTATATATTTTTTGACGAAAAATTTATGAACCAAGGAGAACAGCATGCCTCTCGAAGAGTATATTATAACAGTTTTTTGTTTTGTCGATGATTTTTT
>CAMCRD010000102.1 GCA_945877185.1 Candidatus Finniella inopinata | reverse complement strand
TGGATTGAGAAGTGTTTTGATATCTTTTGAGTAAGGGGATTTAGTTTCATTATTTTAGAATCCTTTCTTTGATGAGGAGCGATTCCAAAATGTAAGCTATTTCTCCTTACCTCTCAATACGTTGCTAAAAGTGACGGGTAGTGAGAATCAGTTGATTATGACGAATCCCTATAAAAAAGCGGGACTTAATTAATATTGTTACCTTCTGGATCTTATAAAAAAATGAAGAATAAAAATATTTTTTTAATTTTATCACGAATTATTAGCTATAAAATATGCATAATTTTGTCTCATATCATTGCTGTCATATCCTTATCCCTCATTTACGTTCCTTTGTGTTCCCTTGAATCTTTTAGGGATCAAGCCATTACCAACAACACCCTTTATTTTGCCTTTAAGCGCTTTTCGAAGCCAAACTATCATGGTGAGGTGGCTCCTTGGTCGTAACGATGCTTACTTACCTATCTTTTCCTCTCTCTCTTTTTGGGAAAGATACAGCTGTAAGTAACTTATTGGTTTTACCGACATCCCATTTATTAGGAATCGTTCTTCCTCTTATCCTTTTTATCATTCTCCTTGCCTTTTATGTTTTGGCAATGTCCCAAAAGATCAATCAACTGAACCAATCCTTAACGGTTACCCAACTTGCTTTGGCTAAAGAACAAAAAATCGCCTCCTTTGGCGCATTAGCGGCGGCTGCCGTCCATGAACTCGGATCCCCTCTCAGCACAATTTCCCTTGCCGCCAAAGACATTTTATCAAGCTTATCATCGGATAGCCCTCTTCTAGAAGATACACAACTGGTGATTAGCCAAACAGACCGTTGCCGAGATATTTTAGCAGAGCTCTCACAAAGCATTTCGCAAGATCCGAATCAACCCCAAAAAATCCTGCCTTTATCTGCTCTTATTGAGCTTGCCGCTCAGCCCCACAAGCTGCCATATATCGGGTTGACCATTCGTAAAGAGGCGACTGACCCAGAGCCCTATTTCACGGTCACACCTGATCTCCTTCACGGCCTGGGCAATGTCCTGCAGAATGCTTTTCAATTCGCGACTTCCAAGGTGTGCGCAACACTCCATTGGGATAAAGACAAAATCGAAGCGATCATTCAAGACGACGGCCGTGGATACCCCCTTGACGTTCTGCCCCGTCTTGGAGAACCCAAACCTTCAGGCTCTAAGGATTCAACAGGGGAAGCTTCCCGGAAAGGCGGCCACATGGGACTTGGATTATTTATTGCAAAGACTTTATTGTCGCAGCGACAAGGTGAAGTACATTTTTCCAATGACGAAGGGGCACGCTGTTTGATAAGGTGGCCAGGAGCCATGAGAGTTGTGATTTCGGAAATCGAAAATCAGGATAGTAAAAGTCAGGATAAATCGGTAGATTAGCTTTTAATATACTTGTTTTTACGCTGAAGTAAGATTCAACAAGAGGAACCAAGCAATGACTCAGACCGATTGTACCCTTGAAAAATCCCTTCTCATTATAGATGATGATGCCCCTTTACGAGAACGCCTTGCCAAAACAATGACCAAACGAGGCTTTACAGTTTCCATGGCCGAGAGCATAGCTCAGGCTCGCGCTTCTATCAAATGGAACGTTCCCAATTATGCCATCGTTGATTTGAAATTGACTGACGGCTCCGGTCTTGAGATTGTTGATGAGATTCATGCCCTCAATGACAAAGCCCGTGTTATCGTTTTAACAGGCTATGGAAATATAGCCACAGCCGTCACCGCCATTAAACATGGCGCCACGGACTATTTGCCGAAACCGGCCGATGCCGACGCGATTGAAAATACCCTTCTGAACCTCGGCATTGACTTGCCGCCACCTCCCATAAGCCCCATGTCTCCGGACCGCGTTAAGTGGGAACACATCCAACGCATCTTTGCTGAATGTGGCAACAACGTCTCAGAAACCGCCCGCCAACTGAAGATGCATCGCCGGACCTTGCAGCGTATTTTAGCTAAACACGCGCCGCGGAATTAGGGAAACAGAAGAGAAAATGAGAGCTAAAGCTGAGTCTACGACAACGGCTCTACACGTTCTTTTAACCTTAAAAAAATCAGGTTAATGTATATATTTCACCTGTCTCAATAAATTTATTTATCTCTTCAAGATCAAAGAAATGATAAAAATCAATAGCGTTTTGATTTTCACGACGCCAGATTCCAAATAAAGATGGGTTGCCTTGTAACGCCTGGGTCATTTTGTTATGGTCGCCATGATGGCGCTCAATGTCTTCTTTCTTAATGAACTCAACAAGTAAGTCTTTGGACTCAATAACATCTAAAGACTGCGGACCCGTTTTATAAATTTCACCAAAGCCAACGAATTTATCTTGATCTGTGCAAAATAGGTTAATGCCTGATCCATTTCCATTCGGCTTGAACTTACTATACACAAATAGATTGGTACAGTAAGTTATAGAACCGGGTATAGCAGCACCTCTTACGGCGTTTAAAAACTGCATAGGCAATTCATGAAAAAATGATGCAACGGTTCAAATCTTATTGGTTTCCAAGGCGTTGTAAAACGCTCTAACATAATTGTTGAAAATCTCACCTCCAAGAATCGCTCTCAGGCAAAATATTTTAGCAGTCGTCAGGGCTATTGTGCATTCCAAAACAGCTGGTCTTGCGATCAAGTCTTCGAGAGAGCTTCCATGAGCTCAGCGGGAGAGGTTTGCAAAACGAGGGTCGCTATGCCCGCTGCTTGTTTTTGCCCATTTACAATGCCAAATCCCTTAGTCCACTGAGGTTTCCACATTTCTGATTCCGTGTACATGTCGCCTTTGTTTTCCGCTCCAGCAGGAAGGTATGTCCAATTCTCATTAATTTTCTCAAAAACTTTTATCGCTGTAGACGTAACAACAGCGTTGATATCAAAATGGGTTCTGCTGCTTTCCATTGCAATAAGTGAAGATGATGAACCCAAAAATAAGGGAAAAACATAAGCGAAAACGAAGACGATTTTTAATAAATAATTTAGCATGATAACTCCATAAAATATAATGTATCTCCACTTTGGCCATTTTTTGTAAGGCTTTGTTGCTTTTCGAAGGTAGGTGGATTAACTCAACTATATTTATTTTGATCAGTTAATTTAATTGCATGGCTTTCAAAACCCCGAATTTGTATTGGCATCAGGTAAAAGTGTACAAAGTGGTGGCTAACAAACCACCACTTCTTCTATTCTCCTTCGGAGAAGTGATCATCCAAAAGACTTTCGAATTCACCAAGTTCTTCTAGCCTCTTACGAACAACTTTAATGTTATTGCCTACCTTCATTAGACGGAAATCGATACAATCAATACTATAAAGTTGATCAAATAACTTAAATTCCGCATCACGAAATTTAATCCACATTTTTTGAGCACTTATCAGCGCATCTCTTTTTTTTCCTTTTATTTTCTCTTTTAATCTCAGGTAAACAGTGTTGAGAGCTTTATCATACAGGTGATACCGATGATATTCAAAATCCACCATTTCTCTGAACGAAAGGGTATTTATGTGTTCCTCTTCTATTGACTTAATAATTTCAGGTACGCTCCTGCATTCTTCGGCAGACAAGTTAACCATAAGCCATAAGAGTGCCGCGGTAATTATGACAAAATACTTGGTCATTTAGTATCTATCTATAGATTAGGGTTATAGTAACTCCCACCTCAAATTTGTTTGCCCTAAAAACTTTACTGTGGGCGATTTCAGAGTAATGGAGGTTTCAGTAGGAACCGTTTAAAATACGCCTAAAACTTTCAAAGAAGAGGTGCCATGAATGCTCATTTACCGACACTGATTCTTAACACTCTGTCCCCATTTTCTCAATTATTTTCTTCACCCACTTGGAAAAAAGCACAGCTTTTATGTGTTGGGGCTATTTTATGCCAAGGTGCACGACGCATATCGAGTATTCCTCATGTTTTGGGGATGGCTCACAACAAAAGATTTGAGAAGTATCACCGTTTCTTAAATCGAGATGAATGGAACCCATTCGTAGGAGCTAAAATCCTTTTAGGATTGCTCGTATCCCTTATTCCACTCGACCAAACACTTATGATCGTTCTCGATGATACGGTTGAACGCAGAAACGGCAGGGCCATTAAAGCAAAAGGCTGTTATCGTGACGCCGTAAGATCAACCCAGGGTCACGTGGTTACCTGCTACGGCTTAAAATGGCTGGCCATGTGCTTGCTTGTGAAGTTACCTTGGAACACACGATATTGGGCTTTGCCTTTCCTCACATTTCTCCAATACCCGAAGAAATATGATGAGAAGATACAGCGTCGTCATCGAACGTCCATGGATTATGCAATACTAGCAGCACGTTTTCTTGGAAAATGGCTCTCTAAGAAGCGCTGGATTATGCTCGGAGATGGTGCATTCGCTTGCGTTGAACTCATCAATGCATGCCTAAAATCAGGTGGCCATATGATCTCTCGCTTGCGCATAGATGTCCGATTGTACAGTGAACCTCCTCAAGATTTTAAGGGAAAAAGAGGACGAAAAGCAACCAAAGGCAAACGCATCGAAACATTCAAGTCAATGCTGGATAACAAAGAGCTGTTATGGCAACAGGCTACGGTCACTTGGTATGGGGGGCTTAAGAAGCAAATTCAGTATTTAAGTGGCGTTGATTTGATGTACAAATCCAATCACCCAGTGGCAAAAGTGAGATGGGTGCTTGTCAAAGATCCTGAGGGTAAGATGCAAACTATTCCCTTGGTTTCATCCAACCCACATCACATGCCAGAGTTCATTATTGAGACTTTTGTTTTGCGCTTTAGTATCGAGATTTTATTCGAGGAAGCACGGGCCCATCTGGGGATGGAAACTCAACGCCAATGGTCGGACAAGGCAATCTTGAGGGCAACACCGCTGATCTTTGCTCTCTTCTCTTTGATCTGTCTAATCGCATTGAAGTTAAGAGAAACCGTGGACTTGTCAGTTTCAACATCGGCGTGGTATGCAAAAAATCCAGATGAAGCAACCTTCTCAGACATTATCGCTTATGTCAGACGTTTCTGTTGGGCCAATTGGTATTTAACCTGAACTCGATATAAGGGGGTTGGAAAACAGGAGAATTCCTTGATTTTTTGTGAGAGCAACCATAGAATCTTGAAACATTTGACTAAAAATGGAGATTGATATGGTCCCTCTCGAAGAAATATTCTGCTTTATTGATGATT
>CAMCRD010000101.1 GCA_945877185.1 Candidatus Finniella inopinata | reverse complement strand
TTAGAAGGAAAGCTTCTTGTTTGTGGTAAAAATAGGAAACCTCAAGGCGTTTTCCCTGTAAAGGATGAAAAGGATGGGTAATAGTGATCCACCCCAAGGATCGATTCTCAGATTGATTCTTATTAAGTGCAGTTAGTTCTGCCTGTGGTAATGGGAAGGATACAGATTTTAACGTTACCTGGCACGAAAGTGAGCAGACGTCCGACAGGTCTTCATCGCGAGATAATTTGGAGAATCGATAGAATGGAAGAACGCAAATGACGGCAATGGTAATCCCACTGACTGGTGCCCTTTCAGCCAAAACCCCTTGGGACTCCATCTACTGGAAAACCACAGAAGCACAGGTATATCGACTGCAAACGCGTATTGCGAAAGCTTATCGGGAAGGAAGAAAGGGTAAAGTAAAAGCTTTACAATGGATTCTAACCCACTCGTTCCAAGCCAAACTTCTGGCCGTAAAACGAGTTGTCCAAAACAAAGGGGGCAAAACCCCCGGCGTTGATCGTATCATCTGGAGAACCTCACACCAGAAGATGAAGGCAGCGTTGTCACTTCAAAGGCGAGGATACTACACCCAACCCCTACGAAGGATTTACATCCCCAAGAAAAACGGCCAACAAAGGCCGCTCAGTATTCCCTCTATGAAATGTCGAGCTATGCAAGCTTTATACCTGCTCGCACTCGAACCCATAGCAGAATACAAAGCGGACAAGAACAGCTATGGGTTTCGACCCAAGCGTTCAACGGCTGACGCCATAGAGTGTTGCTTCAATGCATTAGCAAGGAAGAAATCAGCCTCTTGGATTTTCGAGGCGGATATTAAATCATGCTTTGACAAAATATCTCATTCATGGATTAAGAACAATATCCCCATGGATAAAGGCATTTTGAATAAGTGGCTGACAGCGGGATACATTGACAAGAACAGTTTCCATCGAACGGAAGAAGGTGTAGCTCAAGGGTCGGTCATCTCCCCAACGCTTTTGACAATGACGCTCAGCGGATTGGAAGAAAAGGTTAGCCTCATATCCAAACGTCGAGACAAAGTGAACGTCTGTACCTATGCTGATGATTTCGTCGTCACAGGCGCAACGAAAGAAGTATTGGAAAGGATAGTCAAACCCACAGTAGAAGCCTTTCTAAAGGAGCGAGGTCTGGAACTCTCTCAAGAGAAAAGTAAGATCACGCACATCGATGAAGGATTCAATTTTCTCGGTTTCAACACCCGTAAGTACAAAGGAAAGCTTATCATAAAACCTTCTCAGAAGAATGTGAAAAGCTTTCTGGAAAACATACGGGAAACGGTTAAATCAAATCCCACAGCAAAAACAGAGGAATTAATCGGCCAACTCAATCCCAAGATTCGAGGATGGGCGAATTACTTTCGACACGTCTGCGCTAAGAAAACATTCAATCATGTAGACGCCCAAATCTTTCGGCTTGTTTGGCAATGGATCAAACGGAGACACCCAGGAAAAGGCGCTCAATGGCAAAAGAAGAAATACTTCCGAAGCCAAGGGAACAGAAACTGGATTTTCTTTACAACGGTTCAAAGCAAGGATGGTCAAAGAATATGCGTGGATTTAATCAAAGCAAGTTCGCTAACCATTAAAAGGCACATCAAGATAAAGGCAGAAGCAACGCCTTTTGACCTCGACTTTTATGAATACTTCCGATTGCGGGAACGCAGTCAAAAAGTGCGCTTCACAAAAACGAGGTTATTAAGAGGCAATAGAGTCGATAATACTTGATAACCAGATGATCAGACAGAAAAGATGGGTCAATCAACATTGGCCTCCAGAAGGCTTGAGCGGATTGCGGGGAAACTCGCACGATCCGTTCTTAGGGGACTGATCCCAGGTAACTGGGGTCGGTTACTCGACAATGTAACCGAGTTGGTTCAGCCAGGAGAATTTAAAGATCAGCTAACAGAAATCTTGCGACAAGGTGCCAGGAACCTTGTTTTACAGGCCGTTGAGGCAGAGTTTGCCTCATTTTTGCAGAGCCATGAACACGAAGAGATGGAAGATGGTCGCAAACGGATTGTCCGACATGGACACTTGCCGGAAAGGAAAGTAATTACAGGGATTGGAGCGATACCTGTCAAGGTTCCCCGGTCACGGGATCGTAAATTAAGTGATAAAGAGAATACAGTTCGCTTTGTTTCCCAGCTTCTGCCCCCCTATGTCCGGCGTAGCAAAAGTATTGAGGTTGCTATTCCCTACCTTTATCTGAAAGGAATTTCGTCAGGGGATTTTTCACAAGTGATGCCTGTTTTACTCGGCAAAGATGCTGTTGGCTTCTCTGCAGATACGGTCTTGCGGTTGCGCACAGCTTGGAAAGAAGAACTCAACCACTGGAACAAACGACGGTTGGATAGCCGGAACTATGTCTACATATGGGCTGACGGCATTTACTTCCAGGCCCGCATGGAAGATGACAAACAATGCATGCTGGTCATTATTGGCGCTACCCCCGAAGGGAAAAAGGAATTAATTGGCTTTTTGGATGGCTACCGGGAAAGTACCCAAAGTTGGCGTGAACTTCTCCTTGATTTAAAGGCAAGAGGCCTGGATGTTCCGCCTAAGCTTGCAATTGGAGATGGGGCAATGGGATTTTGGGGGGTTTTGGATGAAGTCTGGCCTCAAACCTGTCACCAGCGGTGCTGGGTTCATAAGACAGCCAATATCTTGAACAAGATGCCAAAATCCATCCAGGGCAAGGCCAAACAAGATATCCATAATATCTGGAAAGCTGAAGGCAAGGAAGATGCCAACAAAGCCTTTGACCTGTTTCTTGACAAATATGGCGTTAAATATGAACAGGCAGCTCATTGCTTAGCAAAAGATCGCCAGGAATTACTTGCCTTTTATGATTTTCCGGCGGAACACTGGAAGCATATTCGCACGACAAACCCAATTGAGAGCACCTTTGCGACGGTGAGGCATCGCACTAAACGATCCAAGGGATGCCTATCCCGTGAGACAGCACTTATCATGGTATTCAAGCTTATTAAGACAGCCGAGAAAGCTTGGCGGCGTCTTGATGGTAAAAATCAGTTGCCAAAAGTCATTACGGGTGTCAAATTTTGTGATGGATATGAGGTTATGATCAATAAAGCGATAGCTGCTTGATTATTTACAATCATCAATTTTTTGGCGAGTCCTTATCCTTCATCGTGTGCGATCGACCATAAAAATAGGAGAATTTTATGGGTTCTTTACAGATTTGGAATAAAAACAAATTAATTGAGTGTATGGCTTCGGTTCCTCTCTTTAGGGATTTGAACCCCTTGCAGCTTGAGAAATTACGAAGATCTGGAAGAATGTCGTTGTACGGAAGAAATCAGGTTCTTTTTAATCAAGGTGATATTGTGGAGCATCTTTTCCTTGTTCTTGATGGTGCAGTTAAAAAGTATCGGACTTCTGAATATGGAGACATGGCCATATTACGGTTACTTGTTCCAAGAGATACTTTTATGGAATTCCATGTTTATTTGAATGAACCCGCACTTCTTAGTGCTCAAATGATAACCAAGTCTACTATTTTAGCTATTCCCTCATCTACTATTCGTGAGCTAGCTTCCAGTGATGTGTCCTTTTCCCGTATCCTATTAAAGGCTATATCTAAATATTATAGAGATGCAATGCTGAAAATCGATTCAATTTTATTGCAATCTCCAGTTGAAAAAATAGGGCGCTATCTTCTAACTTTATGGGTTGGGCATGCCAATACATATGGCCCTCTTAAGCTTCCCTTCAAAAAATCATTGATCGCCCAGTCCCTTGGGATGAAACCTGAAACATTCTCTAGGACCCTTTCTGAAATCAAAAAATTTGGCGTATGTATGGAGAATGATGAAATTACCATGCAAACTCCTTTTTCTTTGTGCCATTTTTGTGGCACGGGTGTAGCTTTAAAATGCAGAAATAGAGGATTGCCAGGATGTATTGAGAGGGCATACTAAAAGTTACCGAAATTAGCTGAAATTATGGTGCCGACCATTGCTTCATTAATACCCAGGTCAAAGAGTTTTACCCGCTGGTTACTTTTGCCCATATGGTTAATTATATCTATGCCATTATATATACCCCTATCAAAAATCGTCTCAATTTGATTTTTACAGTCATTTATCCTAAGCAAGGAGGCAAAGTACCAAGGGGTCCAATCTTTAAGTTCTCTGGGCTTTTTAGCCTCACACGGCAAATTCCATTCCTTACGGAGACTGGAAAATACATCTAGAACTTCACTATCCACATTTTCAAATTCACGAAATAAATTTAGAAGTGGATCATGAGCATCTCCCAAGGTGGGGTTGGACAACGCCTGACACTTAGAAAAAGTTATGAGAGTCTTCGCAATTCCTTCCAGTGTACCCGCCATAGCATCCTTATTCTTTATTTGAGCTGCTGATTCAAAGAGCTCATAAGCATGAAGCATATCCGATAAAATAAAAGAAAATATTGGCAAACAGGTGGGTTCATCTTCAAATTTGGACAGCAAAGTACGATAAGTTTGAAAGTTATTGGCATTTTGTAGGATGCTAGAAATTTTTGTCCAGTTTACATCAGAAGTTTCTTCTACTGACAATAGACGATTTACGGCAGGTTTTGTGAAAGCCATAACAATTTGCATTGTCCCGTGAAAGTTATGTCGCTCAAACAATAGACGACCAATAAGAAAAAATTTCTTTATTAATTTATTTCTCTCTTGTTCCGTTTTCGCAGTAACAATCTGAAAGGCAACCCAATCGGTAATTCGAGTAAATTGCTCCCCTACATTTACAATAGACTCCGAACAGTCTTTCTGATTCTTGATGTACCTATTAAGATCGCTAAACGACACACCCTGAAATAAACAAAGATCCATGAAGGAAAGCTTCTCAGCAACGTTGCCTATGTCTAACTCTTGCCACTGGATGTTATTCTGCTTTCTTTCCAACCCAGGTTGAGTTATTAAGACTGAGCCGGAAGGTTCTATTAATTCTTTTATTTCATCAAATTCTGCAATGGCTAGTTTCGCATTATTATGGGGTAAATCCTCGCATGTCAATTGGCTCAGAAATACGATAATTGGCCTGGAATATTCTTGCTCAAGCTCTCTTGTTATTGTGGATAGAAGCTCTTCTTTGGTAGTTGCCACATTCAAGCACGAAGTGCAACACCGCCTAAATTTTTATTAAAAGCCTCGAGAGGCGTTAACCAGCCTAAAGATTTTCTAGGTGTAGTGTTATAGTTCAAGATGACCTCATCAAATTCCTCCTGTGACATATTTTTAATATCT
>CAMCRD010000100.1 GCA_945877185.1 Candidatus Finniella inopinata | reverse complement strand
TCTGGATCGGGTATAAAACACCAGTGGTCGTTCGGCCTTCACCGCACAAGCTGTCTCAACTATAGCACGTCCTAAGCGGCACGAGAGAGGGGGGAAGTTACTTTATGTTGTGGGCCGCAGCCCCCAGCCGCGGTTGCGTTGCTCTGGAGTGACGAGAAAAAAGCGTTAGACGCACTTCTTTCTCTAGTGCTGTCATTTGACGACCCAGGTTTGGCTGTGTTGTACCGAGTTCTTTTGCAGCGGCACTTAAATTTCCGGTACGAGCAACAACAATAAAAGACCTAAGTCTATCTAGATTGAAATCCAACACAAAATCTCCTAATTTTTAATGAGCGAAAACTAATCTTATTTAAAAATAGGAACAATATTGATGGATTGCAAGAAAAATATGCATAACTTATTTATCAAATATTATGTTTATTGATAAGAACGCAATAAAGAAGCTATTCTCTAACAAAAACAGGAGAAAAATTGTGATTATAAAATTGTTCTAAAATTAACTTTTTCATTTTTATTTTCTTAGGTTAAAATAGATATTTAATAAATTTAGGATCGAAATTTTTGCTGTGTAAACAAAAATAACATTTATCCTCTGGTGAAAATGGGAGAGAACCCCTGACTAATTTTCATTTCATAGGTAATTTTTTCCATTTTTATCAATCCTCCTAGCTTTTATTTTCTGCACTTGCATAATTGGCATAGCCCATTGAAAACCTCATTTTCAATAAAAATTTTTAAATTAATTTTACTAAAAAGCATAGATGCATATAGAAATCTATAAAAAAAACCACGAACAATTGAATAAAAATAGAAATATGAAATATAATTATATTAGCGACAAAACAGCCTATTAATATAATGGGCCTTCCTATATATTGATAATTTATCTAATAGTACAAAAAAGCATTTCATTTAGTTAACATGAAAAGGCACCCTAGATATAACCTTAAAAAATATTTTTGACCAATTATAGTAATACTATTAGACAATAACTTTTAGTTCATCTGTCGTGAGGAATATCTTTTCCTAGACCTCTTGCTGCAACCTAAACCCCCATGGCATGGCGCATCAAGCGCCTTTTCAAAGGCGGAACCTGGTTGACGATACCAAGGCCAGTATTGCGCAAAAAGGATAAGGTGCTGGATTGATTAGAGAATAAGCGAACCATACCGTCGCTCATGGCCAGAATGGATGCCGTATCCACACGACGACGCCGTTGATATTCTTGTAAAATACTTTTTGAGCCGATATCGAGGCCGAGGCGCTTTGCTTTTCCAAGAACTTCCGCCAGGGTGTGGGCATCCCGCCATCCTAAGTTCACCCCTTGTCCTGCCACCGGATGGACCGTGTGGGCCGCATCACCCACAATCGCAAGGCGATGATCAACCGTCCCTCTTGCAACCATAGCACTTAAGGGATAAGACCACCGCTTTCCTGATACTTGAATGGCGCCAAAATAGGGGAAGACGTCTTGAAGTTCAGCTGAAATGGCCGCATCATCCAGGGCCAACAATCGATTGATATCGTCTGGGGATCCTGTCCAGACAATACCAGACCGGTAAGCTCCCGTTGTGGGACAGGTTCGCAAAGGGAGAATGGCAAAGGGCCCTTGAGGTTGGAAAACCTCCCAAGCGGACCCTTGATGGGGCTTTTCATGGCTAACATGGGCAATGAGGGCCATGGCCTCATAGCTCCACCGAAGGGTTTTGATACCTGCCTCATCCCGAGTTGGAGAAAGGCGCCCCTCCGCCCCAACCAAAAGAGGCGCTTTTAGGGTTCTTCCATCAGCCAATTCAACAACAACCCCCTCAAGGTTTCGTTCTGTATGCGCCACACTTGTTGGCGCCATCCAAGCCAGATGATCTGACACCTCTGCCGCTCGATGGAAAATTCCTTGGCGCAAAACTCTATTTTCCACGATATAGCCCATGGGCACATCCCCCACATCCCGGTGATCATAGTAAATCGCCCAAGGGGAATCCCGTTCAAATACACGAATATCCAAAATCGGTTCTGCCGCATGGTCAACCTTGTTCCAGATGCCAAGTTGATCAAAAATGAGTTTTGACCCATAGGACACAGCCGTTGTACGGCCATCCAGGTTCGGCTTTAAAAGCTCTTCGGGCGATTCGCGGTCAATAACCGCGACCTTAAAATTCTGTTGGGCAAGCGCTACGGCCAATGTCCCGCCAACCAGCCCCCCCCCAACAATCACGACATCCATTTCCGAAGGTCTTACCATGGTAATGCTTCCAGCTGCTTTAATCCCTTATCTAAGCTTACAAGGGTGTGTTCTTGCTGAGGGGTCTCATCGTAAAGCCAGATATAAAGGACATAAAGAAAGAGGCCAAAATAAGCACGCAACCGAATCGGGGCCCAAAGGTCGTTTGTCTCGACACCGCTTTCTTTAAGAATGCGCGCAACCATCTTCATCAAATAAGGGCGCAGGGTCAATAAAGCCGTGGGCATTGTCACAAGATCACTCCAGAGCCGTCGTATAGCCTCCCGATGGATAAAGCTGGCATCCAGGTGGTTCATCACCATATCAGTGAGTCGATCATGGGTTGATAAGGTATCGGGTGGGCGAGTTGCCATCGTTTGGTTATGAATTTCTTCCATTAAAACCAAAACCATAAACGCCGGTTCAGGGTAAAGATGGCTTAAACTGAGAGGGCTTTGCCCTGTTTCTTCAGCCAGCCGATCAACCGTCAGGGCCGCCATGCCCCCCTCCAACGCCAACTTCCAAATCGCCTGTTCATTCATTGAGACAATTCCTGTCCCCTATGAATCGCTGCCCTTACAGCCGTAAGCGTTAACTTAGCCAGGCTCCCATTCTCATCAAAGACGCTTAAAGCGGCAGCAGTCGTTCCGCCAGGGCTTGTCACACGAAGGCGTAGATCCATAGCCGTATCGGCGGATTGTTCCAGCATAGCCCCCGCCCCTATGGCTGTTTGACGCGCCAAAAACATAGCTACTTCAGGGGATAAACCACTGGCTATCCCCGCCGCGGCCAAACACTCCACCATACGAAAAAAATAGGCAGGGCCGCTGCCCGACACAGCTGTTACAACATCCATCAGGCTTTCTTTATCAAGCCATGTCGCCTTTCCTGAGACTTCAAAAATAGCTTCTCCCAACGTCCGTTGTTTTTCACTTAAAGAGCTACGGGTCACGAGTACAGCCATTCCCTGCCCCACAGTTACAGGTAAGTTTGGCATTGCGCGAACAATGTGGGCTTCTTCTCCCAGAATTTTGTGATAATGATCAAGGTTAACCCCAGCAGCGATTGATAAAAACAAACAACCTTTTGCAGAAAAATGTTTATAGGAAGGCAAAATTTTAGGCAGGGTTTGGGGCTTAACGGCAAAAACAATCACATCAGGGGTATACGCTCCTGGCAAAGATGTCACGTCGGACAAATATTCAGAATTTGTGGGCTCAATCACAACAACCTCAAAAGGGGCCTTTGCACGCTCCCACCCCTGCTTTAAGGCCCCGCCCATCATTCCACAACCTACCAGAAGAAATTTAGCCCGTTTCATTTTAGCTTTCCTTTCTTAAGTCATGACATTTTGCGAGAATTTAATACCAAATTGCAATCGAAGGATGTCAAAAATATACCCCTCACCCGCCTGTTCACGTTGTTCACAGTCGACCTCTCCCACAAGGGGAGAGGTAATAAATACAAGCGTGCACCTGACCTCTCCCCTTGTGGGAGACGATAGGTATTTTTTCAACCCAAGCTGAGCAACTGTTTCAGCCTGAAATCCTTGGTTTTCAAGGAATTTAGGTTTTTAAGTTTGTTTCTACAAGTGATTAAGATTGACTAAAATATGCATTCCATTCTAACATTACACTGACATCCTTGCCAGCATTTTTGAAAGGAGACAGACGGATGCCAAAACTAACAAAAAAACTTGTAGACAGCAGCTTACCAAAGGAAAAAAGCTATATTGTTTGGGATGATGAGATAAAGGGCTTTGGATGCCGTATTTTACCATCAGGCCATAAAACGTATGTGTTCCATTACACATCACCCACAACAAAAAAATATTCCTACCTTAAGATTGGCGTCCATGGCAATTATACGGTTGACCTGGCCAGAGATAAAGCAAAAAAATGGTGTGCCGATATCGCTCATGATATTGATCCAAAAGAGCAGAAAAAAGCTAAAACCGTTAAACAAAAGCAATCCATACTATTCGCAGACTTTTGGGAGATTTTTACCGAGAAGTATATTCGTGAGAAGCACAAGCCTAGCACTATAAAGAGCAACAAAAGCAGAATTAAAAACGATATCCTGCCTTTTTTTGGTGCTAAAAAAATTGCTGATATCGAAAGGCAGGATATCCTGGATTTCAAGGATTCTCTGTCCCACGTAAAAGCTAATTGCACAAAATGCCTCAATTTATTGAGCACGGCTTTTGCTCAGGCAGAACTTTGGGGATATAGGGATCAGGGCTTCAATCCTTGTTCAAGGGTCACAAAATATCCTGATAAAAAAATGGAACGCTTTTTAACGGCTCTTGAATTAAAAAAACTTGAAGAAATATTAGCTGCTGAGTCTTCCTCTAAAACTTCCCCTTATAGCCTGGCAGCCATTTGGATGCTTATGTTTACAGGATGCCGACTTAGCGAAATCCTGACCGTACAATGGGATGATGTCTACCTGGAAGATGGCTACCTCTACCTAAAGGACAGCAAAGTTGGCGTGAGAACCATCCCTCTCAATGATAAGGCTAAACAAATTTTAACATCCCTCCAGAAGCAGGAGGGCAACCCTTATGTCTTTTGTGGTAGCCTTCCAGGAAGCAACCTTCAAACAATAGATGGAGCATGGAAAAAGGTGCGTGTCCTTGCTGGCATCCCCGATGTCCGCATCCACGACCTGCGCCACTCCTTTGCCAGCTTTGCCTTAAAGAAGGGGGTTGACCTTTATACCGTTTCAAAGCTTTTAGGGCATAAAAATATTGCGACGACTACACGTTATGCACATCTGGAACTGGAGCATCTGAAGGAAGCGACGAATAAGGTTGCAGGGGTGTTTGGGTAATAAGATGGGCAGGGGGCTTAATCCTCCTGATTCTTCCTCATCCCCTTCTGCAATGCCTGGATCGTCATCCCCGTATTTTCCTGCACGATAGGTGAGCTCTTTGGCAAGGGGTTCGGTTCGTTCTTTGGCGAACCTGGTCGCCAGGTTCAGAAACCTGTTGCTGGTAAGGAGCGTGGTGGATATGGTGCCGCCACCGATCGTTACGCCTGGTATGATCAGGCTTTTTCTATCTGTGTCCCAAGATGTTTCCCCTAAAGACAAGTTTGCAATTAGGGCTGGTATAGAAGATGGTATAAAGATTTTGAGCGTGACCGACAGAATCGACACAATACACTCAAAGGCGTGATATGGGAGAAGCGCGTGGAGCATGGTTAATACTTGCAGGTATCCAAATCACTTGGCAGCTCCTCCACAAACGGTTTAAAGCTCACTGGATTTCAATGCGCCCCAACTTCCTTACTCCCACAAGCTTTCTGGAATATGCACCGCATGC
>CAMCRD010000099.1 GCA_945877185.1 Candidatus Finniella inopinata | reverse complement strand
TCCTCTCTATTCAGTCTTCAAGCAAGGCCTGATTCGCTTTCAGTTTCTACTTGCTCAGTCGGCTGTTGGAGTTCTAGAAACCCTTTTAAACCTCTTGGAATTGGCTAAAAATGGAACCTTTTAAAAAAGTGACGGGTAGTGAGGGTGGTTTGATATTTCATCTACATTATTTGTTGCAGTTTCAAGAAGGCAACGTTGTTCTTGTAGCATCTCCTCTAGTTCTTGTTTATTGGTTACTCTGTCCACATAAAGTTTTTCCATCCCAGAACGATATCCCTCAATTTTTTTAAGATAGAGAGGTATTGCCTTCTCAAAGGAACTCAATTCTTCAGAAGTATAGGGCGGTGTTTCATCATGATGCTCTGCTTGCTTACACATTATACGAATTTGCTCTATAATTGATGGGATAATACTTTCAAAAAATAGGGGGATTGTTTCCGTTTTCTTTCGGGCATTTGTTAAAATGTATTCATAGCATTGAAATTCTAGCGGGTTGACCTGTTGTTGAATGAATTCATAAGTACAGCCAGGAGTCGCGAGGTTTTCTTGTATTTTATTAAATCTCTTGATCATTCCCGCGATTGTTTCTGGACGCCCTGCTAAAGCAAGGCCCAAAGCGCGAGCTTTAGTTATTTCTACATTGAGAGCTTGGCTTAAATCGTCTGATGTATCTAATTTATAGCTATTAATCAGTTGGTTATAATGGTTTTGCAGAGTTGTAAGTTGCACAAGGGCGTTAGATAAAACTAAATGGATATCATTTTCTAAAAACTTGTTCTTAACACTATCAGGAATATTTTCAGACATGAAAGGAAGAAGATATAAAATATTATGTCCAATGAATTGATGTTTTTGGTCATTTGTTAATTGAAAAAGGGGCCGTAAAAATGAATCAAAGCTAATTCTTTTGGGACCAAATTTGTTTCCTTTTCTAACCAGACCTAAATTGGCTGGTGTCAGACATGCTTCGGTTAATACACAGAAGAGGATATAATCGCCAAAAGCCTCGGGATCAAACAATTGTTTAAAGGTACCTCGCCCCTCTTCAATTTTAAAGATTATGTCACTAAAGAGCGCTCCTACATGGCTTTTATGTGCTGTCATAAACTTAACCATTTCTTTCTGATCCCAATTTTGAGGGTATTTCATAATATTTTCTACAAAATTGAATTGCTGTACTTTTTTGCTTGGATCGAGAGGCATATATACAAGGAGCCTGTCACAGGCCATGAAGGTTACAGGATCAGAGGGAATACCAAATAACGTTTCAAACACATATTGGGTGTATTTTTCGCCAACACAACAGGGGAGTAATTCTCTCCCTCGTGTTTCGAATGCTAAAGATCCTATAAAACTAAGGTAGGAAAGGGCTGTCATTTTATTGCAGTTAGGAAAATCTACGCAGAAAGACCCATTAGATAATAAGCTTGCCGCCCTTATGGCAAAGGACTGGGAAATGGTGGCAAGAGGGCATCCAGATATAATCAGGCGTGCTTTAGGGGCAAGGCTATCGTCACAGTTATCTAAGTTCTCCAGATAACTCGTTTTAAAATAAAGATAGTAATCGACAACTTGCTGGAGAGATTCTATAAGAAGGTTAATATTTATCGCCAAGAGGTTTGTTTCTTGACAGGCCCTTTGAGGCGAAAATATTTCCTTAGCGTCTTGTTTAAATTGCTTTGTGGTGCTTATAACTTCCTGACATTTTTGAATAAATTGCTCAATTTTTTTTATTGCTTCGTCGATGGGTTTAAGATCACGTAAATTTGGAGAGTGCGTGAGGCGTCTTCTCTGCTCGTCTCATAGTAACTCTTCAGGGTGTTTTAATTCTTTCAAAAAATTATGTTCTGCCAGAAGTAATTGTGGTAAATTTAATTCTTTATATACTGCCTCAATTTGTTCACAGACGGATGCCAACACGTCCGATTTTGCCTGAAGTGTAGAAAAAATATCTTGCTCTAATTTATCTGTTTCTTGTTGAACTTTATGGATTCTCTTATGATATTGTTCAATAATGAGAAGTTCTGCGTCTGAAGCGAAGATAGGGGAGAAGACCATAAGACAAACAAGGGCTATAAATTTCATTATTTCCCCTTTAGCAAGTTAGAGAACATGCTCCAACTGTTTTGAGGAAACCCAAAGGTTAGGGGAATCATTACAGACGAGATAAGAAGCTTTGTTTTCATAGTATACCCCTTTAACCTGAAGGCGCTGGTTTGAGGATTTGGAAGTTATCGTTGATTCTGCTCTTTAAAGAATTGGCAATTTTATCCCAAGTTGTCTTAAAGAAGGCATCCAAAGCTTCCTTAAAATCTGTTTTTGACTCAAATACCACATTGTTGCGTACATACTCATTCATAACCTTCCAAACTCTCTCGATGGGGTTTAGGTGGGGGCTGTAGGTTGGTAAAAAATGCAGTTTAATGCGATACTTCTTTGCGGATTGCGCTGTTCTTTCGCTTTTATTATACGGCCCTTGATCCAATATCAAATGTATCCAGGGAGATTTTGGATATTTGTCGCGCAGCACCTTAAGCAGCACCTTAAAATGAGCTTCCATAGATTCACTGTTGATTGCCTCATGCGAGCCAACGGTCATCGACATCGTTTCTAAATTTATCGAGCCAAAATAGTTGACCCGTGACCGGGAGGCAATTGTCTTGATCAGTTTTTCCTGACCTGTGCGAATCCAACCACGGCCTATCTTTGTGGCCATTGTTGGATGAACGCCATCCCCAAATTCTATCGGTTCATCTTCAGGCGTTGTTTTCATAAGGAGGTTGTAGTGTTCTATGAATTCAGCCTGTTTAATAGGGTCTGCTTTCGAAGGTGCAGGATGGGGTTTCTTATAGGAGAATTTGTGCCGATGAAGCCACTTTGTCATACCAGCAAGAGAGTATGTAGTGGCATAAGTTCCTTGAACGTATCCGCAAGTGTAGTGAACGGTTGCATAAAGATTCGCTGCAAGATGAGATATCAATTCCTCACTTTGTGCTTGAGTTAACGGGCTGTATGAACCACCGTTTGTAGGGGCTAATTTATCTTGGGTACGATAATCTTTCAGATGCTCGTATACAGTTTCCGGATCAATTCTTAAGGCCTGTGCGATTTCTTCTCCTGTCCAGCCTTCTGCAAATAGAAGAACAGGCTTAATTATGTCTCTTATGCGCCCATCCCGTTCCACACGGTGGCGTTTTTCAAGGTCTGCTTTTTGGTCTTTTGATAGCTCAATCTTCATAGAAACCTTTATTTCATATTTTAATCAAATCTTCCAGGACTTTCATTGATTAGGGGTATAATTCTACCTTTGACAGGATAAGGATTGTATTGATCTACCTGGGAAATCTACATATGCAGGCTGCTTATGTAGAAAATACACATGCCTTGTTTTATAGAAATTCTTCTGCTCTTATGCCTCTCTTAGCAGAAAAACCCTTATTGAGCCGTTGCAACGGCGCCGTCATGGAGGTTTTTAATTCGAGCATGGATTCTTTGATTATGATGAGAGTCTTTTGGAAAGTGGTGCGCGATGATGTTCAAGGCCTGGTTAAAATGATCTATGGCCTGGTCTTTAAAGCGCTCAGGATCTTGGCCGCTTCTGGTACGAGATGCCTGGATAAATCTTTTGACATATATTTCTCCTAAAATCTCAAGCGCCATATAAGTCTCAACATGATTGTGATGTTGAAGAATCTTGATAGATTTCTTGATAAGAGGTTCAGCCTGTTCCAATTGGTTCTTCCCAAGATGGATTTCAGCCATATGCCTTAACAACCGGGTCGTTTTAATACTATTTTCACCACAATGCCTTGCATTGATCTCAAGAACTTTATCAAGCAGCTCTTCTGATTCTTTAATTTTACCAAGCGCTTGATAAGTTTTGGCTAAATGAAATAATACCCACCCCATTTTGGGATGATTTTCATCAAAAAGTCCTTGGTAGATTTTTAAACTTTGCTCAAGATAACAGCATGACGCTTCATAATCTCCCAATTTTCTTAAAGTGATTCCTAAACAAGGCAACGCCAGGTACATGCTCTTATGGGTTTCAGGAAAATATTTCTTTGAAATGAATAAACCGCTCTCAAAATACCCTTTGGCTTTCTGATAATCCCCCAACTTATGATGGACGTATCCTAATTGCGTGAGGAGCCAGCCAATCCTGAAATGGTCGTCAGAATAATGCCTTTTATACAAAATTAAACTTCTTTCTAAAACCTCTATAGCTTTTTGATAGAACCCTAGCCCGATGTACGCACTTCCTAAGTAACACAAGGTGCGGGCTATCCGCTTATTGTTGGTTCCATATTGCTTATGAAGGCGGACACTTTCCTCAAGATAATCTTTTGCCTTTTCATAATTTTCTAATCTTCTGTGTATGTTTCCTAAATGGGATAAAGCCCACGATAACTCAGCTTCATTTTTCAAATCCCCTTTTTCATAACGATCGATCGCTTGTCCAAGCAGTTCTTGGGCTTCCTTGTGATGCCTTAGCTCAGTGTAAACAGCTGCTATATGGAGAAAAGAACGAATAAGTCGAGCGGTATCTTCTCGAGATAGCTGATTTGAGTTCTGTCTTTTTAACGCGTTAAGGCTATCATCAAGTGTTTTATGGGTTTGGTCACTATTCATAAAATAATAGAGGCACCCTAACTCACCCCTTAAAAGACCCTTGGTAAAGTCTGTAAGGAGGCCGGGATGGCTGATAAACTTTTCAAGATGTCGAACCAATATCTTCATTTTAGAAAAGTCTTCTTCCTCTATCGCCTGTCCCATTTGATCATAGAGGGTATTTGCAATTGCCTTTAACAATTGGCTATCTTGGGTCAAGGCTAATTGTTGGGATAAATAAATAAAGCTGATCTTCTGGGTACTGCGGTGAATGGAAAATGAAGAAAGGGAAGAAGGCGTAGAGGGCGGCCCATTGATGACGAGTGAGTATTTTTTTAGATGATAAATAAAGTTATCAACCACCACAGGGCCTTTATAACTTTCAAGCAAGTCCCGGGGAATATTTTGGGTATCCAACAAACTTATCAACACGCAAAGATCTGCAAAGTCTTTCGATTCTTGGATGATTTCTTTTAAAGATAAGGTGATAATCCCATATCGTGACTTGGTATAATTCCCAACTTCCTTTAAAATAGTCGTTTGGATACGATCAAAATCATTTTTGTATTGACTCAAGCCCTCCAGGTATTTTGGAAAAGATGTGTTGGTCACCTTTACATAATAAGCTGCCAGAGAAATATCCAAGGGAAAGGAAGAAAGCTCATTTAAAAAGCGGATGGTTTTTTCCTTTTGGTCATCTGTTGGGGAAGCTGCATCCTTATGGCCCAAGATTTTGTTGAAAAGGGTTCGTTTTTCTTCAGCCGTTAATTCCCCGATCCCTATCTTATAGGGAAGGTAGAGGTGGTCCCCAAAATTTGGACAGTTTAGCAGCAAAGTTAAGCTATAGTCGTATTATGTTACGCTGCTAATCTGGTCTCTGAATGGGGCGCCCCATTCAGATTTTTTATTTTTACGTATACCTCATGGGGCGTTTGACCGTCAAAG
>CAMCRD010000098.1 GCA_945877185.1 Candidatus Finniella inopinata | reverse complement strand
AATCGTGGCATCTTCGCGTATGGCTGCCAAAGCAGCCTGGGCTTTAAATTCAGCGCTGTGGTTCTTACGTATCCTGCTCATTTTCATAGTCCTTCTTTCTCAAGGACTATAGCTTAACACACTGTCCGAATTTTGGGGGCCACCTCTGTCAACAGACGTAATGATGGCAATTTTAAACTTTTTTTGTCAACGTTCAAGGGACAATAACGTCTCAACCATATGCCCAAAAATTTCGTACCGCCAGCCGATCATGATGCGGTTGCCCTTAAGATGACCTTCAGCCAAAGCAATGAGGTCGTTCTTTGGCGCAATCAGACGGGCGGGAACATTGAGGTTTTGTGCAATCTCATTTAGTTTTTCCCGTAATACTTTCAGGTGGTGGCGTTTGGACATTGGCAAAACATGTTTTTTGGGTGCTTCCGGCCAAAGGTGTGTGGGTTTTTTAATGGCTTCTTGATAGAGAGCAAATAATTCTTCTGCCAATAGAGGGGTTAGGGTCGTTGAATCTGCCATTGTTTGAAGTTCCTCGATGGTTTTGGGAAGGGACAAACCGATCTCCAAAATACACTCATCTCTCAAAAGACGTCCTCGATTTACATTCAACTGAATGGCATTTGTTTCCCTCCAGGCACACATCTCTTGTAAGAGAGCAAGGTTTTGGGGTTTTTGGCGATGGGTGTGGATGCGCAGCCAAGCATGCTTAGGATCTACAGCATAGGTTTCGGGGGTAAGGAGCGTTTCCAAGTCATCGGCCATCCAGTCCCATCGATTTAATTCAGTTAATTTTTTTGACAAGACATCAAAAGCGGGAAGCAGATGGGTCACATCTGCCTTGGCATAGGCGAGCTGTTTTTCTGTTAAGGGACGGCGTGACCAATCGGTGTACTGAGAATCCTTTTCAAGATCACAATCAAAAAGAGATTTCATCAAACCCCCATATCCAATCCCGTCTCCCAGGCCACAGACCATGGCGGCAATTTGTGTGTCAAAAAAAGATTTGGGAAGGGCGTGCCACTCATGCCAAAATATCTCTATATCTTGACGTGCAGAGTGAATAACCTTTGTAATATGAGAAGCGGCGAGTAAAGCTTGGAAGGGGGATAGGTCAAGGTCTGTTAACGGGTCAATAAGAATAGCATTTTGCGGGTTTGAAAGAGAGCTTGCGATTTGAATAAGACAAAGCTTAGGCCAATAGGTTCGTTCACGGATAAATTCCGTATCAATACCGATGGCTAAGGGGGCTTCAGATGCAAGAAGGGGATGACAGAACTCTTCAAGTTGTTTATTTGTATTTATAATGTTCATAGGGGAGAGTCTATCAAGACTTGAGGGCTGAAGGGATAAAAAAATGACGACATACGAAAAATAAATCATCCTGTCCTTTGACAGAGATACCTAAAATCCACTAAATCGGGAATAGTATAGGCTGGAAGGGTGGCCGAGTGGTTAAAGGCGCCCGTGTGTAGGCTTTTTATACATTTTCTTTGGTTGTTTTGTAAGTTCTTAAAATAAAAGGAGGCAATTCAAAAAATCCTTTTATTAATAGCCTACACACGAGATATGTTTAATCAAATTATTTATTCTAACTGATCTTACCAATGGCCCTTTCTTGAACTTTTTCTACTAAAACATTTCTTTCTATAGTAGCAGTTCCCTCTTTGGTTTTGCGGCAAACTTTAAAAGGATATTTTATTCCTGCTTCTAAGTCGTTCATAGCCATCAGGCCTTCAGAAATATCCTTAACAGGCATCGAATTGATTTCTGTAATAATATCTCCTACCTTTAAGCCGGCAATATCTGCCGGATGATTAGGAATAATGGCTCTTACATAGACGCCTTCTTTACAGCCAGTGCGCGCTTTTTGCAGCTCCGTTGCAGTCGAGATTTCCACACCTACAATATTGCGGCGGTCAGTAGAGGCGCTATTGATCGCTTCTATGCTTCCTGGATCGCTACAGGATATTTGAGATAAGCCGACCAAGAAGAGTCCTATAAAAATATTTTTCGATGTATCTTTTAGCATTTGTTTTTTCTCCATATATTTCATTTATTGTTTTTAGCATCACTAGTGTTGCCTATCAAAGATAAGCAACTTTGTTTTTATCCTATTTAACCTAATGTCTAGCCTATAAAGGATGTGTACAACTTAATGGACCTACTTAGGCTGCTTGATTAAAGGAGCCGTTATTTTGAAGTTCCTGCCACTGCTTATGTATGTCCTGGCGCTCTTCATCACTGTTGGCTCTAACCCCTACAATAATACCACCTTCTTTAAGTCCCTCTTCTAGTACTTTCGCTTGTTCGTCTGGGGTCTCTGAACCTATAAACGCTCCCACCAAGCCGCCCGCAGCAGCGCCTGCGCCCGCGCCTGCAAAACTTGCAGCTAACGGACCCGCAATTATAATTCCTAAGCCAGGGATAACGAGAGATGTGCCTAAAGCAGCTATTGCAGCAGCTAACGCGCCGACCGATCCCCCAACGGCTGCTCCTATGCCCAGTCCCTCAAGGGTCTTGTTTCCTAAGTCCGTAGCAGATGTATAGTCATTATCTTCAGGAAAGTATGCGTTCCGAGTCTCTTCTGACATAACAAGCGTGATATCCTCCTTTTTATATCCTTGATTCAATAATTTTTCGTAAACATTTTCTACAGCCTTAGGATTTTTAAACAGCGCTGTAATCATCCTATTACCTCCTAATACAATTAAATTTTCAACCTTTTCGTTGTTCGTTGTATCTGAAGTTATTGGATTTTGCATTTTTATCTCCTTTTTATTATCAATTGAGCCCTACACGGTAAACTTAGCGTGAGGAGCATTAACATTTATAACCGTATGGGATATGCAAATATTTTTATAGGTGAAAATAGCTTGTTAATTGACCTGTAAAAAAGGGGACATTAACAAAAGATACATAACGTAGTAGGGCATCTAAGCAACACAAAGAGGCGGCAGGGGCATCATAATGATTAGCTCAGAAATGCATTGCAGTGGAAGCACTTGGAAATAATATATTATCCCCTATACCTTTAGGGAGCGAAGTTAGCGATCTATTTTTTATAGCTTCATTGGGCCTAGGTAAGTACCATCTGGCTTGAAAGTCATATCTAGCGAAATAGCATTTGTAAAAATTTCAGTCTGTGGGGTAAAAGGATCTACTCGAGGTATTGGATATCCTATAATAGTCCCTAAATTTTTTGCAATGTTAGAAATAAACTTTGCTTGGTTAAGCTGATGCAGTAGATTAGAAAAATTATCTATAGTATAAGTAATCCTTCCTCTAATCCCCGGGTCTTCAGAATTCTTTCCGTATTGATAAGGCATTAAACCTAGAAATTTTATTTTCCCTTTTGCTTGCATACTGTAAGCTGTACCATCCAGCGTTTGCGTTGATGCTTGAGGAGCTTTAAGGTATATTTCTAGTTCTCTCTCCACTGAGCGGTATTGCCCTTCTCCTTCGATTAGATAAATAATAAGTTGGCCTTCGCAAGTTTCTTTCTTACCATTTTTTATACAGGCATTGTGCTGGCTATCTAATTTTATTTTGAGAGGATGTAAATTAAAGTTATGGATTTTATACAAATTATTTCTATATTTTAAATGACTTGATAATGTATTTGTTTCTATAACACTCCCATTGTGAAGAAAAACTTTGAATGCCTTAATTTTTAATAATAAATTATAATCTTTCATATAAGATTTAAAAAAATCGACATAATTTGGTTCTAAAACGATGCTATTCGCACTTATATGGGTGAAAGTGGGGTTTAAGCCTTTATTCTTAATATTTATATGCTTTAATTTTATACCTGGGATTTTCCAAATGCGCCAATCAAAGTGGGCACTACCAATATTAATCTCTAATTCGTGTATTTTGGCGTATTTTTCAAGTGTATGTTTTATATAATACGGCACGCCGATAAAAACAGAAATTATAACCAAAAATATAATAATTATTTTATAATTTAATAATATTCTAAGAGGCTGTAAAAAATTTTCAACTTTCATTTTTAAGCGCCTTTTCATATTAAACTTTTAGGTTACAGTTATCTTACACCTATTTTTACATAACCACATGTATATCCAATCAGAGAAAGCGGATACGTGAAAGTTTAAGTTAAATTCACCTAGTACTTTATGTAGCCGTGACGTAGCCTCCTAAGTTGCACGCATCAGTAAGGCCACCCCGTAGCTTACGTTAGTGAAGAAAATATCTATTAAAGGATATAAAAATGAACATATACAACTATTTAAAAAAAGATCATCGTACTGTTGCAGAGCTTTTTGATCAGATACTTTCTTCCAAAAGCTTAGAGAAGCGCAAGTCATTGTTTCAAGAAGTAGCAAATGAGCTGCTTATCCATTCGGAAACTGAAAATGCCACATTTTATGTAGCATTAAAAGAGCATGAAGAAACCTCTGAAATAATAGAGCATGCGAAAAAAGAACATAAAGAAGTTAAAGAGTATATTACAAAGATAAGTGGCATACCCGTTGAAAATGAAAAGTGGTTAGAACAATTTGGAGAGTTTAAACACTCTGTAACCCACCATGTCGAAGAAGAAGGTGACATATTTAAAAAAGCCAAGACAGTTTTAAGCCCCGAGCAAGCCAATCAACTTGCTATAGAAATGAATGCCCTAAAGAATGAATTAAAGGCGGCCTGAAGATTAGATGAAAATTGAATAAATTGAGCCCCTGTTAAAAAGCGCTTTCTTGGGATCAATACTTCTTTGTTCCTTTCTCAAAAGGTAGTTGAAAGGATTTTGAAAAAGTATGGCCAGACTGATATATATCCAAAGTTCATGAAACAAGAATACCATTTCCCACTAAGTAGAGAAGGTGTGCGAGAAGCCGCTCCCGACTTTTCCAACTTCATCTATAAGGGGGGGCGATAAAAACTGGAACCCCCCAATGAATCTTTTTCGCAGTTTGCTGTGGAAGAGAGTTCATTTATCTTTCTAGTGGGGCTACTTTAGGTGTGCAGAGTTGCTTGAATTATATTCTGAGGTTGTGGTAGGTTGTTTTTTATGTAGGGTTCTTTGTGGTTTGGTGGCGGCTTTGTTGTCTTGCGATTAAACTATATCAGAGGCTATATATATTTGATGTAGTATGGTTCTGTGTGTTCTAAGTTTATTGGTGAGAGAGATCTTTGTCTTTGCTTGGTGTTGTCAATATTCTTGCGAATAGCCGACAATTTGTCGGCATTTTTAAATTGACAGAGATAGCTGAAACCTACTAGATCAGGAATAGTATAGGCTGGAAGGGTGGCCGAGTGGTTAAAGGCAGCAGACTGTAAATCTGCCGACGTTAGTCTACGTAGGTTCGAATCCTACCCCTTCCACCAAGTTTATGCGGGTGTAGCTTAGTGGTAAAGCTCCAGCCTTCCAAGCTGGCTATGAGGGTTCGATTCCCTTCACCCGCTCCATTTGAGTATATTGGACGCAAAAGTAAAAACAGGGTTTGAAACGATGACGAAAGCAAAATTTGAGCGTAATAAGCCACACTGTAACATAGGAACGATCGGTCACGTAGACCATGGGAAGACCTCATTGACAGCGGCGATAACGAAGGTGTTGGCGGAGACGGGCCAGGCGAGTTTTACGGCGTATGATCAGAT
>CAMCRD010000097.1 GCA_945877185.1 Candidatus Finniella inopinata | reverse complement strand
AAAAAATCATCGACAAAACAAAAAACTGTTATAATATACTCTTCGAGAGGCATGCTGTTCTCCTTGGTTCATAAATTTTTCGTCAAAAAATATATAAACTAGGCGAACCTGCCTCTTCAACTACATAAACAACTTGCACACTGCGTAACAGACGAATATCTCGTGAGCCAACACGCCCAGCTTCCCATTGAACAAAATGGACTTATAGCGAGATCTACAATCATCGAGGCCTTACGGGCGGAAAGGCAACGCCGCGAGAGGCGATAATTAAAAGGTATACACCTATCTTTCTTATTAAACTGAACCAGCTATTTATCGTATCTGGTTCAGTGTATCCCCCAGAAACTGCCCTTAGAGCCCCTCCGTTTCCCCAAAAAAATCGCGTCTTCCGCAAAATTACGCAAATTTTTCTTGATCTTTTATATAATCCCTTGCTAATAGGCTTTAAGGTTTGCAAAATGAAAACCAGTATATTCCCTTTTGAATCGTCAAGGACTTAGGACTTTATGAAAAACGTTGTTATTGTGGAATCGCCAGCAAAAGCCAAGACGATCAATCGTTATTTAGGTAAGGATTTCATTGTTCTCGCCAGCTTTGGCCATATCCGGGATTTACCGTCTAAAAACGGCTCCGTGCGTCCCGATGAAGATTTCGCGATGACGTGGGAAACGGATGATCGATCTAAAAAACATATTGCCGAAATTGCCAAAGCCATTCGGGGCGCCGACCATCTCTACCTCGCAACCGACCCGGATAGAGAGGGAGAAGCCATTGCTTGGCATGTCCAACAGGTCTTAAAAGAACAAGGCGCCCTTTCGCCACAAACAGACGTTCAGCGTATTGTTTTTAATGAAATTACGAAAACCGCCGTACAGCATTCTCTCGAGAATCCACGGGAGATTAATAAAGAGTTGGTGGATGCCTATCTTGCGCGTCGGGCCCTGGATTATTTGGTTGGATTTACCTTATCCCCTGTTTTGTGGCGCAAATTACCAGGGTCCCGCTCAGCAGGGCGGGTTCAGTCGGTGGCCCTGCGGTTGGTGGTTGAACGTGAAGCCGAGATTGAAGTTTTTAAACCCCAAGAATACTGGTCCATCACCGCCCAATTGATGACACCCCGGAATGAGAAGTTTACAGGACGCTTAACGCACCTGAATGGGAAGAAGCTCGATAAATTCGACCTCAACACGCAAAAACTGGCTGAAACAGCCTGTGAAGCCATTCGCGCGCGGACTTTCTCCGTATCAACTTTAGAAAAGCGTCAAGCAAAACGCCATCCCGCAGCACCATTTACCACCTCAACACTACAGCAAGAAGCTTCTCGAAAGCTTGGATATGGCGCCTCCCGCACCATGCAGACCGCCCAGCGTTTATATGAAGGCATTGAAATCGGCGGTGAAGTCACGGGTTTGATCACTTATATGCGTACGGATAGCATTCAAATTGCCGTTGAGGCTCTTGCAAGTGCCCGGGATTATATTGAGAAGTCCTACGGAAAACCGTATTTGCCGTCAGCCCCTCGCGTTTTCAAGAATAAGTCAAAGAATGCGCAAGAAGCCCACGAAGCCATTCGACCTACCCAGCTTTCCCGCAGCCCTGAAGAAGTTCGACAGTATTTAGATGAAGGCCAATATAAGCTTTATGAACTGATCTGGAAGCGAACCATGGCTTCTCAAATGGAAAGCGCTTTATTTGATCAAGTGACCGTCGAAATGGCTTCTCCAGATAAACAAATCACCTTGCGTGCAACTGGGTCTACCATGACCTTTGATGGTTTCCTAAAACTCTATCAAGAAGGGGTGGATGAAGACCACGAGAAGGAGGAAGAAGATCGCCTCTTACCTATTCTGTCTATGGGAGAAGCTATTGATCAGCGCGACGTCACGCCAAACCAGCATTTCACTCAACCGCCGCCGCGCTATAGCGAAGCCAGCCTGGTCAAGAAACTCGAAGAGCTTGGCATCGGTCGCCCCTCGACCTATGTGCCGATCATTCATGTGTTGCAGGAGCGTGATTATGTTCGTCTGGAAAAGCGCCAGTTCATTCCGGAAGAACGCGGCCGTTTGGTTACCGCTTTCCTCGTCAATTTCTTTAACAAATATGTTCAGTATGACTTTACGGCAAATTTAGAAGAAGAACTGGATGAAATCTCCCAAGGGAACCTTCCCTGGAAAGCCGTATTAGCTCGTTTCTGGGCGCCATTTCATGAAACAACAGAGGCAACGCAAAACTTACGCACCACGGAAGTGATCGACCGCCTGGAAGAGGATTTGAGCTTCGACCTTTTCGGAGAAGATGCGTCAACACGGGTTTGCCCCACCTGCAAAACAGGTCGGGTCAGTTTGAAACTAAGCCGGTTTGGCGCCTTTTTAGGCTGCTCGAACTATCCAGAATGCCGTTATACCCGCCCCCTCAGCGTAACGGGCGACGAGGCTGCCGCTGCTGCCTCAGAACCCCCAAAAGACGTTGGAAACGACCCAGACACGGAAGAGCTCATCACTTTACGCAAGGGCCCTTACGGGTATTACCTCCAGTGGGGAGACGAAACAACGGTGTCGGCTCAAAAACCCGTTAAAAAAGAGGAAAAGGAAGAAAAAGCACCTAAAAAAGGCAAGAAACCTGCTAAGAAAAAAGCATCCAAAGCCCCAAAACCAAAGCGTGTTTCTTTACCCGCAACAACCGGGCCGGATGATGTAACCTTAGAGATGGCCCTTCAATTGAAGAAATTGCCCTTTGTGATTGGAAACCATCCGGATTCTGACGCGCTCTTAAGCGTGGGCCTGGGTCGTTTTGGTCCTTACGTGAAGTACGGAGACCAATTTGCCTCTATTCCGAAAAGTTACGACTTTTTGAACCTAACCCTGGATGAGGCTGTGGTGATCGTGAATGCCAAAATTGAAAAAGGCGCCTCCGGTGTTACGCGCGGCAGAGGCGGCTTTGGACGCGGGAAGAAGAAAAAGAGTTAAGGAAATTGTACCTCTCTCCTTGTATTATATTTGTATGGTAACATCTCTACAAAAAAAATCGAATGTTAAAAATAGAATTTAAGTCCAAAATGATAAATGCAGTCATTGCGAGGAGCGAAGCGACGTGGCAATCCATGTACTTTTAAATATTTCAGCATAATATAATGCTGAAAGAGGCTTTGGATACATAGATTGCCACGTCGCTTCGCTCCTCGAAATGACTTAAATTATTTTCATTTACCAAATTTGGAAGCAGCTCCTTATTGTTACGCAATTATTCAGCAAAGCTCCTTGTGGGAGAGGTCGGCACGAAGTGCCGGGTGAGGGGTAGAATTACAATATTCTTTGATTGCAATTTGTTAATTTCTTCCACCACGATACTGGCTCATCAATGTGCAGACTTTTTCGATAAATTTCATAAGGATTTTCGCGTCCTAACTGTATTTCCAAATCAAATGCTTCACTTCTAAATTGTTCAAAGTCCTCACCCTTTGCCCTTGCGTCACTTTCTTGTACCCTGAGCATATTAATGTGGCAATATTTTTTTCTAACTCCTTCTACATAGGCTAATACCTCTTTTGACAAGAACAGTTGAGCCTCATCACGAATCTCTCTTAACTTTATGGAGGCAAGATTTCGCTGAGTTTGCTCACCATTCGCTATCATGGATATGGATTCCATCACTTTATGATAATTATCTATATATCTTTGAAACTGTTGAGTGCGACGCGATTTTTCGCTCGTCTTCCATTGCTGCCCCGCAATATAAACTATCATAGACCCTGTAATTACTGGCCCAAAGGCACTTATAATCTCTAAGCAATTATCAATATTTATGCACATCGACTTCCTCCTTGCTCCCTCTTAAAGCCATTTTTTCATTCGTGCTCTCTTTCGCTCCTGACGTAGAGCGGATACACCTGTTTATAGTGCCTTTTTTTCCTCAATCGTTTGCGTGGTAAATACCTTAATTTGAGTTTGGGGATTTTGCCAACAGTTCCTTGGCAAATCAGCCTTTTGCGAACATAACTCTGACAAGAATTCTTCTTTTGTGGGGAATTCCTTGGAAACATCCGGTAAGAAAACACCACTTCTTTTTCCTTGGGACACCATGACGCCGTGCGTTCCATAAACGATTTCTTGGGCACTTTTAACCGGAACAGGCGTATCCAAGACCGATATCTCAATGGATAAACCTTTCAACTCATTAAGGCTCAAAGGAGGGAAGCGAGAATCCTTCGTTGCGGCTTCAATACTCATATTTTGCACCGCTTGATACAGGGGTTCTTCGGCTTCAAATCGCCCGATACATCCCCGAAGGTTTCCTGCTTTATCCCTTAATGTCACGAAAACGGCCCGTTTCTCTTTTAAAAGAGGATCTTCAATCAGGAACGTTGGCATGGTTTTATTGGTAAGATAGGCAAAGAGCGTATCTTTTGCAAAATTGAGAAGGATCTCACTTTGCTCCGGCGGGATTTTGTCAGAAATTGTAATAAGGGATGCATTGTAGCCAACAACATTGCTGAGATCACGATTCTGAACCCCACTGTTGGCATAGTGTAGATTGATGAACCCTGGTTCACCCATAAGGCGGCTAAATTCCAAGAGCGTTAAAACCGCCGAAGCCCCACAAAGTTCTATTTCCCCCTTTTCATAAGCGTCGCGGAATTCATCCGGAGACAGCTTCTGAAAAGCCCCTTGGGTTTTTCGATCAATATCTTGGGCTATGGTATCGGGATGGTAATGGCTAAGGTCCGTTGAAGCAATAACCAAGGCAGACTGACCTTGAAGATGCTTATAAAGTGCCCGTGCCAGCGGTTTTGCGAACTGGATATCGCTGATCAAGATCGGAACGATCTTTGCCCCTCCCCCAACCACTTGGATAAAAGGAAGCTGCACCTCCAAAGAATGTTCTGAGATATGGAGGTGAGGATCATATCGAAAATATTCTGACTCATTTTGAATCCTTTTTGCTAAGGTCTCATCAATAGGCACCTCTCCGAGAGGGGTGTGCCAAACGCCTTCCGTCCAGATTGAAACACCTGGAAATTGGCTCTCATGATAGGGCCCGATCATGACAATAACGTCAACCTTCTGATTTTTAAGGATATGATACGCATAAGCGGCTGTTTGGCCGGAATATTGATAGCCCGCATGAGGAACAATCATTCCAATAATTTTAGGGGATATTGGGATGCCCACTTGTTGGACATTTGATAAGTATTGATGAATATCTTTTTTTAAAATCTCAGGAGATGCCGGCTAAAACTGCCCCGCCAGGGCTGGAAATCGAATAACCTTTTGTTGAGAAGCCATGCAATTAAAAATAAGCCCCATAACCAAAAGAAAGATTTTAAGCATCTCGCCTCCCAAGATCATCCTAAGCAAACCTCTTAATTCAGCATAAAATAGAAACCTGCCGAAAAAAACTTAATTCGAATTTTCTTGATTCATCGTGTTTTTGGGAATATGGTTATAGGCATGTTGGTTTATTTTTTATCTTTTGTATCCCTATCTTCATCCGCCTGAGGCGGATAATTTTTTTTACTTAAAACCCCATAATTCTATGACTCAATGCTCACTACCCGTCACTTTTTTAAAAGGTTCCATTTTTAGCCAATTCCAAGAGGTTTAAAAGGGTTTCTAGAACTCCAACAGCCGACTGAGCAAGTAGAAACTGAAAGCGAATCAGGCCTTGCTTGAAGACTGAATAGAGAGGACAAT
>CAMCRD010000096.1 GCA_945877185.1 Candidatus Finniella inopinata | reverse complement strand
TTTGCAAACTGGCTGTGGCGCCATTATAAAATGATCTGTTTACTTATGGTGCCAGGAAGAAGGGGCACATAGCCGCCCATCATGGGGCACCAAAGGGGTGGGGTATTTTTAGCTGGCGAAGCTGGGGTATTTTTATGCGGCGTTGAGGTACCCCTCGCCAACTTAAAGAAAAGCCGTTAGAATGAAAGAAAAATCAGGAGAGTTCCATGAGCATTGCTATTTTTTTCCGCACCCTGTGGCGCGGGCGCTTCGTTGGTGAAGATTCGCAAGGCAATAAGTATTACGAAGATAAAAAGAAGACGCGTTATGGAAAGCCCCGTCGCTGGATTATGTATAAAGGGCGTGCTGAAGCCTCAAAAGTTCCTGCCGACTGGCATGCTTGGTTGCACTTCACAACCTCAGAGCCCCCCCAACTTCGCCAACATTACCCATGGGAAAAAGAGCATCTACCCAATTTGACGGGCACGCCTTATGCACACCAGCCCAAAGGATTAAAAGGTGTTGTGCCGTTAAAAGATTATGAAGCGTGGACGCCGGAAGGATTTGCGAAAAAATAAAAGAGGCGTAGTCTCCCTCTACTCAACCACAGGGTCTCCGCCCAAAGTTTTAATCATGTCCATAACATCTTGTGTTGCGCTGGCGATTGAGTGGGCATCAATTCCCCGCATGACAAGGCTAACACCCAAAACCCCTAATTTAAAATAAGGATAACTACCAATATCGACTTCTGGATGGCGACCTTGAAGAAGGGCCAAGTCATCCGCAAGAATGCCTTCCGGAAGGCCACAACTGACTGCAGCAAATAGAATCGGCGCACCCCCGACGAGGCGACCTACCACACTATCAAACATCGCCTGCATCACGCTTGGGACACCGGCAAGGACAAAAACATTCTGGATTTGAAACCCAGGGGCCTTACTAATCGGATTGTCGATCAGCGTCGCGCCTACAGGGATTAAGGCCATGCGACGACGGGCCTCATTCAAGGCATCTCCATAATAGTCCTGCAAAAGGCGAAGCGCTGTTGGGTTCTCTTCAATCTCAACCTCAAAAGCTTGTGCAAGGCTCAAGGCGGTGCGATCATCGTGGGTGAACCCAATCCCACCCGTTGTAAAGACGTAACTGTGGGTTTTCGCCAACTCTCGCACGTTTGAGACAATCACGGGCACATCATCCGCAATCACCCGCGCCTGATCCAGGCGAATCCCCACCTCCCCCAGCCGCTTGGCTAAATATTGAATGTTCGCATCTTGCGTTCGGCCCGAAAGAATCTCGTTCCCAATAATTAATATGGCCGCTGTTTGTGTCATGGTCCCTTGTCCTTATCACCGACTTTTGTTAAAGGAAATAACATGCCTAACCCTTAAAGAGCAACCTCAATGAACTTTTCGCCTCCTCTCCTCCCTGGCCGCCTCATCAAGCGATATAAGCGTTTCCTAGCCGATATTGCCTTAGATTCTGGAGAGATCATCACAGCCCATTGCGCAAACCCAGGCGCTTTGCTCGGGGGTACAACACCCGGTTTGCGGGTGTGGGTATCCCATCACCCATCCCCTACACGTAAGCTCAGTTACACGTGGCAAATTGTTGAGATGGACGGCACCTATGTGGGCGTCAATACAAGCCTGCCCAATGGCCTTGCCGAAAAAGCGATTTTGGAAGGCCGGATTACTGAACTGACAGGGTATGGGTCCTTAAGGCGAGAGGTTAAATACGGCCAAAACTCCCGCATTGATTTATTGCTCACCAATCCTGGCCAGCCCCCTTGTTATGTAGAAGTCAAAAATGTACATCTGAAACGAGGAGAAGCGGCAGAATTCCCCGACTCCGTCACGACGCGCGGCGCCAAACATTTGCGCGAGCTAGAAGCCGTAGTTGCCGAAGGCGGCAGGGCCGTTATGCTATATATCATTCAGCGCAATGATTGCAGCCATTTCTCGTTTGCCGCCGACCTCGACCCGGTTTATGCAGCAACTGCAGCCCATGCCCTTTCCCATGGGGTAGAGGCTTATGCTTATTTATGTTGCGTAACGCCGGAGGGGATAGAGGTGGGGAAGTGTATTCCTGTGCGACTTCCCTAAAAGGAATAAGACCGCTTAGAACTTCTCGTTAATAAAATTGATGAGGGCTGAAAATTTATCTTGAGTTAATCGCGTTGCGATATTCATAACACCCGCACCATCCCAAGAAGTAGAACCATAAGCATGGACGCCTAAGGAATAAAATCCTTCAGGCCCATCTTTAGGCGAGCGCACCCACGTAGAAGCCCCACTCTGCCCCTCAGAGGCACTTAATTGATACGTAATCTGGCTTCCATATATGTTATTCCAGTCTTTGCTATAATCTGTCCACATTGTCCCTATCGGCTTATCACCCGGATACCCGGTCACATTAATCGGATCTACCTTCGACAAGTAAGCATCCTCCCCCCAAAGAAGGCCATTCCAACCGAGTTGGTTGCCGATGCCTTCTGATAATTCGATGATCCCCATATCGGATTTTTCATCTCCCATCTTCCAATTCGAAAAAATGGCTTTTTTTACACAGAAGACTGGATGAAGAAGAAGGGTATCTCCATTTCTACCCGGATGGAATTGGATATTTTCGGCCCACTTTTGCGTCTTAGGATCATAAAGGTTACACCCTGTAGTCAGCACATGCCAGGGGCTTATCAAGGTTCCGGTACCCGTACAGGTTTTATCCCCAAAGCTCATGGTCAGTTGGCCATAAACACGCCAATGGAAGTTCGTAGCATCCTCAATTTGTTGTCGTTCATCTTCCCCAACAATGACGCCGCCAACCTTTAATAATTCTCCAAAACTCAAAGCGCTCCGCTCAAAATTTAAAGGCAGGGTTACAGGCACCAGAGGAGAATGATCCGGTCGAACAGAGGGCGTATGCCAATAATGCTCTGTTTTTATGACATTGAGATTATGCTTATGCTCAGCGGCCAAACCTTCACCTACAAGGGTGTCTTGGGAAAGAGCGGGGGGAAATAGTCCAAAGAGACAGAAAAGAAAAAGAAACTTAAGTAGTAAAGATACCCGAAACAACGGTGCTTTATGAAACATCTTCCACCCCTTTTCATTAAGAGAGATCATCGTCAAGCTGGAGCCAGAGTATCAGAAAATTTTATTAAAATGAAACTATTCTTTGACCATAAAAGAGATATCGAAAAAAAGAGGGAGCCAGATAAAGGCTCCCTTCTTTTGCATATGGTTAAGAAAATGATGAGCTATTTAATATCACCATTACTAATCAATTGATCCAAAATTGGCTGTCTAATCTCCAAGATTGGGCCTAACAATTGTTTTGGCGTTTCGATTTTAACCACATCTGCCGTTATAAACTGAGACTTTACCCTCTCGTGTTCGTGTTTATTAAATCTCACTCCCTTAATGACTTCTAAAACGTTAGGGGAAAATTTTCTATTGGAGAGGTTGCCCACTTGAAACCCTTCATGCAGTTGTTCAAGATCTCCAGGCACAAGATCAAGGATCGCCCACATCGGAAACGCCAGAAGCTCCGCAGGTGCAAATCCTTCGGCAAATTCAGTGCCTTTCTCTACGTCAAGGAATTCCTTTATTTTCGCTAATCTTTGCTCATCAGCTTGTTTCTTTAAAACTTCGCTATTACCAGTTGGTTGAATTTCAGCAAGCTCTGCTTCTGCTTGTGCAACTTTGCCCAAAAGAACTAGGTTCTTTTGAATTTTCCCAACCTTTTTCAGAGACTTTCCAAAAGGATTCGTTTCCCCTTTTTCTTCGTCTTTGTCTTTTTGTTCGAGGTCACGCGATTTAAGTTTACCTTGTTTGATTTCTCCTCTCTCTTCTTTCTTTTCTTTCTCTTCTTTCTTCTCCTTACGCCTTTTAAGCACTACGACATTCTTTTCTTCTTTGGGTTTAAGAGAAGCCATCTCTTCATCAAATATTTTGTCAAATGTTTGTGTGATATTTCGTGGTTTACAAGAAGTCTTTATGGTGCCCAGAATTGTTGGCATATCTGGACGATCCTTGTCTATATATTCATATTCAAAAGCAGCAATGAGATTATTGATCATTTCATTGAGAACTTCTTCGGTTAATTTTTTTGTCACAGATTCTACGATAAAATGTTTTTTTTCATCTTTTCTTTCATCAATCTCTAATCCACGTTCTCTCTGAAGATCTTCCTCGGAAGGCGTTTTTATGTATTCTTTATAAATTTCTTCGAACAAATTCGAGAATTTAATATCTATATTATGATTTTGTTCAGAAACTACCTTAGTAATTACCAGATTACACTTATTACATGCGTCATTGACTTTATCTTCTTCTGGAATTTCCTGTACAGGCATACTTTTCTGGCCTCCTATTGGTGGTGGACCTCCTCTTGGTGGACCCCCTATTGGACCTCCTCTTGGTGGACCCCCTATTGGACCTCCACCTCCACTTTGTGCGGTCGTTTCATGCTCCTCTTCATAAAACCCACCCAGGCGTATAGCGCCTATGCTATCTTCCGTTGCAGCTGGGTTAATTGCCCGAATGGCATCCCTTGCTTTCTCATACGCCTCATAGGCCTCTTTCAAAGCGCCATCAAAGGCCGTATCATCATCAACGCCCCAAATCTTCATTTTCTTATCGTCTTTATCAAGGGGTTTCAGCGCTTCCACATAGAACATTGGAAAATTATAGGCATAATTGACGGCTCTAACGTCATGCTCCATTTTTAAATACACATCAGGCTTTTCCGCCAAAAGGCCCGCAAGCTGTCTCACTTTCTTTTGTATTTCCAGCTTGGCATGTTTTGGGGCACTCTTCAACGGCTCAAAGGCCTGGTTAACAAGGAGCATTTTCTTCATAAAATCATCGTGGTGTTCCTTAGCTTTAATGACCCTATCAAAAAGATCGGAAAGTTGTCTTTGCTCTTCAGTGTTGTTTTTTAGGAAAGCAAAAGCTTCTTGGGCAACCTTTTCAACCTCATCTCTAGATTGAGGCTTGGAAAGTGCCTTCATAAATTTAGCAATATCCGACTCATTATTATGGAGTTCATCTCTCCAAAAATCCTCAAAGGTCGGATTGTTACTATTATTTATAAAAAATCGTATCAATGTTCCCAAGTTCGACGATTCTAACGTAACAGGAGAGGCTACTTCTAGTGGTTTCTTTTCCTTTTCGTCTGTAATTTCTTTATTTGCTTCTTCTTTCCGCTCATTTCTCTTATTTCTTGCTTCTTTTACGGAGAGAGGTTCATCAAACAATAATTTAAAGTCTATTTTTTTAGAATTTACCTCTAACCTCTGAAATTTTGTTTTTACTAAGTCGGATAAGTACTTATCATAGACACCAATCTCACTCGATTTTTTAATTCTATCCCCACCTGCCTGGCGTATGTTTTCTAATAACTTATCTTTCTGTGTATTTACATATAAGTCGGATGCAAATAGACCCCTTAACGTTTTAGAAATATAAAAACTGTCCTTGGACTTGAACGATTTGTCCCAAGATGTCGTTAATCTTTTCATGACAGTTAGAATACTATTTTCTACTCTAGAATTCTCCTCTTTATATTCTTTCATTTTATCGAAATCTGTATAACCCCTCACTACCCGTCACTTTTAGCAACGTATTGAGAGGTAAGGAGAAATAGCTTACATTTTGGAATCGCTCCTCATCAAAGAAAGGATTCTAAAATAATGAAACTAAATCCCCTTACTCAAAAGATATCAAAACACTTCTCAATCCACC
>CAMCRD010000095.1 GCA_945877185.1 Candidatus Finniella inopinata | reverse complement strand
TCCTCTCTATTCAGTCTTCAAGCAAGGCCTGATTCGCTTTCAGTTTCTACTTGCTCAGTCGGCTGTTGGAGTTCTAGAAACCCTTTTAAACCTCTTGGAATTGGCTAAAAATGGAACCTTTTAAAAAAGTGACGGGTAGTGAGGGTGGTGAATTAAGTTGAGGGTATGCATTAAAGAAAGCGCCAGTGCTATAAATTTTGGTGGGGTATCCTCTTTTTTCCTCCCTGCTTCCCCCTTGAAATCCCCTTAAAAGCTCTTATATGAAGAGTAATGCAGAACCTTTTATTGTTTTCCAGGATGGAATCTGCTATAGGTAATGGAATCTTAACGACTTTAAGGTTAACAAATGAACATTAGTTCCCACCCTCGCTTGCTTACCGACCATGCCTCCCCTCGGCGTCGCCAGTTGTTAGATGAAACGAGCAAAACCATCTATGACGGCCCAGAGCCTGGGACTTATGTTTTATACTTTAAGGACGATGTCGCCCTTGAAAAGGATGTCTTAACCGTCAGTGGAAAAGGGGTTCTTAACAATCGTATTTCCGAATTGCTGATGACGCGGCTCAACGACTTGAGAATCGATACACACTTTATTCGCGCGCTCAATATGCGCGAACAACTTATTCGAACCACAGAGACGCTTCCCTTTACATTGACGCTCCATAATGTTGCATCTGGGGCCTTTGCCCATCGGCTTGGGCTTGAAGAAGGGATGCCCCTCCTCAAGCCAGTTCCAGAATTTTCTTTACGCAATGAAGAACTGAACAACCCCGTAGTCGCCGCAGAACACTTAACGGCTTTAGGCTGGGGCCGATTTGAAGAAATCGATGATATTCTTCTGACTTCTCAACGCATCAATGATTTTTTGACGGGCCAATTTTTGGCCCTCAACATTCGCCTTATCAGTTTTAGGCTCGAATTTGGACGCCTCTATACTTCTGACCTTATGGATGATTCCCAAATTGTCATTACGGATGAGATTTGCCCCGATACCTGTAGTTTGTTAGATTTAACAACGGGCAAACGTCTTGATCGACAAGGTGTCCAAGACAGTCCGGATGAAGCCCCAAAAATTTACCAGGAAGTTGCCCGTCGCCTTGGCGTGTTAGGCATGGATATACCTGAGGGGACAACACCCCCTTCCCAAGATATTTTTCCAAAAAACAGGCCGCTTCTGAAGCGGCCCCTTAAACCAAAGAAAAGTCCTCATGGCCATAACAGCCTCTGAGATTCAAGAATTGATCCAAGCCGCCATGCCCGACGCGATCATACAAATCGACGATCTGGCTGGCGATGGGGATCACTATGCCGTTCACGTAACGTCTGCTTTATTTACAGCGAAAAGCCGCGTACAACAACATCAAATGGTCTATCAAGCCCTCGGGACACGCGTTGGAAAGCAACTTCATGCCCTTTCCGTTCGTACATCCCTGCCCTCCACGTCACCGTCCTTAACGATTATAGAAAGAGAGTCCTAAATCATGGCAGATCAAGTCACCCTTAACCTTATTCAAAAAGACATTACGGATCATCCGGTTGTTTTATATATGAAAGGGACGGCAGAGGCCCCTCAGTGTGGGTTTTCAGCTCATGTGGTGCAAATCCTAACCCACCTGGAAATCTCTTTCAAAGTCGTCAATGTTCTGATGGACCCCAATGTGCGCGATGGCATTAAAAAATTCAGCAATTGGCCAACCATTCCCCAACTCTACATTAAAGGCGAGTTTGTTGGCGGCTGTGATATTGTCAAAGAAATGTACCAAAGCGGTGAATTACAAACCCTTCTGAAAGACAAACATATCGAAGCTGCTTAAGTGATTATTTGTATCGAGTTATCTCATACAAGCGCTGAAGAGTATCGAAACGCTTAAAGTTCTCGATATGCTTCATACCAATAGCTTCAAGAAGGACACAGGATCGATGGTTGACTTCTTGGGTGATGGCAATGATTGAGTTATCTTTAAACGTTGTAAATCCATAATTAAGGCAGGCCATCGTTGCCTCTTTAGCAAGGCCTTGGCCCCAAAATGTTGGAAAAAATTTATAAGAAATTTCAAGCCCATCATCACTGCGATGAAGACCGCAAAGACCTACTCGTTGTTTTGTGCTTTTTTTATAAACAGCCCACAGGCCAAAGCCATAGTGATCCCAGTGATCTTGAATAGCCGTTATTCTTTCTTTGATCACATCATCCTCAGCAACACCTCCTAAGAACCGTTGAACGATTTCATTTCGCCACAGCTCTTCTAAGTTTTCCCAATCTTCCAAGGTTGGGCGGCAAAGCCATAGGCGGGATGTTTCAATTTCATGCATCATCATTTGAGTTAATATTTCTTATCTTTTCATGCATCCTATAACACAAACGTAAAGTCATTGACCAACATACCGGGTGCTTTAATGGTGCCAAGGTCACGCTGATAATAAGTTCCGGTTTTTGGATGAATTTCGGCTTTATCCGTAAATCCTTCTAATCCTGCGCCCCAAAAATGGTAGAGGGATTCATCAAAACGCAAATCTTTTACGGGCGCCACAATTTGGCCATTTTCTACCCAAAAGCACCCAAAACGCGTCATGCCAGTCATACTGCCGTGCTGGATATCACTCCAGTTCAGGTAATGCAAATCAGAAATATAAATTCCTGTCCCTAAAGCCTCCATTTCCTTAGCGGAGGGGAGCTGCCCCGGTAGGATTTCAGGAGCACGCAAAGCCTCGCGTTGGGATGCAAAGTTTGACGCCACCCCATATTCTTTTGCCGAACGGGAAGAACACAATAGATTTTTAAAGCGCCCCTGTTCCACAACAGATAGAACCTCAGGCGCTATTTCTCCCATCTCATTAAAAGGGGGAATTTGACCACCCGTAAAATTTTCTTGAAGAGAAAACATCGGCGAAAGGTGTTGTTGGGCATCCACCAGTTTCTTAAAGGCACATTGGCCCCGCTGATACGCTTCCCGGCTCGCCACACTTGAAAGACCCTCTACAAGAGTTGCAACAGCCGAAGGGCTAAAATACGCCCGATACTTTTTCTTTTCTAAAGACATCAGCGGTTTACTTAAATGATCAAGCTGATCCCGTTTTCTGGATATAAGGGCTTCGAATTCTGGGTCTTGCCAGTGTTGGCCACCATAAAGGCCTTTGACAGCTTGTCTATTCTTGGCATAGAACGAGAAGTCCAAAGAAAATGTTGATGTACCAAACCATTGATTCAAGCCCGATGAATTTATATTTGCCCGTATGCTCTCCCCCGCCGCAAGTATTCCGACAAAATCCGATCCTTGCACTTTCGTTAAACAGGCATCAACCAAAGAATACCCATCAATTTTTTTACGGGTGTCTTGATGAAACTGGCCGTGGTTCTCTGGCAATTGGAGAAACTTATCCTCAGGAAGATGAGCCGCCTCTTCTCGACAGCGATGCAAAGCTTCTTGACAGGCTTGAAGATCCTTCTCAGGTTGAAACGTAAAGGGGACCGTAATTTTTAAGTTACGGTTGTTTTTGAAAAAATGAAGCTCGACAAAACCTTGCTGAACTTCACTGCTCTGCCGGACTTTTGCTTGGGTCATTCTAACAAAAAGCGAATCCTCCGCACTCAAGGAAAGCGCTAAAGACTCCCCTTGTCTTAGCTCTTGCAAAAGACGCGTTGCAACGATGTGCCAATTTTCTTGATTCATTAGACGCCCCCTCCGAAAACTTCAACATGAGTAAACAAACAAGCAGGCATTGCATGGCCAACGCGAATCACTTGATTAGGTTCTCCCTTTCCACAATAAAACGCCCCTTGCACCTCATAGGTTGACCTATCCCCAACCATTTTCAATCCATGCCAAAAGGGCGTTGTGATCCCTCGGTAATTCGGATTTTTCAATGTCTTTGTTATCTTTCCATTTTCAATAAGCTGGGCATACTCACACCCAAATTGAAATTTGTTGCGATAATCATCAATGGACCATGATTTATTTGTTTTCATGAGAATACCCCGCTCTGTCGCAGAAATCATCCCTGCAAGCGGCGTCGAGCCTGGCTCCATATTGATGTTGCCCATGCGATCAATCGGGGGACGGTTCCAGGAAGTTGCCCGTGCTGAGGAAACCCCCGGGATGTTTGATCTCTTTTGGCTTTCAAGGCCCCCCAATCCCCGTTTTAAGATCCCATCCTGGATCAAATAATGGCGCTCCGCTGGCGCACCTGTATCATCGTATCCATAGCTTGCCAATTCACCAGGCACGGTAGGGTCGAAGGTAATATTGAGCAGCTCTGACCCATAAACAAGCTGGCCAAAATCCTCCGGTTTCACAAAGCTCCACCCCGCATAATTGCGTTCATCCCCCAGGATACGGTCTAATTCCAAAGGGTGGCCAATCGATTCATGGATTTGGAGATAGAGCTGGTCCGGCATGAGAAGGACATCAAAGATACCGGTTGGGCATTCCTCAGCATGGGTTAGTTCAATAGCCTCCTCAGCAATTTGCTGTGCATTCTGCCGCAAATAGTCCGCTGCAAAAAACTCATCGCCCCCTTGCGCCACGGCTGCTGGAAAACCATTCGTTCTTGTTTGAATGGTGCTTCCCTCTTGGGCTGTTGCGAGAAGCTGAACACCCCTTTGATGAAAAGTTTGGCTAAAGTTTGCCCCATTGGAACTGACAAAGGACATGTCTTTTTCAATAGACATCAATGTCGCTTCTGTATTGATGATCTTATCGCTCACCTTTAAACGCAAAGAAAGCTCAATGGCCAAATCATTTAAAGAATGAGCTTTCGAGGGATCGAGAAGAGAACGCGCTACACTCAAATAGGATCCCTTTGAGGGAGGCCGAAGGGAATCATCAAAAGGATAGAGTTGAAATTTATGGAGTTTTGTTGCCTGATCGCGTGCGCATTTGGCCGCTTTCTTGACCCCCTCAACAGAAATATCACCCGTTCCGGCATAGGCAAATTGTCCGTTGACAAGCACCTCAACCATAATACCTTGATCCTGCTCTATGGTGAGGGGGTCAAGATTTCCATTGCGGGCGCATCTTGTCGTTATTTGTTCTTTAACAGCCCTTAAGCCAACCCAATCGGCTTTTATATCCAAGGAAGAAAGAAGGGACTTTAAATCGATCATCTTGTTAACCTCGACAAAAAGTTAGTGTTTTTGATAAAAGAGAACCCTGCTTAATCTTGCCTGGACCTTCAAGAACCCTATATCCTTAGCTATAAAGGTACCGAGATGAGATATAGAGCGCAAGACATAAATCTCCTCATAAATCCTAAAGAATCAAAGCAATACCTTGAAAAGTGCAGAAAAAAGGAGAGCTTATCAAAAAAACCTTTGTCAAGGAGGATGGGGTATGGTACCAAAAGAAGGTGTTCCCCGGTAGCTCAGTTGGTAGAGCAAGTGGCTGTTAACCACTGGGTCGGCGGTTCGAGTCCGTCCCGGGGAGCCAATCATAGCAAGGGATTCGAGGTTTTCCAAACAATCAGAAATTTCAGCGGGTATACTCCAGGTATACTGTAAGACGGTGCATTTATCTACTTCTATAGCTATGGCCTAAATGGGATCTGGTCGGGAAACAAGAGTGATATTATGGTGCTGGTCTTCTTGGATATAACTTCTTTGCACTAAATCAGACAAGAGAAGCTCAAGCTCTTTAGTGCGACGTTAAGAGTCAAGTAATGTGTTGAAAATATTGCAGAATAAGGTAGATTTCTGCTAAAATAAACGCAAGAAAGAAGGGTTAATCCCGTCAAAATCTTGCAATTATTTTGGAGATATCTGCATGAATCCCTCCCTCAAAAA
>CAMCRD010000094.1 GCA_945877185.1 Candidatus Finniella inopinata | reverse complement strand
TCAACAGCGGCATTGGTTCTTGAGATTTAAACGTAAATCCATTGCGCCTTCTCGATCCTTGGAAATGGTCGATCTAACTATGGCTCTTTTCGCAGCCTATCATGTTAACAAGACAGTTAATTTGCCATGTATCTTAAGATAACACTCTCATAATTTTAGTATTTATGGATGTTTTTAATTTATATATAAGGTTGTATATTTATAAATATATCGAAATATCTCTTAACATATGTCTTTTTATATTTATTTATACTTGTAGTTACGGTTTTATATCATGAATTTCTTCCACCTCAGTATCGGCCACATTTCTAGGAGTACAGGGCGCAGCACTGTCCAGAATGTTGCGTATATTACGGGTGAGATTTTGAATGAGGAGCGCCGAGGCGGTAAGAAGGCAGACTATGCCAACAACCGGGGCAAGACAACTTGGGAAACGATGGCCCCCCTGGGGTCAGGGATCGCATCAGATGACCTTTCCTTTTGGGACAAGTTGGAAACCTTTGAAGATACTTATGCGCGTAAGCGCTTTAAAAATCCGTCAACCTTGGAGAAGTACCTAGCCCATGCCCGTACAGGGCATACCTATGAAGCTTCCCTTCCCAAAGAGTTAACCAAGGAACAAAACATTGAGTTGGTTCGCGATATTGTTTTGAACCGGTTCGTGTCAAAAGGATTGTTGGCTACATACGCCATTAACTGGAATGAGGGCAATCCGCATGTCCATATTACCGTTTCCAGCCGTACCGTTTGGAATGGGGAGATCTCCTGGGATAAGAGCGTTGCCCGACATTTAACCTCGCGACAAGAGTTCAGGGAGTCTCGAAAAATCTTTGCAGGGTTCATCAACAAGCATCAGGAATTGGCAGGGCTTTATGATCGGGTTGACTGGCGATCTTATGCGGAGTTGGGGATCGACTTGATCCCTGGATATCACAAAGGCTATGAAGCCCATCGGCTGGAAAAGGAAGGGCTCTTTTCTCGTATCGCGGCTGAAAATGCGCAAATTTCTGAAGAGAACAGGGAACGCATTGCTGAAGTTCCTGGCATTATGTTGAAGGAGTTAACATCCAAGCAAGCAACGTTCTCTGAGCGGGATGTGGTGCGGTTGGTGCTAAACCGCATGAAGGATGATGTCGGCGTTTTATCCCAGCATGTCATCTATTCCGTTTTGAGAGAAGCTGTCGAAGTCGGAATTGGGTTCGATGGCCAAAGGCGGTACACCTCGAAAGACTATAAGGCAAAAGAAGACCAAATCCTGGAATCTTTAGAAGCTTACAAAGAGCAGAGGGCAGCAATTTCAATTTCTAAAGATCGGGTTGAAGAGCTGTTAGGGGGAGAAGCATCTTGGCTAAACGAGGGCCAAAAAGAGGCTGTCAGAACCCTTTGTCATGATGCAAAATTCTCTGGATTGATTGGTCGGGCAGGGACAGGCAAAACCACCGCTTTACAGTATGTGGTGAGGATGCATCAAGAGGCCGGATATGCCGTTTGGGGAATGGCGCCGTCTGCTACCGCTGCCCATGAATTGAGAAAAGGGGCGGGCTGTAAGAGCGATACGATTGCCCACTATGCCTATTACTGGAAGCCTTATTTTGAGGTTCTGGAGAAGCTTGGGGCAGCGATTACAGAGGAAGAAAGAGGCCTTTATGAGGCAAAAGCCAAGGAGTACGAAAAGCACCTGCCAGATGAACGTACCTTAATCCTGGTGGATGAAATCGGCATGGTTGGTGTGGGCGGGGCTAATAATGATATTGCTGGAGGATGGGATGCCCTCATCAAGATCATTAACCTCACAGGAGCTAAATTAATGGTAGTGGGGGACGATCACCAGGCCAAGCCCATAGAATCCGGGGACATTACCCGAAAGGTCTTCAGGGACTTTAAGGATACCAGAAACTTATGCGCCCTAACAGAAATCCAGCGCCAAAGGGTTCCCTGGATGAAGGAGGCCTCCTTACACCTGGCAGAGTTAAGGACAAGCGAAGCTTTGGGGATGTATGAAAACCAGGGCCATGTCCAGAGTTACAAAACAAATGGGGATGTTTACCAGGATATGGCGCGCCAATACCTTCGCAACCTGGTTGCCCAACCGGATTCAGAAACTTTGGCAATGGCCTATACGAATGAGGAAGTTCGGGAACTCAACGGGGCTATCCGTAAAATCCTCAAGGAAAATGGCTTGTTGGCACAAGAAGACCTGTTAACAAGGGGGAAACGTGTTAAAAAGAGTATTGAACAGGAGGGTTGGGGAGAAGGATCGGAAGCAGATACAGAAAAGGGCATAAAAGGAGAGGAAGGGGCACAGAACGAGGGAGTAAGGGAAGGAGAGGCAAGGGAAGGGGGAGGCAAAACCTCAAAAGAAGAAGCAACAAAAGAAGCGGCAGCAACAGAAGGTTATACCGTTGGGGATAAAATTGTCTTTACCTTAAATGATCGCGGCTTTTGGACAAAGTTTGACAATTCTGACCCGACCTTCTTTGTCAGGAACGGCATGCAGGGACATATTGAATCCATAAAGCCCTGTCGTATGAAGGAGCGAGGCACGGGCAAGTTATGTGATACGTATAAAATTTCTGTCCGTGTTGAGGAAGGAAAACGATCTACTCCTGTCAGCTTTTACCTGCGGGAGTATGCCCACTTCCAGCATGGGTATGCGGTGACTGTTCACAAGACGCAAGGGGCAACGGGGGATGGGTCCTTGGTTAAGCTTTCCCGCTATATGGATGCCTATACCCTTTATGTTGCCATGACCCGACACCGGGAAGATATCGGCATTTATTATTCCCAAGAAGATTTTGCCAATTTTCACGATCTCCTCAAGACCTTAGGCAAGGTCTCCGTGAAAGACCTGGCGGCGGATTACAGCATTCTGGAAGAAAATAGGGACTTTTGGCTAAATGTCCAGGAATACAAGGCCTTGGGTTTTGAACTGCTCTCGATCCGCGCCTTTGCCAAGAGCGGGGATAAAACAAACAAGGAAGAGCAAGAAAAGACACGCGCATCAGAAGCTTGGACAATGGTTCGGAAGCTTGAAGAAGAACGAAAAGGCTTGGCGAAACTCATTTTGGAGGATTGGGATGTTCATGGGGACGTTGCGCGCCAGGCGGGGATCACCTTTGAAACGTTAGAGTTTACAGCTGGGTTGAAGAACCGCCCCTTAAGTCGTCGAGAACAACAAGCCCAACTGGTGGTCGAACAATACGCCAGCGTTGCCATAGAAACCCGCCAGGTGTGGCGCACCATTAGAAGAACGCATCCTGGGAGCCGGGCCAAAGCACATCCTGAATGGGAGAGTTTTGAGGCGTTAAGGGACCAACGAGGTGTATTAGCTAATCGGATTATGCAAGACCCTGTTCTGTACCGCCCCTTCCTGAAGGCAGCCGGAAAGGCTTTTGAAGGGGAGGGAGGGAACAGCAACTTTGGTTATGGTTTGCACATCATCAAGGCGCAAGCGGAAGCCCATCAGTCCAAAATGCTCCGGCACGCGTGCCTTCAACAGGAGATGCTTAAAAATACGCCTGATCTCGCGCTATCCGAACGGCTTCAAACCCTTCAGGAGTATGTGGAAGCCCGTGATTTATCGGCCTCCCTTTGGAAAGACTTAAAACCAAAGCTGAAACAAGTCGAAGGAACACTCCTGTCCGAAGGGTTTTGGAAAGAAATTGACGAGTGGAAGGAAGTGAGGATGGCGCGGGACCAACACGCCCTTAAAATCGTTGATTCCTGGGAAGGTTATGAAAGTTTGATCCGGCAAGTCGGGATGAAGCTCTCTTTTGAAACGTTGATGGATCAAAAAGACCAAGCCATTCGGGACGTTCTCTTGAAGACATATACAACGAGTCAGGAAGAGACGGCAAAACTTCATGCCGCTTTTGAGATCAAGATGTTGATGGATGAGGAGGCAACATCGGGGAAGAAAATCACTATTGCCCAAGTGTACCAACAAGGGGTGCAGCCCAAGGATGTTGCCAGGCACGCCCTTGAGTACCAAAAGCTCAAAGTTTTTGAATCCCTATCAACGGAACCTGAGCGTCAATTATTTCTTCTGCTGGATGAGTACGACGATAAATGCCGTGAGGCCAACCGGATTTATGTCGTGTGCCTGAATGAAATTAAGGAGATGAACGAAAACACCAATGAGAAAGCCAAGGGAAAGGAAAGTACAGAATTCAAACCATGGGATAGTCCTTCCTGGCCAGCCTATCAAGAAGCTTGTCAGCCTCGTAACAAGCTGGCCTTGGAAATTTTTGATCGGAGCAACCATGCTGAGGTTTTGTCGTTGGCCTATGCCATGGGACTCAAACTGAAAGAGGTTGAGCTTGAGCAAATATTTTTAAGGGGAGAGAAAGCGTTTCGGGATACCCACATCGAAAAATATTTAACGTCCTTGGATCAAGGGGAAAAAGGAGAATCCGCCTTTGCCCTTCTCAAGCTCATAAATTCCGAGGTATGCGTACCTACGGCACGCGTGTCTACGACAGGCGTGTTGGCATCAGAACAAAGCAAGAGAGACGGCAAAGAAGGGTCAATCGAGGGTGAATCTTCGATCGGGGGTGGACTTTCGACCGGGGGTCGACCATCGGCTACTGCAAAGCAAGTTTATCATGCAGGCATTGATTTTAAAGAATTGCGTCAAGCTGCTAACATTTACCAGCAAGATCGTGTTTTGCAAACCTTAACGGCAGAAGAGGATATCAAGGTTTTCCATGTCCTTCAAAGTTATGGGAAGGCAACCCATCTCGCGAACCAAGCTTACATAAACTGTATGGAGGAAGCTCAAAGCAAATCCTTAAAAGTTTGGGAGACGGAATCATTCAAGGACTATCGTCCCTTGTCTGCTTCCCAAAATCAGATCGCCCGTATCTTGTTTGAAGACCATAATGTTGACCAAGTTTTTGTTCTGGCTCGCCGGATGGGTATGCCCCTGGATCCTTCTAAATTCATTACCCAGGTGGAAAATGGCATGCGCGATCTGTACCTGGAAACGTTTGAAACAACGACGAGCAACCTGGTCAAGACGGTATCTGCGGCAGAGATTTATGGGCTTTTGGAAGCAGACGAACGGCAAGGATCAAAGAAGACGCTTGGCGCTTTAAAAGGCAAAGACATCCCTGTAAGCGATATCCGTGACTATGCCCATCAATTTAACCGCCTGGCCTTGATTGAGTCCTTAAGCTCAGAAGCTGAAAAAGAGCAATTCCGCCTGTACAACACTTATGATTACCATGCCATCATTGCTAAAGGGATTTACCGTCGGTGTGTGGACACGCGTGTCACAGACCAGAAAAGTTTAGGGGTCAAGCCCTCTGAAAGCGAGCATTTCCCCGCCTATCGAGAATCGGTTTTTGAAAGGAATGCCGCAGCCCTGGCATTGTCTAAACACCCTGATTTTTTGGGATGCCTCGATTTAGCTGAACGACACGAATTGAGTGTGAACCGCGAGCTTATCCTTTCCCATGCGGAAGATGGGTATCGGGAAAATCTGCTCAACCGGTACAAAGAATTAGCGCAATTTCCCGATGCAGAATCCGAAATGGCAAGGGCGCAATTGGCGGGTTACTTGGTCAAAATGATTGAGGAAGATCAGGAAGAAGGTCATAAGAAAACCCTTTTGTCCATCTATCAGGCAGGTTTAAAACCCAAGGATGTTTTTGATGCTGCCAATGAACTTAAAGAGTTTGCCCTGTTTAATGCGTTGGAGACCGAAGAAGAACGGCATCTCTTCGGGTTGGTCTATAAGTATAAGAGGTGGTCAGCTAAAGCCAACGAGATTTATGTCACTGGTCATGCAATATTCCCCCTTTATGGTCACTGAAAATTCCCCCCCTGACCAAAGGAGGACATCATGTCAAAAGAGAGAGAATTGGATCACAATACTCTTCAACCCTCAACGTTGGAGAGAAAGATGGTCAGAGAAGGACA
>CAMCRD010000093.1 GCA_945877185.1 Candidatus Finniella inopinata | reverse complement strand
GGAATTTAGTGACTTTCCAGTACCGTTTTAATCGCAATTTTGTTTTGGGAGACCTGATCAATAGATTGGTATTTGTATCTTTACGGACGCCTCCTATGCCGAAGCGTCTCCTAAAGCTAGCTGACTATTGTTGGTAATCAGGATTTTTTTTGAACAAGATCGGGAAATTCTTTGACGTATTCTAGATTAAAAATGCTGCCCTCAGGACTTTGGAAAGATTGGAAGTATAGTTCCTGCAAGGTTAAGCCTGTTCTTGCTTTGAATCGTTTAAGATGCGTTTCAACGGTAGACGGGGCCATGGAGAGGATAGAGCCAATTTCCTTGTAGGATTTGCCTTCTTGCAAAAGCTGTACGCAAAGAGCCTCATAAGTTGTTATGTAGTCTTGGGTGCTTTCGCCAAGGCGGAAGCGGGAGGAACGTTTCGGTAAAAAGAAGTTCTTGGAATTCGTCCTTTGACTGTGTGGTCGGGCTTTAAGGAATTTCTCATTTTCTTTTTCGATAAGACCTCGGGCCAATGTCGGAAAAAGCTCTACAAATCTTTGAAGATCTTTCAGGATATGGAAATAGTAGGCAACAGGTGATGGATGACGTTCTGACATTGCAAAAGTTGTGCAATCATAAAATTTTTTTCGGCGACTTATGATGGTAAGACCGTGGTAAACGCTTTGCTTTTCTTTGAGTAAAGAAAGATGAAGTTCTGATAAAGATTCATCCCAAAAATAGATGGAGGATTGGCTGGTATGAAACGGCATATAGGGCGAGGGTTCTATAAAGTCCTTCTCCAGGATATCTTTAAAAAGCTCAGGACGATTGGCAAGGGTTATCAAGAAACCATCTTTATAAATTCTTTTGAATTGAAAGTAAGATATCCTTCGAGGATAAAGGAAGGGGTGACAAATTTTATCAACTTCTTGGGCTATGGGAACCAATTCACTAGGAGCCATGTTATACATCAGTGCCATCCCTTGTTTTTAAACTGGATGAACCTCTGAAAATAAGACAAGGCTTGATAGGGTATGTCATCAATTATCGTCTTTTGGTCTGCAAATGGCGGTTTCCTGCGCTTCCATTTCTCAAATACGCCTTTAGTATTCTGCGATACGGTTCTCAGAACCCACCATTTTCGGCACAAAATTCTTCAATTGATGACACACCCTAGTAACCCTGTCGTTGCTTATAAGATTTGATGCAATTTCATCAGAGCCTCTTATTGGGTTGTTTAGCACATGTCTCTAAGAATCCTCGTCCTGGAACAATCATGACGAGGATTGCTTATAAAAGGTGTAAAGTTTGGGATGGTTTTTAGAAATATTCAGCATGTCTTGCATGTGAATAATGTATAATAATAAGAAATCTTTCTACAAGAAACTGTTGGATGATAAATTCTAACCTAGTTTTATCTCTTAAGGGTTACGCGGAGCCCCTAAATCCGCGACCAAATTTATTTAATAAATGAAAAAGGCTGGAGCCCTGAATCATCTATTCCAAGGATCGAATGCCCAGATTTAACCCCCCAGTACCGTGCGACAATTTCTGTCTTTCCATTCTTTCGCATTCGTTTTTTGCTGGTTGGACAGATCTCCACATACTTTTGGCTTCTTGAACAGTTTGTTACAGTTACTGTTGTCCCATTCTGATGCAATCGTTGTCTTCTGAGTTGACAGACCTTGGCATATTTCTTTTGCATCTATCACCTTATTACACTTGCCGTCCTTCCATTGCGGGGTTTGTATCTTCATCTGACCCAACAGAACCTGACAGGTCTGCTTTGCTTTAGTTACGGATATTTGTAATGCTTTATCTTGGTCGCCAAATTCGACCATCTTCTTGCCTTGTGCATTTACCGTGCCCATTTTTTCATTGGCTTTTGCCATTTTTCCTAAAGCTTCTTCAATCTTCTTCTTTTTTTCATCAGAAGAGGGGCCTTCCGGAGAAAGGCGTAAGTCTGTATTTTTCTTAAATTCTTCTTTTGCTGCACATATATAAGGCGTAAAATCTTGGGGATTTTGCTTCAGTTTTTCTTTTCGCTCCCGGACAGCCGCCACGATATCGTCTACGACTGATTTAAAGTCGGACGTTGTAATTGTTTTTTGTGCAGCTTCTTGTAATGTTTTGATATTTTCTGGACTTACATCATCAAAAACTTTATTTTTAACCTCAAAGCTTAAGCGGTGATATTTGATGCCGGGTAAATCTCTCATCATGAGATCAGCTAAAGCTTGTTGTCCTTCTAAGGCTGTTTCAATCGTGGGCTGTAAAACTTTTGGGATACTTCCAGCCGTTGAGCCTTGGGTTTGAACTTCGCGGGCTTCACCTATGTTCCCGCTTGAGATAGAAATAATGGTGAGGGGACGGCCGGGATAAATCTTTTGCGCTTCAATCCATGCTAATAGTGTGGGTGACATGACAAATAAGCCTGCATCAATGAGAGCGCGCAGTTTTCCGCCAATCTCAAGTTCAAGGGGTTTATAGTAAACAGGGGCTGCGCTCGATGCCCGAACGGCTTCCCATATAAAAACATTTTTATCTTTACGATGAAAATCTTTGTTACTTTCTGGTTGATACCGAATGACATCATCTGCCTTACTTGTACAAGCATCATGAGTGGAAAAATTCATGATTTCTCGGGCGCGAAGATCATAGCTTGTTATGACGGCGGGTTTTACAAGATCCGACATCCGTGCCTGACCTGCTAATTCTTGAAGGAGTTGTTCAAAAGGCCCCGCCGTAAATTTTGAGCCGAGAAGCCCACCAACACCTGGAACTTGTAAAGTTCGAAATTTTCGAAATGTTGAAGATGAAAAGGCGGCTTTTAAAGTATCAGGGAGCATTTTTTTTAATTCGTCTGAGGAAAACTTTGGCTTATTCGGATGGCCAGGTGTATTTGTCAAAGCATAATCAGATGGAATTAAGAGAGCGCCAACATTCACGGATCCAGCAGACGTTCCCGCGAAGAAGTCGAATATTTCTGTAATATTTAGCCTGGTAAACGGTTGATTAGCCGCGCGAGCGTCCGCCGCTAAGGCCGCATTAACTTTTTCTTCGATGCCCAGGAGCAATTCAAATTGGGCAATTCCCCGAACAGAGGCGCCATCTATTGATAAAACAAGGATAGGTGACTTGCTTCCCTCTGTTTTACAAGCCTCTAAGGCATTGGCTGAAGATCCCTCTTGCTTTTGGACTGTGGGTTGTCCTTGGAACACTGATTGATGGGGGAGTGTTACTTTAGGTTGAGTTTCTTTGGCGCCCTGGGGTGGGGTTGGTAGGGCGCGTGTGCCACGCCAAAGGGACGCTTTTGAGAAGGCCCTGATTGTGGCGGTTGGAGAACCTGGGTAGCTTGTGTTGCTAGTCCAAAGGAAAGCATCAGCGCAATAGGAATTAAACGAAATAAGCTCAGCATAAAGGGTCTCCTTAAAAAGACTCAAGTCCTGCTTTTAGCTTAAAGAGTAATTCCTTAATTTTTCGTTAGGATGCAAAAAAGCGGGAGGATTGCTCCTCCCGCTTCTTTATTAGGACAGATTTTAAAAAAGCGTTAAATTGCTTTTTTCGTTTCTTCCGCACGGCGTGCAACGGCAGCCGTTACTTTTTTGGACAAACCCTTAACCGCGTAGAGCCACAAGACGCAAACGACTGCAAAGATGCCAAAGGCGTAAGGGGCTGTTACGGAAACGATGTTCGCTCCGCTGGTGGCAGCGGTTGCTGCCAGAACCATTTGGAGGTTACTTTGGACAAAGGCGCCACCGGCTTTACCAGCACGGCCACCAATGACGTCAACGGCAGCCTTACCCTTGGTCTTTAATTCATCATCTAAGGGGATATAGGCCATCTCTTTTGTTGAATCAAACAAGATGTACTTAATGCCCTTGGACAAGATCACGATTCCAGCACCGAGGAAGCTTGCGGCTGCTACAGGGCTGGTTGCCATCGCTTGTAAGATGAAATCAACCCATTCCCTGGCAAAGATGAAGGCGAAGAAAATGACGCCGCCTACTGTAATGACCAAGGGAGTGATGACGGCGGCTGTGAACCAACTGACACGGCGCAAAATGTTGGACCCTACGAATAACCCGAACAAGATCGTGAATATCCCTGAAATCGTGGAGAAGTTGCCCATGAAAGCATTGTAACCACCTTTATCACCTGCGAAGTACAGCCCGAGCTGGTTTTTCCATTGAACTTCAACCAAGTTAATGGTGACGCCATAAGCCATGATCAACAACGCAATTAAACCCAACTCTGGAGAGCGAAGAATAAGCTTCATACTTTCCACTAAGGATGGCTTTTCCTTTTTCTTCTTTGGAACGCCAGCTTCTTCTGGATCAAAGAAGCGCTTGTCCGTGAGAACCGAAGTATACATCCATCGGTAGAGCATCATAGCAAGAACACCAAACACAACAACTGATCCCATCAATAAATACAAGGACATTTGCCAAGCTTCTTCGGGCGTTGCGTAAAACTGTTTAATGTCTTCTGAACAAAGGCGAACTAATTGCCCTGAAAAAATCAAAGCCACGTTCGCAACAACAGCAAACAACCCATAAAAACGCTTTGATTCCTGCATGCGCACAACATGGTTGGCAAATTGCCAGAACATTAAAGCGATCATGGCACTGCCCCAGATTTCTGAGAGAACATAAAACAAGGAGAAGGACCAATAGGCATAGATGTCAATAAACCCAATTAAAGCTGGGTGTGCCATCTTTAAGGCAGCAATGGATTCAGCGCTGGGGTGTAAGGCTTCAAGATTTGGATAAATGATGAAGGCAAATGCACCAAAGAACGCCAAAAAAGGAATGACGACTGCATAAAATACATTTTCCCGGGAGAGAATATTGGTGAGTTTTGCATAGAGAATCACAAATAAAATCGCGGCAGGTGTCACACAATACAATTTCAAGAATGAAATGGCGCCGGCGCCCGCAGAGTTGACGACGATCGTATCTTTGGTGTCCCGCAATAGGGTATAATTAAATAAGATACAGAACATAATAAGGGCAAGGGGCAAGAACTTTTTAAGCTCATGGTTGTGAATGGGCCAAAGGGCGGCACGCCATCCTGTAAATTCGGGTTGAGTTGTTTCTTTTGCACTCATTTTGTAACTAATCCTTCTTTGTTAATACGCGTCATATAAAGTTGATGAGACCTATTTTCTTTAAACTAAAGAAAAAACACATCCAAGTTAAGTATATGATTATTTTATATTTTTTTCATTAAAAAAGCACGCCTTCGGAAAATACGAAAACGCCATCTTAAATATACTGTACTTCTTCGTCATTGGTCTATCACAAAAACCAGAGGATATACAAGTTTATTTTAAAGACAAAACCATATCAGAGTGCTTGAAATGACTTTATCTAATTGTTTTTCAACTATTTTGTAGGAAGATTGCTTTCTCTTTTAAAACTTCATACTTTCTCATTTCCTCTCTTTAGCCTCTTTATCTCGTTTCCCGTCTTATTTTTCATCTTATTGCGTTTTTCGTTATCCCAATTGGAGTCCGTGCCGGTATCCCCGCCCCCAATAAGTGGGAAACGGGGATGAAATTTCCTGAGTTACAGGAAATTCCATAAACTATAGGAGATCCTATAGTTTATATTTTTAACAATACAAGTAACAACGGACACCTTCACGGGCTTCTGCCTCCGATTGCGCTCTGGCGCGTATGCCAAAGCGAAATACCGTGGTTGCAGGGCCCGATCCAATCCCCACTTCCCGTCCTTACGGCTCGGAACGAGTCGCGAAGACCGGCACGGACACCAATTGGGATAACTCGTCTTTTGATTTTCGCTTTTTACATCGTCACTTCGTTGCTCGCCTAGCATTAGTAGGCATCGCTCCTTGTTCCTTGTAAAAAACAAAACTTAAAAGACTACGCAGTGTGCAAGTTGTTTATGTAGTTGAAGAGGCAGGTTCGCCTAGTTTATATATTTTTTGACGAAAAATTTATGAACCAAGGAGAACAGCATGCCTCTCGAAGAGTATATTATAACAGTTTTTTGTTTTGTCGATGATTTTTTGC
>CAMCRD010000092.1 GCA_945877185.1 Candidatus Finniella inopinata | reverse complement strand
GACAGAAACAAAGACAGCACATCTTCTCACAACAAGAAAAAAATCTCTTTCAAAACCCTCAATTTAGGGGGGCGAACAAATATGCCTGTGCAATTGATGGAGCATTTTTAACGGGCGGAAGTGGGGTAGTTTTATGCGGCGTTGAGGGGAATGAGCCTTATGATGGATTTGAGAGATTAATCCCTAATGTGAAGATCGCTCACTCCCATAAGCCTCTTTCAAAATTTCTGAAATTATATCGTAGTAACCCCATCCAAAAGAGCTGGCTTTCTGGACGACGACTTCCAGGCGACGGATAAAATCTTCTACGTCATATTTGGTCTGTTTTTTCATCAACGTAACAGCCTTATCAAACATGGATTCCAAACTGGCATAATAGGTCTCGTCCATATCGCCAAATTCACAAGAAAAATCAGTGCCACATTCAACATAATAGACCATGAGGTCAATAAGGTTAATCGCGTTGGAGCTGGCCTTCTTATAGTCACTGATGGCTTTTTTGGCTTCCCTGATACTGATTTGCTGAGAAGGTTTCCAAGGTTCATTAGGAGCCAAGTATCGTTTAATGTGAGCCTTGTATCGATCTAAGGCGCTTGTGTCTTGAAGGAACCGAGCTTCAAGGAAGTTTCTATTTTCCTTTGATAATTCATAAAGTTCCGAAATAAGCCCTAAAAGATCTCGCTCTGAACAAGAGGCCAATTTCTTGCGAATTGCCGTCCAATTTTTAGCTTTTGTTATTGTCATAACGGACTCTTTCTAAAGCATCATTTGTGGGGCGATTATAAGATGAATGCATCTTGGCATCAAACAGACAGCAGACAAGTTTATTATAATATTTGTTGTTGAATTTTTGTATTTTTATATAATAGATTGAAAATAAACAATAAAACTTGGTTTTTGTGAACACTCAATATGAAAAAGATTTTACAATCTCTTTAGAAAAAAACCGAGGTACCCTAAATGCCATCTATCCATGAGCAGCTTCATCTTTTGAGAGAGCGTCTTGAAACCATTGATATTGAAAAAGCAAGGTTAGCCAGAGAGGTTGAGGAACTGACGGCACAGCTAGAAAAAAGTGTGTCCTCGGCTGAGATTCGTGCCTCTTCTCAATTTACACCGGATGAGAAAATTGCCATCTTCATGAATTTGTTTCGTGGCCGTGAGGATGTATTCCCAAAGCGGTAGGATAATCAGAAAACGGGTAAGTTGGGATATTCACCCGCTTGTCATAATGAATGGGTAAGAGGGATTTGTAAAAAGCCCCAGGTCAAATGTAGCGAATGTCTCCACCAAGGCTTTATTCCCCTCACAGAAGAGGTTGTCCGCAAACATCTTGCAGGAGATGGTGTTGGTGTCTACAAGCGAGATTACACCATTGGCGTCTATCCGATGCTCAAGGACGAAACGTGTTGGTTTTTAGCAGTCGATTTTGACAAAGAGCATTGGCAATGGGATTCCAAAGCCTTTTTAGAAACCTGCCGAATCCGAAACGTACCAGCAACCCTGGAACGCTCACGTTCTGGCAATGGGGGTCATATTTGGATTTTCTTTAGCGAACCGATTCTTGCTTCTGACGCGCGAAAGATGGGAGCAGCATTACTCACACAAACCATGGAGCGAAATCCAGAAATTGGATTTGAATCCTATGATCGTTTCTTTCCGAATCAAGATACAATGCCTTCCGGTGGATTTGGCAACTTGATTGCGCTTCCCTTGCAATACAAACCTCGTGAGAAGGGGAATAGCGTATTTTTGAATGAGAACTTTGCCCCCTATCCTGATCAATGGGGCTACCTAAGCTCTATACGAAGAATGACACCGGCAGAAGTTACGACTATTGTTGAAGAGGGTTCTGCTAAAGGGCGCATTCTCGGCGTGAGAATGCCCCTTAATGAAGAAGATGAAAAGCCATGGGAAACGCCTCCTTCGCGTATCAAGCCAGATTTGCCAATGGACCAAAAGTTACCAACGTCTGTAGAAATCGTGTTCAGTAACCAGGTGTTTATCGCCAAACAAGACTTGCCGCCAGCCTTGATTAATAGAATCATCCGATTGGCCGCCTTTCAGAATCCTGATTTTTATATCGCTCAAGCCATGCGATTTTCTACTTTTGGCAAGCCACGTATTATCGCTTGTGCGGAAAACTTTCCAAAGCATATAGGTCTTCCAAGGGGTTGTAGAGATGAAGTCATTGATTTGCTGAAAGGGCTTGGCATCAACCTTGAGATTGAGGATAAAAGGAATATTGGCACTTCCCTTACATCCGCATTTTTAGGAGAACTCACCCCAGAGCAGAAACGTGCGTCTCAAGAAATGCTCAAGCATGACACAGGCGTTCTTGCTGCTACGACAGCCTTTGGAAAAACGGTTGTTGCCGCCAATATCATTGCTGCCAGAAAAATCAATACGTTGATCCTGGTTCACCGCAGACAATTATTGGATCAGTGGGTGGAAAGACTACGGGTATTCCTGGATATTCCAGCGGATCAGATCGGGATTATAAGCGGCGGAAAACATAAGCCGACAGGGATCATCGATGTTGCTACGATCCAAAGTCTCATGAGAAAAAATGTCGTAGACGATTGTGTTGCAAATTATGGTCAACTGATTGTGGATGAATGCCACCATATATCTGCCGTCAGTTTTGAGGCTGTTGCCCGAGCCACACCCGCAAAGTATGTGTTGGGGCTTACGGCAACAGCAACACGCAAAGATGGTCATCACCCGATCATTTTTATGCAGTGTGGCCCCATACGATACAAGGTGGATGCTAAACATCAAGCTGCTTTGCACCCCTTTGCTCATAAAGTCATTATTCGGCATACTTCCTTTCAAATGGAACTCGCTCATGAACAGAAACCAACCATTCAGCAGCTTTACGCGGGTATTGTTACGGACAAAGCACGAAATCAGATCATTTTTGATGATGTCCTGAAGGCTCTTCAAGAAGGTCGTAGCCCTTTGTTGCTCACGGAGCGTAAAGAACATGCAGCAACCTTGGCTGAGTTGTTTTCAAAGTTTTGCAAGCATGTGATCGTCATGGTTGGTGGTCAAAGTACTAAACAGCGAAATCTGGTCAAGCAACAGCTTGACTCAATTCCAGAGACAGGAGAACGTCTTATCATTGCGACAGGCCGCTATATCGGGGAAGGGTTTGATGATTCTCGATTAGACACGCTGTTTTTGACGATGCCGATCTCCTGGCAAGGGACGCTCGCCCAGTATGCAGGGCGGCTTCACCGCCTTCACCACAGCAAAAAGGAAGTCGTCATCTATGACTATGTAGACCAATTAGTTCCTATGCTTGCTAGAATGTCAGAAAGACGCATGAAAGGGTATGGAAAATTAGGGTATACCTGCTCTCTTGCCATTCCTATTGAAAATGACTCAAACCAACCACGATAGCCTGAGTGCCTTTAGTTCTGCTTGAAAGGCGGAGTGTCTTGGGAACTCATCTTTGATTTTATTGAAAAAGGCTAAGGCATTTTGTTTGCTTGTGGTCTTTAGCGCTTCTACACAAGCTCCTGTTAAAAGAGCCGCTCTGCCATAAGCGTCACGATGTTGGTTCCCAACAATATCGCGAATCCTTTTTGCAGATGCCGTCAAGCACCAAGCAACTATTGAGGCTTCAATATCATCAGCGGTTGCAAATATTTCTTTGTAGATTCCTCTCAATTTGTCCATCGAAGAATCCAGAGAGGTGGTTCTTTCCCATCTGCTCTGGCTGCTATTGGCCAAAGAGTCATCCCAAAGGGCTTTGATATAAGAAGGAAGTTTTTTAAAAGGCTCTCCGGTTGCCCTTGCCAGGCAATAAGCAATCAAAAGGGGTTGCGGGTTTTCTCCCGAACTCCATCCCAGAGAGCTTCCCAACCTTGCCAACTGAAATGCTTTGTTTTCGTCATTGGACAATAAGTGCGCATGCAGAAGCAAAGGCTGAGCGGGTCTGGAGGGTTGTTCAATCTGATCCCTTTCCCATCCACGATCTTGATACCTGGAAGAGGGTTTTATATGGCTATTGATCACTTCTGCGGCTTGTTTCATAAGGGCTTGCCTTTCCAATCCCTCACGTTGATGGTAGAGTTCTAACAATTTCGTCAGGTTTGGTTTTGATTCAAAGGAAAGCCACAAACCATCATACTGGATTCTTTGATCCTTGAGGTTTTGTCCACACTCAACCATCAAATCCCCAATGTAGGCACGTATGGGGTTGCTTTTTGGTAATTCCTTGAGAGCAATTGTTACAGCATCGAGAGCTTCTAAAAAATGTTTCTGATCAATCAATGCTTGAATCCAGTCCACAAAGACACGATGCTGTTTATAACCCTCCTCTTTGGCAAGCGTTTGCAATCCGGACAAACCATGCAATAAAAAAGTGGCTTCCCTGAGCCAGGCATCATGGGATGGCCTGGGATCCGTTTTTGTTGCTTGAATGACCTGCTCTAAAAAAGGCTGGAATTCTGGCAGGGGAGTTGTTGAAATCTCAATGATGTCTTTCAATTTCGGGCGGTCTCCAAAATCTGAATCAGACATTTTCTCCATAGCTTCCAACAGGCATGCGCTTCGATTATCTCTTTCTTCTGTCATATAGATTGAGCGGAAATATCGAGATCGCACTTCGTCAAGAGCCGTTGTTTCAAGATCATAGGAGCGAATGCCACGACCATAATCATCTTCGATTTCAAAAATTGAAAATAATCCTTCGTACGCCGTACGGGCAATCTTATTATGTCCATCGTCAAACAGCTTGTTGGTTCGGGAAAATAAGTCCTCCACAGGTTCCACAAACTGCTCATATTCACCAAGAGAATCTTCATCGTCATATTCTTCCCAATCCGGTTCTTCGAATCCTTGTTCCTCAATATCCTTTACCAGGGATACGATTTCATCCAAAATTTCACTTCCAGAAACCAAAGGGTCGATTTGGAGCCGTTCTTCCTTCATCGGAGAGAGTTTTTTGATAAAATCCCCCCGTGAATCGTGCTCAACACCGTTCGCCATTTTCTTCAAAATAGCCCGCAATTCCTCCGCTGACTTGTTTTCCAGTATGCTGATATATTCTTCTGTAAAGGCTTTTACAGACATTTTTGAGTTTTTCATATCGCTCCCTCATTTTTTGATCTTGAATTTTCGTATCTGAGAAGAAAATACCATTAAGGCGTATTGATTGCGCCAAGCTTTTGATGGTTCATAATGACCCATCCCGATAAAAATTTTTTCTGGGAATAAAAAACAAGAAAGCAATTAATTAAACGCTTATTTGTTATCAATCTCATGCTAAAGGTAATTTCTATCTCATGAATAACGATAGACTTACCGCAAGTCTAGGCTCTCAAAATTTTGCCTGAAGAAAGCAGTAATCTTATTATGACCTCTCCCCGTAAAGACGTCATTTAGGATAGAAGCAAAGTGTTTCAAAAAGATCTAAAAACTTTTACTAAGAATTCACAATATTTTGTAGATTTTCTTTTAATGTATTTATTTTTTCTACAATATTAATTGTTTTGTTTTTCGATTTTTTATTATATAATTTTGTGTGGATAGCCACTTTTGATTGATTGTGTCTATAATGATAGATTTGCACTTTGATTGCAAATAGTTCATTCTCGTTATCTAAAGTGTACTCATTATTAGAACCACTACTCAGCAGACGTTGTAGATTTGCTTTCACAGCCTCAGGCGGATAATTGGAGTTGATTTCAAACTTGTAAGTGAGAATACCATCTGACAGATAGGACTCCAAATCTAAGCTAGGAACCGGAAAGGGTAGAACTAACCCTTGCTGATAAGTTTTTTGTGTTTTTGGAGTAAATGTAACAGTAGTACTATCCGATTTTGATACCACGTCTAAGTTCACTGTATAGATGACACCAGAACCAGCAATCCCATTATCAGTTCTTCTCTCTATTTCTAGCTGATTATCTCTACTACGCAGTGTGCAAGTTATTTTGGCAGAGCAATCAACTCATCGAATTTTAATGGCTCCAGAGGATTTTGAGTAATGTTAACGAAAAAAGCCATTGTATGAGCGAGGATTTTTCTGCCAACTTTAGTGCAAAGATGCCAGAGATCCTTA
>CAMCRD010000091.1 GCA_945877185.1 Candidatus Finniella inopinata | reverse complement strand
TTGTCCTCTCTATTCAGTCTTCAAGCAAGGCCTGATTCGCTTTCAGTTTCTACTTGCTCAGTCGGCTGTTGGAGTTCTAGAAACCCTTTTAAACCTCTTGGAATTGGCTAAAAATGGAACCTTTTAAAAAAGTGACGGGTAGTGAGGTTCTATCCCAAGGTTGTGGGCTACTCCCTCTTTTGATTGAGACACAATTTTTTTTTCATTCTTACCAACAACGTCAGACATATTTTCAACCCTCCCTCTTCGTATAAAACAAGCTACCCTCCTCAAGGGGCGTAATTAATTTTTACCTTTAATGTTTTTTAAGCATAGAAAAACATAGATAATTACAAAACGTGAAAAAGTGTAGTTCTTTCACATTGTTAATTTATTAAAGACTTATAATACGAAGCCATACCTTATGGCATTTATCACTTTCCCCCTGAAATAACCCCTCGTATAAATCGAAAAAAACTCCTCAAGCTTCTTCATTTGTGCTAGCTAATAGAATAATTTTATATGAAAGCAGCACAATACATGACATCCTCTTCCCCTTCTTCTTTTACGGTCTCTCACCAGGATATGGCCAATGCCATTCGTTTTTTAGCCATGGATGCTGTTGAGGCTGCGCAATCCGGTCATCCTGGCATGCCCATGGGAATGGCGGATGTTGCAACGGTTCTCTTCCGTGATTTTTTAAATTTTGACCCCCTCCAACCGACCTGGCCTAACCGGGACCGATTCATCTTGTCAGCAGGCCATGGGTCGATGCTTCTTTACGCGCTTCTTTATTTAACGGGTTATCCGGACATGTCCGTGGATCAGCTGAAAGCTTTTCGTCAATTAGGAAGCTGTACTGCAGGCCATCCAGAATATGGTCATGCACCCGGCATTGAAACAACCACGGGCCCTTTGGGGCAGGGAATTGCTAATGCTGTGGGAATGGCTTTGGGACAGGCTTTGCTTGCCGCGCGATTTGGGCTTGATCTGTTTAACCATTTTACGTATGTCATTGCGAGCGATGGGGATTTGATGGAAGGTATCTCCCATGAGGCCATCTCTTTTGCAGGGCACTTGCAACTGGGTAAATTGATTGTATTCTTTGATGATAATCACATCTCCATTGATGGTCCAACGTCTCTGGCCGTGTCAGATAACCAACCTGCTCGCTTTGAGGCGGCTGGTTGGCATACACAAGCCATTGATGGTCACGATGAGGCAGCAATCATTCGAGCCATTCAAGCTGCACAACAATCGGACAAGCCTTCTTTGATTGCGTGCCGCACCAAAATTGCTTTTGGGGCGCCAAAAAAAGGAGGGACTGCGGCCGCTCATGGTGCCCCGTTAGGGGTAGAAGAAATTGCTGCAACCCGCGCTGCTTTAGGGTGGCCTCATGCACCATTTGTTGTGCCGGATGAGATTTTGGCGGTATGGCGAGATGTGGCTAAGAGAGGTCGTGCGTTAGCAGCAGCTTGGACAAATCAATTCGGGTTATCTCCTTACAAAGATGAAATAACCAGACGCCTTCGAGCAGAATTGCCTGAAGGATGGCAAAAGCCTGTTCAAAATTTGATGAGACAACTCCAAGAGGAGAAACCCCATCAAGCGACGCGCCAATTGTCTCAACGGGTTCTGGAAGCTTTAACAGCCGTGGTGCCGGAACTGGTGGGAGGATCAGCAGATTTAACGGGATCCAACAATACGAAAGCTCAATCCCAAAAAGATGTGACATCGATAGATTTTGAAGGCAGCTATATTCGCTATGGGGTGCGAGAACATGGTATGGCCGCGATCATGAACGGCTTGAGTTTATCGAATCTTCTCATACCCTATGGAGGAACATTCTTAATTTTCAGTGATTATATGAGGCCTGCGCTGCGCTTATCTGCTTTAATGAACCGTCAAGTTATCTATGTTTTGACACACGATTCTATCGGTCTCGGAGAAGATGGCCCCACCCATCAACCCATTGAACAGCTAGCGGCCTTGCGCGCTATTCCGAACCTGAATGTTTTCCGCCCTGCAGACGGGATTGAAACGGCAGAATGTTGGGCTTTGGCTCTTGAACAGCGTGATACACCTTCAATTCTCGCTTTGACTCGCCAAGCTTTACCAACGGTTCGTCTGGATAAAGTTTCTGAGAACTTATGTGCACGTGGGGGATATGTGTTGCGAGACAGCAAAGGACCTCGTCAGGTCACGTTGATCGCAACAGGGTCGGAAGTTGAAATTGCCTTAAGGGCTCAAGATCAATTAGCCGCATCTGGGATGGCAGCGGCTGTCGTGTCTTTGCCGTGTTGGCGTCTATTTGACCAGCAATCAAATGCGTATAGAGCGAGCGTTCTTGGCCCTGAAACTTTACGTGTGGCCATTGAGGCTGCCGGATCATTAGGATGGGAAAGATATGTTGGTATGGATGGTATCATTGTTGGGATGAAGAGTTTTGGCGCTTCGGCTCCCTCTGAACATCTCTATCAGCATTTTGGCATTACGCCAGAAGCTATTGTAAAGGCCATTCAAACCAAATTGAAAGGCGTCTGATTCGTATGAAATCAATCCTTTTCGTTGACCTTGATGAATCCTTAATTAATACGGATGTTTTGCGTGAACAACTCATCCGTTCCTTTGCCATATCTCCCTGGGGAACATTGAAGATCCTTTTTCGAAGTGGGTTTCGCCCTGAACGCGTTAAAGCAGCTCTTGTGGATAAGGTTGATATCGATCCTAAAACACTTCCCTATAATGCGGATGTTCTAGCACTCATTCATCAAGCCAAAAAAGAAGGACACCCGGTGGTTTTAGCGACTGCTAGCCATGAGAAAATTGCCAATCGGATCGCCAAATTCCTTGGAATTTTTGATGCTGTCATAGCCACGACGGATACGCACAATTGCAAAGGAAAGAAAAAGGTTGCCTTGATGCAGGACTTTGCAAAAGGACGCCCTTTTGACTATGTAGGAGATAGCCGAGCGGACCTGGCCATTTTTAAAGAAGCGCGAACCCCCTATATCGTTGGGAGATTGGCCTATTCTGGTCTTCATCAGCGGATTGCGCGTCCCCGTATTTTTAAGCCCTTCTTAAAAGCGATCCGTCCTCATCAGTGGTCAAAAAACGCACTTATTTTTCTTCCCCTCTTAACGAGTCATAACCTGACTTGGGCTCCGATCATGACAGCACTTTTTGGATTTATCTGTTTTTCGTTGGCCGCATCAGCCATTTACATCATTAATGATATGGTCGATGTGGAGGATGATCGCCATCATCCCGAGAAAAAGAATCGTCCTTTTGCGAGAGGGGATTTGACGATTGATGAAGGAATTTGGCTGAGCCTGTTACTATTGGCCTCGACAATTTTTTTGTCTTATGTTTGGTTGCCAGCTGGGTTGTGGGTTCTTGCGGGTTATATTACTTTGACGTTTTTTTATTCTTTTTCCCTAAAAGCACAGCCCGTTTTGGATGTATTTTGTTTAAGTACCCTTTATGCCATCCGTGTCCTTTATGGTCAGGTTATTAATGAGATTGAATCGTCCTCGTGGCTGCTGGCATTTTGTGTGTTCTTTTTCTTAAGCTTGGCCTTTATGAAGCGAACAGCAGAAATAGAAAAGACACAACGCAAAGAACAGCCTCTTATGACGCGTCGAGGGTATCAAACGGCAGATGATTTTTTACTAAAAGCGGCCGGAGTCGGTTCAGGCCTCTTGTCGATATTGGTTCTCATGCTTTACATCAATTCAGATAAAGTGACTAAGCTCTATGTTTATCCGGACTTTTTATGGGGAGCAGCTTATGTGTTGTTGTATTGGAAGTTGCGCCTTTGGTTGATTGCAACCCGTGGGAACATGAACCAAGACCCTGTTTTGTTTGCCTTGAGTGATCCGGTTTCTTATACAACGGCTGCTCTCGTGATCCTATTTGGCGCTTTGGCAAAAGGGTTGTTTTGATGAGTCTTGGAAATAATTCTATTTTGGTCAAAATTTTATTTCTTCTTACCGTCTATTTTTTTCATGGACGCCCTTTTGAAGGGATAGGAGATTATGGGTATGCCCTTCTGGTTGCGTACGTCTTAACCTTTGGTATCTTGCGAGATCGCATAAAACCAATTCTGCTGATCATGGGGTTGATATTTTTGATGGTTGGGCGATTGATGCCTCAGTTAGAAATTCCTGAACAGCAGCGAATTTTGATGGATGATCAGCAGGGTTTTATACCACCAGGTCAATTCTTAAAAGATGAATCTAAATATCCATTTTTTATGACACCTGATGGCTATGGGCAAGGCTATAAGGACAAACGCATTGCGCGAACCATAGATATTGATTCTGGAATTTATTCTTTGCGCAGTGGTTGGATCAATAGCCCTACTTATAATTTTTATCGCCCTGTTAGCCCTCATGTGCGTGAAAATTTGCCCTTTGTTGTCTGTTACGCAATTACGCCACAAATGAAGGGGATGACCCTGAACGTGGAAGGGTTGTTGATTTTCGAAAAAAATGGAAGACTGAAAATTCATGACCCCGCCGTTAAAACAGTGACACTTCAAGATGCTCACTTTGGATCCAATTTATGTGGTTTTGGAGGACAGTGGGATGAGAAAGGTTTCAACAATTTAAAAATTCAACTGGAGAAAACGGGTGCATATAAGTTTTACGATCTCGCCCGCTTTGTCAGCTTCTTTTTCGGCCTTGGGCTTCTCTTCTTTGGGTTGTTTTTTATCCGATTGACGGTTGATTTTGGTATCCAATCTTTCCTTTTATCATTATCGGCACTTTCTTTTTGGATGAATTATTCACAAGTATTTCGATGGGGCATCCTGGCGAGGGGGGGAATGGATGGTGTTGTTCATGATGGCTTTTCATATTTGATGTTAGAAAAATGGGCTGCTGGAAATTGGCTTGAGGCGCTCATGTCACCGGAGCGAATATTCTATTTTATGCCGGGGATGCGGTATGTGCGTTTCATGGAAATACTTTTATTTGGTAATGCTTATATCCTCCAAATGACACTATTATTCTTTCTACCTCTTATTTTCTATCGCTTCTTTTGTGTATTTTTATCCCGTGTTGTCGCTATCTCTTTAACTCTTTTGATGTTTGTCTCTTTATTGAATGGCCTTGGCTTGAGCATCAAATTCTATGTCAATTCGTTATTAGATCTCTATGGTGAAGGATTTGGGTATGCTCTTCTGTTTATCTCTCTCACAATCCTGGCAAAATCAATTCAGAAAGTGAGCTGGGGGTTTGTAGCCTTTTTTCTATTGGCCATCAGTATGTCAATTCGACCGAATCTGGGGGTTTTTGTTGGGGTTATTTCAAGCATTCATCTTTTTACGACGACTTTTTCGCCTCTATCTCGGGTTTTTCGGTTTGCAATGCTCTTTGGATTAGCCCCCGTTCTCCTGATTCCATTACACAATATTTTAGGGGGGGAGTTTGTTCTTCTGACAAAAGCATCGCACATTCCTGAAAACTTACCTCTATCTCCTGGAATGTATTATCAGGCTTTATGCTCTTTTTTTGGTTTGAAAGGGGCGTGCCTTCATGGAGAGCGCTTTACAATGCATTTCCAACAAATCTATCCTCACTATGGGTTGGCTTGGTTCGTTTGCCTCTGGCTAGCTTTTAAAGGGCAAACACCAGTGCTTCGAACATTTGCACTCGCAACCTTTGCAGGTCTATCTGTTCATTTTTTCTATTTGCCTGAACTTCGATATCTCCATCCCTATTTGACGATGACTATTGTTTTGGGACTCTCTCAAATTCCAAAGTTCCGTGCCGTGCTACCGGACAATTTTTCAGAGGTTGCGGGTACGCTGCGTCAAAAAAATAAGATAGCTACCAATTAGAATATTGACAAAGGGTTTAATTTCTATCATTGGTAGTAAAAAAGAAGAAAAAGGAAGAAACATGGGACTATTTTCATCTTTGAGCCGTCAGCAGAAACAATCCATGGGTCTCTTACAGATTGGGACTTTTCTAGAATATTTTGATCTGATGCTGTATGTTCATATGGCAGTTCTTCTCAATGAGCTTTTCTTTCCCCAAACAGATCCCCATACAGCATCCCTTCTAACGGCTTTTGCTTTATGTTCGAGTTTGGCCTTTAGACCAGTTGGAGCCTTAATCTTTGGGTGGATTGGCGATCGCATTGGCCGAAAGCCCACCATCATTATTACAACGACAATGATGGCAATTTCTTGTCTTATTATGGCCAATCTTCCAACCTATGCCCAGATAGGGATATCTGCTGCTTGGATTGTTACGATATGTCGAATTGTTCAAGGAATATCGTCCATGGGAGAAATTGTTGGGGCAGACATTTATCTAACGGAGAGCATTGAGCTTCCTGCTCGTTATCCGGCTGTTTTGTCTGTACATGTCGCTGATCAGGTAGGATCGTTAGCCGCTCTCAGCGTTGCTTTTCTTGCCATATCTTTCAATATGAATTGGCGGCTTGCTTTTTGGGCAGGGGCTGCCATTGCGGTTGTGAGCGCATTTGCGCGAACGCGTCTTCGGGAAACACCTGCTTTTCTTGAAATGAAAAGAAAAGAATTGAAAAAGGGCATTGAGGAACTCAATCTTGAACTTGATCCCATTCACGGCGCAAAGGTTAATGCGGTCTGGAAAGAGCGTTTAAATTATAAAACACTGATATCATATTTTTTTACCTGATTACGTAGTATACTAAGCTATAGTTCTGAGGTATTCTCTGTGTTGATAGAAATAAAGAAGAATATGGAGAATGGCCTATGAGCAAGAATAAGATCCAATTTCAAAAAGGCCTGAGCATATCAAATTTTTTAGA
>CAMCRD010000090.1 GCA_945877185.1 Candidatus Finniella inopinata | reverse complement strand
CATCAACATTAAAGGAGACAGTTATAGACTCAAAGAAAAGCTTAAAGCGGGATTAGTTCCCAGGCAAGAAACCAAGTAATTTTTTTAACCTAGAGGGGGGCATTTTCGATGACCAGAGGGGGGGAAATTTCAATGACCATTGACACCTCTTTGCTTCTCATAGGTTGGAAGCAACACATCCTCTTCTTTATGGTCTCAGGGATCTTAAAAACGAGCTCTTAGAGGTGTCCAACTTTAGAAAAAACGGTTGCTTTATCTTTAGCAAGATAGGACAATCTGTATGGTCTTTCGCCATTTCACGGGCAGTGCACGCTCACAATAGAGGGAGGGTAGACCTTGAAAAAATTATGCAAATATCTGGTGATTGCATCCCTATTCAATGGTTGTGCAGAAAAAGGCGACGAAAGCCTCGTCTATAGCCTCAACCACCGCTATCAATATGAGAAAATAAATGGAGAAAACGGCCCTCTTTATGGCGCCCTTTCTCTCACAGGGTTGCTGCCGACACAAAAACTTGGCGCGCCTTATTATTTTAGCCCCCAAGAAGGGATGGACGCCTCTTTTGAAATTGGGGGCGACAGAACCCTTTATATGTCCCAAACGATCGGAGATGACATTACACGCGCGGATGTTCAGGCCGTATCTCAAAAAATCCTTGAATTAAAACAGATGAGCAATAGAGCGCTGTATGCAAAATTGAACCTCATTAAAGCCCAGAAAGATAAGGATGCTCCTTTAGCAAGTAAATATCTTATGATATATCAAGCTGCGCTGGAGAATTTGGATAAAGCCCATCGCGCTGTTATAGCTGCTTTAAAACCGGGCATCGTTATTCTTCAGTGGGAGAATTCTAACAACGATCAAGATCATTTTTCCCTTACAGCAGGCAACAGCTTTCACTATAATTATGGGGATAAATTTAAGGGGTTGTTAGTATTAGGGGGAATCAGAATTTCGAAACTTTCTTCTATGGGGAAAGACTTTTGCCCTCGCCTAGAAATGCTTAGTAAAACGAAGGGTTTTTGTGAGCTCAAGCAAAATATCGTTATTCCAACGTACCTCCTTCAAACCCGGCATTTAGTATTCGTCGACCAGTTCGAAGATGTTGCAAAAGACGCCGTTATGGTTGCGCTTGATCAAGCTTTAAAATCCAATGCTTTATCCATCTTAGATACGATTGAGCTCGAATCCATCCATAAACAAGCATACTCTTTGTGGGGGCTGGGCGAACTCAGTGGGATGAGAACGACCTATGAACCAGGATACCCAAGTTTTCCTGAAAGCCATCCATGGATCACCATTTATGCCGTCCTTCCCAGCGCAGAAAATTTATATTCAAAATTTGGAAAATGGTGTTCGTAAAGAGGTAGAGCTCACTTTTGTGTTCCATAAACCTGGGTAAAATATTTATCGCCATTTTCAGCTGTAGCGATGCCGATGCCAATTTCCCTAAAATTGGGGTTTAAAATATTGACGCGGTGCCCTTGGGACTTCATCCACAGCCTGACCACTTGAGGAGGCGGGCGTTTTGATCGTGCGACATTCTCCCCAACGTGCCTGTACGGGTAGCCTGATTTTTCAATGCGGTAAGCAAGGCCTTTCCCATTTACTGTATGGGACAGTTGACGATTCTGCGCCATATTGGCGGATTGTTTGCGCGCCAAACACACAAGCTGCCTATTGACCTTTAAGAGGGTAAGGCCCCTTTTTTTGCGCTTTCCATTGGTTAGTTTTAGAATCTCTGCTTCTTCCGCCGTGAGCCCGCTTATGGATTGATGCGAAGGGCTTGTCGCTTTCTCACCCGCTTGGATCAGGGAAGCAAACAAACAAGAAATAGAGACGATAATAATTCTGAAGCTTATCGTTTTCATTGAAAGAACCTACCTTAAACAGATGAGCATAATCCAAGCATAGGTTAAGGACTGATAGCAAATCAAGCCCCTGGAAAATGTCCAAGTGGCTTATATCCTAAATCATGAAATTTTGAGATGAAAACTCGAGATTTCATGAAAGCAACAACTGAAAAATTAATGAAGCCCTCACAAAAAGCTATAGGGATCAATGTCGACAGTGATCCTGACATTGCCTAGGGGTTTGATCCCCCCAACCCAAGTCGCGAGAAGGTTTTGTAAAGGCCCAGCCTTTGTGGTTTTCACAAGCAAGCGCCACCGATGGCGGCCGCGCAGTTGGGAAAGGGGCGCTGGCACTGGCCCCAAAATGGTTACATCTGGATGGAGGGGCGCTGTCCGTGCCAAGGACTTAGCAACCTGTTCGACTTGATGAGTGTTCGTACCCGAAACAATGATCGCGCCCAGCCGACCAAAGGGGGGCATCAGGCGTGCTTCACGTTCAGCTTTTTCAGCATCCACAAAACCATCGCGGTCTTGGGCCGCTAGAGCGGCCATAACGGGGTGGTCCGGATTGAAGGTTTGTAACAGCACACGCCCGGGGCGTTGTTCCCGCCCTGCGCGACCTGAAACTTGATGAAGCAGTTGATAGGTGCGCTCACAGGCGCGCAAATCGCCACCACTTAACCCCAAATCAGCATCCACGACACCCACGAGGGTCATCATGGGAAAGTGATGCCCTTTGGCCAAAATCTGCGTTCCGATAATGATGTCAATCTCATGGGTCGTCACCCGTCGAATAAGGTCATGGATGTGCTTTGGCGTCGACAACATATCGCTGGTCAACATCTCACACCGCGCCATGGGAAATGTTTGGCTGATTTGTTCATGGATTCGCTCCACCCCTGGGCCACAGGCAATGAGGGATTCTTCAGCTTTGCACTCCGGACAAGTTGATGGCAGGAGAACATTATACCCACACTGATGGCACTGAAGGCGTCCATTCCGTTTATGTTCCACGAGCCATGACGTGCAAGTCGGGCACATGAGCCGATGGCCACACGTCCGACATAAGGTTAGGGGGGCGTATCCTCGGCGGTTGAGAAACAACATGATTTGTTCTTTTGCCTCTAACCCTTGCGCGATCGCATCTTCCAAAGGCGGAGAAATCCAGTTATGGGGATAATGGCGCATATCAATGGTTTGAATCGTTGGCATATTTGCGCCGCCATGACGGTTCTTCAAAACCAAATGCTGATAGCGGTCTTGCTCCACGTTCGTTACTGTTTCGAGGGATGGCGTTGCGGAAACCAACACAACAGGAATTTTGCTTAATTTCGCACGGACAACCGCCATATCGCGCGCTTGATAAATGACTTGGTCTTCTTGCTTATAAGAGGGGTCATGCTCTTCATCAACAATGATCAGCCCCAAGCTTGGATAGGGTAAGAAAAGAGCTGAACGTGCCCCAACAATGACAGGGGCCCGTCCTTCAAGAATGGCTGTCCATGTTTGTTGACGTAAACTTGGGGTTAAGCCAGAGTGCCATTGGAGCGGTTCCACCCCAAAGCGACGTTGGAATCGGTTCAACCATTGGGTTGTGAGGGCAATTTCTGGTAGCAGAACAACAATCTGTCGGCCTTGTTTGAGGGCGGCCTGCATTGCCGAAAGGTACACTTCCGTCTTTCCTGAACCCGTTACGCCATCCAACAAAAAAGTCTGAAAATTCCCCATCTCAATGGCTTTTTGAATGGCGTCGGCTGCGGTTTCTTGATCTTCAGATAAAGAAACGGTTCCTTGTTGGTCAAGATTTGGCACGCCAATTTCAAGTGTTTTTCGGGCCTTTGTGCGTTGTTCTAAAGGCACAGGCAACACCATCTTCAAAACCATCCCGAGCGGAGCCAAGTTGTAGCGAGCAACCCATGTTACAAATTCTCGGTTCTCAGCTGATATCCCCGGCAAATCTAGACGGCGAATGACTTCTTTAAGCTTACCAGAATAGCCTGTTGCTTCCTTCCCCCAAACCATGCCGATGGCGGTTTTCCCCCGAAAGGGCACTTCCACCAAATCGCCAACGGCATAATCTATATCCAAGGGTAAAGCGTAATCAAATGGCCGATCAATCGCTATGGGAAGAAGAATTTGAACAATAGAATTTGACATGCTTATTGTCCTTCATGAAGCAGAGGAATCAATCTAAGAGCCATACCCTCCCCATCCCAAATTTTCTCCTGAAGACCATCTTTTTTTCCGTCATTGCGAGCGAAGCGAAGCAATCCAGGAGCCACATAAAAAATCTCTCGGTTGCCCCTGGATTGCCGCGTCCCACCACGCGCTTCGCGCTCGCGGTTCCTCGCAATGACTGTATTCTTTGAACTAATAGCTATGTCCCCACGTTCATAGAAATGGTGGGTTACCACAGCTGAATTAAGGCTAATCCTCAACATTAACCAAGTCGACAGGAACGCCAGGCAATTGTTTTGCTGTACGGATAATGAGTTTGGATTTGATATTGGTGACAATAGATAACGTAGATAGCTGAGTGGTATAAAATTGTTGATATTCATCCCAGTTGCGCGCAACGATTTTGAGTAAATAATCAGACTCTCCGGCAATCATATGGCATTCCCGAACCAACGGCCATTGACGAACTTGTTCTTCAAAAGCGCGAAGATCTGCATCGCTTTGACTAGAGAGCCCCACTTGGGCAAAGATGGTCACTTGAAACCCGAGAGCTTTCTGGTTGAGGGTTGCGTGATAGCTCTCAATCACGCCTGATTCTTCAAGGGCTCGAACACGGCGCAAACAAGGAGGTGCAGAAATGCCCGCATTTTCGGCCAATTTCACGTTTGTGATCCGACCCTCTGATTGCAGGTCCTTTAAAATCTGTAAATCAACTGCATCAAGTGCCATACTCACGATTTATCCCTACCCTAATTTATCTATTTGAAAAACCTAGCGAACAAGGGGCTTATATTTTATTCGATGAGGCTGGTCTGCCGCCATTCCAAGGCGACGTTTGCGATCTTCTTCATAGGATTGATAGTTGCCCTCAAACCAAACAACTTGGCTCTCTCCTTCAAAAGCAAGAATGTGGGTTGCGATGCGATCAAGGAACCACCGATCATGGCTAATGATGATCGCGCACCCAACGAACTCCAGTAAGCCCTCTTCTAAAGAACGCAATGTTTCCACATCAAGGTCATTGGTCGGTTCATCCAACAACAACACATTAGCGCCAGACTTTAAGACCTTTGCGAGGTGAACCCGGTTTCGCTCCCCTCCGGACAACTGCCCAACACGTTTTTGCTGATCCGCTCCCTTAAAATTAAATAAGGCACAATAAGCGCGGCTGGGAATAGGACGCTTACCTAATAAAATTTCATCATTCCCTCCGGAGATTTCTTCCCACACGGTTTTGGTTGCAGTTAAGGCATCTCGAGATTGGTCTACATAGCCCATCACAACCGATTCACCCACATTCAATGCCCCTGTGTCCGCTTGGTCATGGCCGGTGATCATACGGAACAATGTTGTCTTTCCCGCTCCATTCGGACCAACAACACCAACAATACCACCAGGGGGTAAACGGAAATCCAGCGAATCAATCAGCAAACGTTCCCCATATCCTTTGGTCAAGCCTTTGGCTTCAATGACATTATCGCCTAAGCGGGGGCCTGCCGGAATGGTAATGGCGCCGTCCCCTGTTCCCTGATCATGGGTTTGATTAAGTAAAGCCTCATAAGACTGAATACGGGCCTTGCTTTTGCTTTGGCGGGCTTTTGGGGATTGGCGAATCCATTCCAATTCCCGTGCAAGCTGTTTTTGACGACCGGTTTCTTGGCGCTGCTCTACAACCAATCGCTTTTGTTTTTGTTCCAGCCAATTGGAATAGTTTCCCTCATACGGGAAAGCTTGCCCACGATCCAGCTCCAAGATCCAACTCACAACATTATCTAGGAAATAACGATCATGGGTAATCAAGACAACCGTTCCAGCAAAGTTTTTCAAGAAACGCTCCAACCACGCAACAGATTCCGCATCTAAGTGGTTCGTTGGCTCGTCGAGTAATAACAAATCAGGTTTTTGCATCAATAGGCGACATAAAGCCACGCGACGACGTTCTCCTCCCGATAAGAGGGTCACGTCCGCATCTCCCGGAGGGCAGCGTAAGGCATCCATAGCAATCTCAATTTGGCGGGGCAGATCCCAGGCATCTAGTGCATCTATTTTTTCTTGTAATTCGGCCTGTTCAGCAATTAAGGCATTCATTTCCTCGTCAGAAAGAGGTTCTGCAAAGCGCGCATTAACAACATCAAATCGATCGAGCAGCGCCTTCGTTGAAGCCAGCCCAGCCATGACATTACCTGCAACATCTAAGGCAGGATCAAGCTCCGGTTCCTGGGACAGATAACCGACCGTTGCCCCTTCTGCTGCCCATGCTTCGCCATTATAGTCTTTATCGATGCCTGCCATAATTTTGAGGAGTGTGGATTTTCCTGCACCGTTGGGGCCTATAACGCCAATCTTTGCGCCCGGAAAGAAAGACAGCGTAACTTCTTTCAAAACTTCCCGACCGCCCGGGTAAAGTTTGGATAGGTCCTTCATAACATAAATATATTGATAGCTGGCCATAGAATGAACCTTCCTGGAAGAGATATTTAAAGTTGCCTGCATCATACGGCAAACTTGGTATTTTTCCAAGAAGAATCGATCTTTTTTGATCTCGGTACTGTCATCTATCCATGAATTTTTAGAGAGAGTAGAGAGTAAGTCTTTTCATTAATTTTGACCTATGAATATACTCAAGGGCTCTCATCCTGGGGCTCCCGGTTTAATTTTTAAAAGGCTTCAGAGTTTTATAAACCACTCTTTAAGGGGGTTATATTGTTAGACTTACCCCATGGGCAATCCCAAAATTTGACAAATTCTATGGGCATCTATTAGAACTTTTCATACTTCCACCAGACTCTATCAGGCGCCTGATAGAAATAAGGGAAGTCCCTATGCGCGTATAGGGAGTTTTTGAAAAAGGATAAGGTATTATTTTATAGTCTTACGCAGTGTGCAAGTTATTTTGGCAGAGCAATCAACTCATCGAATTTTAATGGCTCCAGAGGATTTTGAGTAATGTTAACGAAAAAAGCCATTGTATGAGCGAGGATTTTTCTGCCAACTTTAGTGCAAAGATGCCAGAGATCCTTA
>CAMCRD010000089.1 GCA_945877185.1 Candidatus Finniella inopinata | reverse complement strand
GTCATGGCTTTTACAAAGTCTGTCGACAATCTCTTTAACACTCGACCAGTAATCAACAACGGCTTGTTCACTCATATGTTTATTCCTCCAATTTTGGTAAACTTTGATGGACTATAACATACTTCTTAAATTAACCGAATGCCATTGAGGGGGAGGCAAGGGGATGCGCGTTATCCATGGCGAAGATGCAATTGATGAGGCTTTGCAACGGACAAGCAGCGAGGCACTTTCCAGCTTTGGTGATGGGCGTGTGTTTGTGGAGAAATATGTGGATACCGCGCGGCATATTGAGATCCAAATTTTAGGGGATGCTTATGGAACGGTCTTGCATCTTGGGGAACGAGATTGCTCCTTGCAGCGGCGCCATCAAAAAGTGATCGAAGAAACCCCGAGTCCCTTCTTGACGGCAGATTTGCGCCAAGCTATGACGGACCAAGCGGTCGCTTTTGCCCGTCACGTGGGTTATAACTCTGCGGGTACGGTTGAGTTTATGGTGACGCCGGGTCGTGCTTTTTACTTCCTTGAAATGAACACACGGTTGCAGGTTGAACATCCGATTACAGAAATGGTTACTGGAATTGACATTGTGGAGCATATGATCCGCATTGCGGCACGCGAACCCTTGTCTTTTACCCAAAACCAAGTTTCTTTTTCAGGCCATGCGATGGAAGCGCGGCTTTATGCAGAAGATGCCGATCATGGTTTCATGCCTTGCAGTGGACGGGTCACCCGCTTTGAGCCGTTCATCGCTGAAGAGGGGCTGCGCTTGGATGCAGGTATTGAAGCGGGTACAGATGTTAGCATTTTTTATGACCCGATGCTTGCCAAGCTTATCTCTTGGGCGCCCGATCGCCTTGAGGCCATCCAGCGCCTTCAACGGGCGCTTGCAAAAATGACGCTTGAGGGCCCCATTCACAATGCTGGTTTTCTGGAACAATTGCTCTTGCATCCCAAAGTCATCGAAGGGGATTATACAACGCATTTTATTGAAAAAGAGAAGACCCTAGATCTCCCTCCAAACCAAAAGCGCTTGGTTAAGGCAATCGCCGTTCTCATTCATCATCGAGCGAACGGCGCAGGACCTCCTGGGGAATGGATTGTTGTTGAAGAAGGAAAGGGAGCTCTCGTCAGCCTTGAAGATGACGGTGTTGTCGTAGAAGGTGAAGCATTGGATCTTGACCTTCATTGGCATCCGCGGGAAAGGCACTTTGTGGCGGCTCTGGAGGGTCAGTCCTATTACGGGCAGGTGCACCTTGAGGTTATGGGATTAACCTTGACCCTGTTTGGAAGGACGTATTCCCTTCAGGTGATGCATCCCAAAGTATGGAGCTTATACACTCATGTCCGGCCTACAGATTCTTTGCCAGATAACCTTGTTGTCAAAGCACCCATGCCTGGTATTCTGATTTCTTTGCCTATTTCTATAGGGGACCGCGTTAAATTTGGCCAAACACTGCTGGTGATTGAGGCCATGAAGATGGAAAATGCCTTGAAGTCTCCTGCTGATGCGACTGTGTTAGATATTCTTGTTCAACCAGGAGATAGCCTGGTTGGTAACCAAGTGTTGGTGAAGCTGGGGTAAATTTTTTCTTTAAGATATAGCTGGTTTTATGCTATTTTTTTGAAAATCGAAAGTTTGGCGTTGCTGTTGAAGCGCTTTGTTAAGAGAAAGGGGACTCTAGGATCGTGGCAGATGAGCGTTTTTATCAAAATACAGGCCCCTATACGGTTCAAGACCTTGCTGCGCTGTGTGGCGCCACATTAGGGGAAAATGTTGATCCAAACCAAATTATTATGGATGTGGCCCCTTTGCATAAAGCAAATACTGGACATATTAGCTGCCTTCATAACCCAAAATACATAGAGCAATTTAAGACCACAAAGGCATCGGCCTGTCTGGTTTCGATTGATTATGCTCAATATGCCCCAGAAGGCGTTGCCGTGCTTCTTGCTTCACGGCCTTATCGGGCTTATGGACAAGTGGCGGCATTATTTTACCCTCCTCTCAAAAGAGGGGGGGGCGTTTCTCCTCAAGCAGCCGTTCACTCTACAGCCAAGATCGGAAAAAACTGTTATATTGGGCCTTTTGCCGTCATTGAAGAAGATGCAATTATAGGAGACGGGTGTGAAATTGAGGCCAATACGGTGATTGGTTCGGGCGTTGAGTTAGGCAAAGAGTGTTTGATTTCTGCCAACGTAACGATTAGCCACGCTCTTTTGGGTAAGCGCGTTGTTGTCAAACCTGGGGCGCGTATTGGGCAAAAAGGCTTTGGTTTCCATATGGATGAATCTGGACATTTGAATATTCCTCAGCTTGGGCGTGTCATTATCGGTGATGATGTCGAAGTTGGCGCCAACACGACCATAGATCGGGGCGCTGAGGCGGATACCATCATAGGATGCGGCACGCGCATTGACAATTTAGTTCAAATTGCCCATAACGTACAAATTGGTGAAAATTGTGTTATGGTTGCCCAATCAGGCGTTGCGGGAAGTACACAATTGGGTCGTTTTGTCGTTGTGGCTGGTCAAGTAGGTATTGCAGGTCATCTCAGCGTTGGGGATGGCGCAAAAATCGCTGCCCAAAGCGGTGTGATGCGTGATATTGCTAAAGGAGAGACTGTTGCGGGTTATCCATCTGTGTCTGTGCGAGATTGGCATCGGCAAACAATCGCGCTTAAAAAGCTTGGGGAAAAAGGAAATTAAAAAATGACACAATCCGTCGTAAGGCTTCATGACTTTCAAAAGGGGGCTGACACTATGAAAGAGCAAGGATCTCTTCCTTCTATCGGCGTTGAGGAAATTATGTCTCTCATCCCCCATCGATATCCCATGCTGCTCATTGATCGGGTTGAGGATATTCAATTGGATTACAGCGCCGTAGGCATTAAAAATGTGTCCATGAACGAATGGTTCTTTCAAGGGCATTTTCCGAGCAAACCTATTTTCCCTGGTGTCTTGGTTATTGAGGCCATGGCTCAAACGGCCGCTGTTTTGGTGATGAAGACACTTGATATTAAAGAAGAAAAGCTTGTTTACTTTATGTCCGTTGAGGAAGCAAAATTCCGCAAGCCTGTTGTCCCGGGTGATGTTTTGAAGTTGAAGGTCATAAAAGATAAAAGTCGCGGATCGGTTTGGAAATTCAAAGGGGAAGCCTTTGTTGGGGATACTTTGGTGGCGGAATCAACCTTTGCGGCGATGATTGCGGATCAGTAACACTTTGTAACATTCTAGTATTTGCTCTCGTTCTCACAAGTGCGCCATCCTATGGGTAGGGAAGCAGGCTTACCTTTGTCTATAGGGTAGTCGTCATTGCGAGGAGCGATTAGCGACGAAGCAATCCAGGGGCAAAGGGCGGGATCGTTGCCCTGGATCGCCACGCTGCGCTCGCGATGACGGATAGAAGGAGGCTGTGATTTATTTTAATTTTATATTGAGAATTTATTCATGAACCAAATTCACCCAACTGCCCTGATCGATAGCAAGGCTCAGCTTGGCAAAAATGTGACCATTGGCCCTTTTTGCTGTGTTGGCTCGGATGTTGTCTTGGGGGATGGTGTGACGCTTGTCTCCCATGTAACGATTGCGGGCCGCACCCAAGTTGGAGCAGAAACAATTTTCTATCCTTTTGCCTCTATTGGGCATCTCCCCCAAGATTTAAAATATCATGGTGAGCCATCCGAACTCATCATCGGGGAAAAAAATAAAATTCGCGAATACGTGACCTTGCAGCCTGGGACGACAAGCGGGGGTATGGTCACCAAAATTGGGGATAACAATTTATTTATGGTGGCAAGTCATGTTGCTCATGATTGTCAAATCGGTAACCATGTAATTATGGCAAATGGGGCAACTTTAGGAGGCCACGTTCACATAGAAGATTATGCCATTATCGGTGGGTTATCTGCTGTTCACCAATTTGTGCGGATTGGAACCCATGCGATTATTGGGGGAATGTCAGGCGTTGAGCATGATGTGATTCCTTATGGCAATGTCAAGGGAGAACGGGCCCGTTTATCCGGCCTGAATTTGGTGGGTCTTAAAAGGCGAGGCTTTTCTTCCGCTACCATTCAGGCATTACGGGGTGCTTATCAAGAATTGTTTGAGACGGCATCAGATCCTTTGGCTAATCGCGTTGAAGCGGCGGCTGAGAAATACGCCCAGAATGGGGATGTTATGCAGCTCATTGACTTTATCAAATCTGAGTCTTCCCGTCCTCTGTGCTTGCCTTCTTCTATTGTGGTTTGATAAACGTGAGCCAAGTCATTGGTCTTTTCGCGGGACGGGGAGAACTTCCCCTCAAAATCATCGCCCACTGTCAGGAACAGGGACAGCCTCTTTTTCTCATTGCTTTTGAAGGACAAACGGATCCTGAATTCGTTAATCAGCAGCAATCTCATGTCAAAGGACATCTTTGGACACACTTTGGAGCCGTTGGAAAAACGTTGCGTTATTTGAAAGCCAATAAAGTAACACACATTGTTATGGCAGGTTCTATGCATCGCCCCTCTTTGTCGGAGTTAAAGCTCGATTGGAAGGGGACACAATGGTTTACCAAAATGGGTCTTGCCAAAATGGGATTGAAAGCTTCTGGAGATGATGGTTTATTAAGCAGCATCGTGCGTTTATTAAAATCAGAAGGATTAAACGTGGTCAGTGCAACAGACATTTTGGATAACCTTTTGGCTCCCAAAGGTGTAATGGGTCGTCATCAGCCTGAAGAGGCCGACTGGCAAGATATTACCAAAGGGAAAAAAATTGCCCATCTTCTCGGGGTCGGGGATATTGGGCAAGCGGTTGTGGTGCAACAAGGTCTTGTGCTCGGGGTGGAAGCTATTGAAGGAACGGAAAGCCTACTGGCCCGATGTGCCCAATTACGTCGGGAAGGGCGCGGGGGTGTCTTGGTGAAAATGGCGAAGCCCGAGCAAAGCCGGGCCGTTGATTTGCCAACAATTGGCGTGGCAACGATTCATCAGGCCCAAGCTGCTGGTTTGCGGGGGGTCGCCGTTGAATCAGGCTCGACTCAAATTCTTGACCAAAAAGCGGTCATCAAAGCAGCAGATGCAGCAGGCCTTTATCTTGTTGGTGTGCCTCCTTTATGACCAAGGAGATGAAAAAATATACGGTTTTCCTATCTGCAGGTGAGCCTTCCGGTGATTTTTTAGGAAGCCAGTTGATGAAAGCCTTGAAAGGTCAACTTGGCGACCAGGTTACATTTGTTGGTTTGGGGGGATCTTTAATGGCTGCCGAAGGGTTGCCGTCCCTTTTTCCCATTGAAGAATTATCCATCATGGGGTTGGCGGAAATTATTCCCCACATTCGGCGCATTCGAAGCCGTATACAGGAAACTGTTAAGGCAATTGAGACCATTCACCCCGATATCGTGGTGACGATAGATTCTCCCGGCTTTAATTTTCGGGTTGGTAAGGCTTTAAAAAAGCGTATCACGTCAATTCCTTTGGTCCATTATGTTGCGCCCTCTGTATGGGCATGGCGGCCAGGGCGTGCACGTGCCGTGGCCCAATTCTTGGATCATTTGCTTGTTCTTTTTCCTTTTGAGCCACCGTATTTTTTAAAGGAAGGGTTGGCTACGACGTTTGTTGGGCATCCAGTGGTTGAGCTTGGGTTAGAGAACCTTAACGATCCCACGTTTCGTAAATGTCACAAGATTGACGCGTCTGCACCGATACTGACCCTCCTGCCAGGCAGTCGTCGTGGAGAGATTTCTCGGCTATTGCCCGTTTTTCAAGAAACGACGGTAAGGCTTCGAGAAAAATATCCTGATTTACATGTCGTGATCCCAACGTTGCCGCATTTGGTGGCGCAAATCCAAAAGCAATTCACCCTTCCAGCTACAATTGTTACAACGCCTTTAGAAAAATATGCAGCCTACAAGGAGAGCCACGCAGCTCTTGTGGCCAGTGGCACGGTTTCCCTTGAGTTGGCAGCTGCTGGTGTGCCTATGGTGATTGCTTATAAAATAAATCCCCTCACTCATTTCTTAGTGCGTCGTTTGGTGAAAGTAAAATATGCTTGCTTGGTGAATTTGCTCATGAACCAAGAAGTTGTACCCGAACGGCTTCAAGATGATTGTACACCAGAAAAACTGATAGCCGCTTTGGAAAGGTTTTTTAAAAAAGGTGACGTTGCGGCGCGTAAGCAGATGACGACCGAAATGAAAAGGGCGCTGAATATGCTCAGCGCCCCTTTACAAGATACGTCTCCTAGCCAATGTGCGGCTCAGCGCATTTGCCAAATCATGGGTTTTTCCCTTTATTGAGCTTGAGCAAGGGCTGCACTAACTTCGATGAAGTAACTATGGGCAAACCGTCCCGTTACCCCGGGATGGCATCCTCCACCAGTCTGTTTGTTATCTGCAAGAATAATACACAAGTTTTCAAGGGCAGCGTCCCCATAAGTGCGGGCCAGGATAAAGCAATTGGACATCACTTCCCGGATATCCAACCCTGTTTCACCGTCAACCGGGGTATTCCAGTAACCACGAATCAGAGCAAGGGTCTCATTGATGGGTGGCATAAGGTCAGCAATTGCTTGATTCCGTTGAGATACTCCTTGAATGACTTGTGTGATATCTTCAAGGGTCAATGGTGTATGCTGTTGCACAATTCCCAAATACGTTTGTTCAAGCTTTTTGGTTTCATTAAAATAAGGGCGCGCAAAAGTGGCTGTCATCGTATGGACATCTGAATCATGTTTGATGTTCTGAGAAGCCATAGCGATCTTTTGATAAATTTCTTTGTCTGAATTACCCATCTGCTGTTTTAAGAAGGGGATGTTATATGCACCAAATTTAGATCCAGTCTCTTGTAACTGTAGGGCAAGAAGGTAGTCATTTCCGGTAAAGGTTCCCTCTTGTATATCAAGGGCTTCTAATTGACGGGCTAATCTTAAGCTGGCTTCTTCATGATCCTCGACAAAATCCCCTTGAGGGAAACCACCAAATCCTTCGAGAAGATGACGAGTTCTCACTTCATCATCTCTGAGTTCTGCAGGTGTTTTTTTGTGTGTTTGTAAATAACCTCAGCTCGACGTAAGCAAAAATTTATGAGTAATAGTCTGGGCAAAAGAAACCGTTGGTTTTTTGGGTTTAAAAATATAAGCCAGCAATCCAGCCAGAATATTTGCGAAGAAATTCGGAATTGATCTATGTCGTGTATGTT
>CAMCRD010000088.1 GCA_945877185.1 Candidatus Finniella inopinata | reverse complement strand
TTTCATATTCAACATACACGACATAGATCAATTCCGAATTTCTTCGCAAATATTCTGGCTGGATTGCTGGCTTATATTTTTAAACCCAAAAAACCAACGGTTTCTTTTGCCCAGACTATTACTCATAAATTTTTGCTTACGTCGAGCTGAGGTTCAATAGCCTTCATTGACAATTCAAAAGTTTCAAGTCTTTTTACTTTTTCAATATGCGTAAGAGACTTTTGACACTGTTCCACCAATTCCTGCAAAGCAGTTTCCTTTTGTATGAGAGTGGTATTGATATTTTGAATGGTTGCCAGCTTGTTTTGGATGATTATGGGGACTTGAGTAGATATGTATGTTCTGGTTCGAGTTAAAACAGCCAATTGCTCTTGCCATTCCTTATACAGAGGAGATCTTTTGATTTTCCTAAGATTCCCTATGTCTACGGTAACATCTTCCCTTGTTGCTTGGTTATTATAAAAATACCCACTCTCATGCAACAAAGTTGCTCTTTTTTCAACGAGAAGAAGGTTAAGGCCACAAGGCGCGCTAGGATCTAACAAAGCAAAAAGGCTTGGGACTTCGATTTTTTGATCTCCACTTTCTAAGACTTCCACACTTGAGTGTGACTGCATTGCTTCTGAAAAGTCAGAAGTGCAGATTGTTACCATGCAAGAGCTTAAAATAATTTTCCATCTTTTAGATAAACTAAACATAATTTATTCCTCCATTAAATTATTTATGTTCAATCTAACATGTTAGTGATTAATAGGTAGTTAAAGGAAGAGGTGGCTCCCAAAGCTTGGACAGTAGAACAATTAAAAGCACCGTCGAGTTAACTTTGAGCCAGGATCGGAAAATGGTATAAGTTAGGAAAAATTTAGAAGGTTAGAATGATTCTATCAGCTACAAATCATGTGCCGTCAGACCGAGCATCAAAGTCATAAACGGATCAACAAGCGGGTTAGAAACTCCCATCAGCCGACACGGCGAACAGGGGAAACTCTAATCTAGGCGAGCTAACTTGACGGTGCTGTCTTATGGCTTGATGACGCAGTTATTCAAGGATTTGCGTCAAGATCCCACGATTTTCTGAAAAGATTCTATCTTTAAGCTTGCCCCTCCTACAAGAACGCCATCCACATGAGGCAGAGATAATATATCCTTTGCATTTTGATCGGTGACGGAGCCGCCATAAAGAAGGGAGAGCGGGGTTTGAGTGGCACCGTGGAGCGCTTGGTGCATTTCAATAATCTCTTCCAGGATCGGCGTCATACCGGTTCCAATCGACCAGATGGGCTCATAAGCAATAATCGTATTTTGTGGGTTGGTCGAGCTGGGTAAGCTGGCATGGAGTTGCTTTGTAACAGTCCCAATGGCCTGCCCCGATTCACGTACGCCCATGCTTTCCCCAACACAAACGATGGCCGTCATGCCCGCAGCATGAACTGCAGAAACTTTGGCATTCACAAGGGCATCGTTTTCTTCAAATTGAGTTCGTCGCTCAGAGTGGCCGACAATGACAGCCTCACAGCCAATGTCTGCAAGCATGGGCGCGCTGACTTCCCCTGTAAAGGCGCCGTGGGGGGAGGAGTGGCAATTTTGGGCCCCCAATTGGGTTGGCGTGTCCTTTAAATCCATACCAAGGGATATTAAAAAAGGGTAGGGAGGGCATATGATAACTTGGTTTGAAGTTGTGGCAAGGGAGGCCTTTAAAGAAGGTAAGAAGGTCCTAATAAAGTCAAGGGATCCATTCATTTTCCAGTTGGCGACAATGATTTTACCCATATGTTTTCTCTCCATTTGTCAAATTTCTATGCCAAAAGCATTGCATTTGCTTATTGTATTTATTAGAGTATGGATAGTTTTTTTATATCCGTCCCAAGTTTATGCGACGGCGGGAAGGGTGGCAATAAAAAACCATCCTGAGTCGTTTCTTATTTTGAGTGAGTGTCAAGAACCCATGCTGCAAAAATTACGTGAACAGTCCAATCGTTGGTATATTAAGGCCCTCTTTGTTCTTCTTGTTATTAGCTTTAGCATGTGGGGGGTCGGGGATATCGTTTTGAATTATGTTAATATGCGTCCTATTGCAACCGTTGATGGGCACAATATTACCCAAGAAGAATTTTCGGCACGACTGCAAAACATGGTAGGTAAGGCTCAAGAACTATCAAAAGGACAGCTTTCGTCTGAGCAAATTAAGCAAATGGGTATCCCTCAAAAGATCCTAGATTCCTTGGTTGACCAATTCTTGATTGCAGCTGAGCTTAAGAAACGTAACCTGGTCGTTACGGATGCCGTTGTACGCCGTCGCGTTCAAAGTATCCCGACGTTTTTGAACGAGCAAGGGGTCTTTGATAAACGGGCTTTCGATTATTTGCTGTACAATAACCATATTACAGAAGCACAGTTTATTGCGGATGTAAGGCTTGAGCTGCAACAACACCAATTGTTTGGAGCCTTAATAGCAGGGATGCAGCTTCCCAAATCCTATGTTGACCTGTTATTCAAGGGGTTCTTTGAACAGCGCGTCTTTGCTGTTGTTACGATTCCTTTGAGTAAGATGGTTGTGAAAGATTCACCCACAATGGCCGATTTAGAGAAATTTTACCGGGAGAATCAGGCGGAATTTACGCAGCCTGAAATGAGAAAAATCACTCTGTTAGAAATTGACCCAAAACTTCTAAAAGATCGCGTAACAATTCCCCTTGATAAGGTGCAAGAGGAATATGAGCGCCGAAAAGCTGAATTTGAAATTGCTGAAAAGAGGGAAATAAAACAAATTAACCTGAAAGATGAGGAAACCGCGAAAAAGGCTGTGGAGTCTTTGAAAAAAGGTCGTCCCGTTCCCGCTGTTGCGCGAGACCAGGCTGCTGAATTTAAAGATTTAGGCTTGGTTACAAAACAACAATTGCCAGATTTGGTTGCAGATCGGCTCTTTGAGGCTGAACTGGGTCAAGTCATAGGCCCGGTCTCAACCCCATTTGGGTGGCAGGCCTATGTTGTCTCAAAAATTGAACCAAGTTTTATTAAGTCTTTTGTGGAAATTCGCCCTCAACTAGAATCTGAGCTAAAGGTGCAAATTGCCAATGACCAAATCTATGAGCTCAAGAACAAAATTGAAGATGCTTTGGCAGGTGGGGCAACCGTTTCAGAAATAGCCAAAGAACATAACTTAAAGATCCAGTCTATAGAAGGGATTTCTAAATTTGGCAAAGATGAGACCGAAAAGTACGTTTTGCCTGAGTCCGGAAGGGCTGATATTTTGGATCAAGTATTTTCTTTGCCTGAGAACGCGGATAGCCCTGTGATCGATACAAAAGAAGGGAGCTCTTATGTTGTTCATGTGGATGCGATTAGGGGAGCCCATGTACCGCCGTTTGAAGATATTAAAGACAAAATTTCTAAGGCATGGACACAAGAAAGGCGCTTTAACTTAAGTGCAATTATTGCTGAACAATTGGTAAAAGATGCGCGGTCGGTTTCAGATCTTTCTCGTTTGGCTTTGAGCCGAAAACTGTCGATTAAGATGCTGGATCCCCTAAGCCGTGTTGATGCGGAGAAAGATGAAAAAATCCATGCTCAATTTACACCAAAACTTGTGAGCCAGATGTTTGAATTGAAGCCTGGAAAAGCAGCTTATGGTTTAACGCCGGATCGGACGGCTACGGGAGGCATTCAGGTTGTCATGTTGCAAAAGGTACTTCCCTTTAACCAAGGTTCGTTAAAGGAAAAACGTGACCAAATGGAAAAGAAATTAGCTGATTTGGCTTATCAGGATGCCGTAACCCTTTATGTAAAGAGCTTACGTGCTGGGGCTAAGATTTCTGTAAATCAAGCGATCTATGATTCAATGGTAAATCGGGGGTAACTAAGATATTCGCGGGATTATCTAAATATATAGGGGGTTTGATCATGACGACAACGTTATCTTCCTGCACACTCAATGATGGAAAACCACTCCCGGGTTATTCCGTCGTTGATTTAACGGCCAACCAAAAGCCTGTTGTTTTAACCACATCGGCCCAAAAGTTATCTTTTCCTTTAACTCCTGAAGATATCAATGACATTAGAATTTTAGAAGCAAAGTTTGATCAGGAGAAGAATTGTGCCGGTCTGGCGGCCCCTCAAATTGGTATTGCCAAACAAATAATTGTTTTTGCGGCACCTGAGAATGAGGACATGAAGAAATGGCGCCCTGATTTCACTCAATTCATGGATAAAACAATATGGATCAATCCTTCCTACGAAGGCATTGGAGAAGAAAAAAGGGAGGATTATGAAGCTTGTTTTTCAGTCCTTGAAATGGCGGGCACTGTAAAGCGCTATAATAAAGTTCGCTATACTGCTTATACAATGACCGGAGACCTCGTTGAAGGGATGGCAGAAGGGTTTCTCGCCCGAATTATCCAGCATGAAGTAGATCATGTTAATGGAAAGCTCTTTATTGATTATGTTCCGGGAGATCAACTCATGAAAATTGATGACTTCTGGAAAAAAAGGGCTGAAGCTCTCAAGGCGGAGCAGGAGACCAAATAAAAATCTAATTCAGATTGTTAAAATAATGCCGTAGGCTCCAAATGGAGTTCTACGGCATTAGACATCTTTCGAATTAACCTCCTGATGAAGTAGCCTGATGGGCCTTAAGGGCGGCAGCTAATTCATGTTTTTGGGATTCCAGGATAATTTTGCCATGGTCTAAGGCTGTTTGGTTACCTTCAAGATCAGCCATTGCTTTTTTAACGGCTGCCGCACATAAATCCTCTTTTGGTGCTGTAACCTTCATGGGAGCAGGAACGGGGGGGGGAGGAGGCGCTACAGGTGCTGGAGGCGGCGGCGTTGGTTCCTCTTCTTTAGGCTTTAACTCTTCCTTTTCCTTATCCTTAGGCTTTAACTCTAAACACTGTGCCAAGGGACTGCTATAAAGCATGTCGTTTTTCTTATTTGCGTCTTTTTCCATACGAAATTCTTTGCTACTGCTGCTCATTTGTAGCTTGGCAGCTTGTTTCCACATATGGTCACTTGAACAGACTTTTTTGCATTGGCTCTTGAGTGTATCATTGCTACAAGGACCAGGGCTTTTACATGAGTTTGTACAGAATGAGAAAGGGTCGCCAGTGAAACCTGAGGCATTGCTCGCAAAAAATAATATTGTGGAGGCGAGGAGGGTTGCTTGGCGTGTGATACGGGTAAATTTTGTATGGATCATTTTAATGCTCCTTTAAATGAAATTGGTGACACAAGGTCAATCTCTATTAGATCAAATAAGTATTAATAAATAGTTACCTTATAAGTATTTATGTTTTTATTTTATATATAGTGTTTTTTGAGGTGGTTACTGAGGCTTTTTTATGATTAAGAAGAATCCAGAGACGATCATATCTTGTTCGCTGAGTTTATGGAATACGGAAGCAAAGCTCTTTTTGTGCTTTGCTAATTCTGCAAGTGCTGTATCAAGGTGTTCTTTAGAAATTTCATCAAAAGGTACGTGAGGATCAATAGGCCCGGCATAGGCGAGTTGAGTAATGAGAAGTTGGTAGTCCCCAGGAAGACGGGAAGCACAACGTCGATATTGATCGATCAAAATTCGATTTGGCAGTCCAGAATCATGGGTCATTGCCCAGTACACAAGCTTCGGAATTTCCAAAAATTTAAGGTCGTGATGGCGGGGTGTAAACATTCCGTGATCTCTAAGGTCAACTTTATGGATCAGATAGCCTCCTGGGTTAAGGGCATGATACATAGATTCCAGCGTCAATAAGGGGTCTGTTGTATGCTCTAAAACAGAACGAGAAATAATAAAATCATAGGTAGAGGGGCGCTCTTTAAAATAAGATTCTCCTGCGGCTTGGGGGCCATAGTAACGCGTTATTCCAGGAAATGTTGTTTCATCTTGAAGATTGGCCGCTTTCAATAGGTCGGCAATTCGGGGGTTTTGGTCTGCGAGGGCTTGGTAGACTTGCGCATGATAAGGGGCGTCGCGATGGCTATAAAATCGGTCTGCGAGATCTACCTTCGTTGCCCCATCTGCCATAAGGGCGAGAGCAACACCCGAACTATCTCCAGGGCCGAGTTCGCAGACATGCCCGTGAAAATGAGATATGCCAGCATACTTTTTGTAATCTTCAAAAACAGTATGGATGTAGGTTAAGGAGTCATGAAGAGAGAGCTGATCGTGGGTGGTTCCTGAGTCCGTTGTTATTTTTCCCAGAAACATACGAAGATGACCTAGAAAGTTATAAATAATGCGTACAATACAATGGAGAAAAATGCTTTTTTTGAGCTGCTCTTTAAGAAATAATTTCATGAGATGTAAGATTGAGTGTCCATTAATTAATTTAAAACAATCATTTGCGAAAGAACTTTGGCTATGTGGTGGCGAGTCAAGATCGAACCCAAATTTATGTTTATCGAGGGTTCGATTCACATCACACATATTATTGTTCTTAGATAGGGCACAAGACCCTATCTAAGAACAATGGCGGAGGGAGAGGGATTCGAACCCCCGATACGGGATTAACCGTATAACGATTTAGCAAACCGCCGCCTTCAGCCGCTCGGCCATCCCTCCATTATACTTCTTATATTTTTTAAAGATCTTTGCAAGGGTTGTCAACAGGACATGCGGACAAATAAGGCAAACAGGCTACTTCATCATCCCCATTTGTTGGGCAATGATGGCATTGCGGGCAAGGGCGTCGGCGTGTTCATTTTGAGGGTGCCCACTATGGCCTTTTACCCAATGCCAAATGACTTGGTGTTTGGTTGTTAACGCGTCGAGCTGCAACCATAAATCTTTATTTTTTACAGGTTTCTTATCAGAGGTCATCCACCCATTTTTTTTCCAGTTAATCATCCACCGCGTAATGCCATCCCGCAAATATTGGCTGTCGGTATAAATCTCAACTTGAGCTGGGTGGGGCAGGGCTTCTAGGATACCGATGGCGGCACGCATTTCCATACGGTTGTTGGTCGTTAACGGTTCCCCGCCTGACAAGTCTTGCTCCAGCCCTTGATAGTATAAAACGGCGCCCCATCCACCAGGGCCAGGATTGCCACTACAGGCGCCATCTGTGTAAGCCTCAAGGCGCGGCTTAAGGGCGGGAGGCAAGGTTTTTAAAATGTCAATCAGGCTTTGAGTTTCGTGTTGCAAGGTTGTAACCATCATTGTTGATTTTCCTAAAGTATCCCTAATTTTATGGCGCTTTTATGATCAATATCATAGCCCATCATAAGGGAAAATTTATAGATATGCGATGTTAAAGTCGTGTGTCTGGTATCAACGTATATTTCCTGTAGGTTCATAATGGTTGAATTTTAATTTTGACATTAACAAGTATCCTTTTAAAAGTTTAACATTTATTCAGAAAATATTGTTAACTTTCAACATATTTGAGTTGTTCAGTTTCTTTTTATCTTTAACAGACAAATAAATAAGAGTTTAACATCAAGTTATTTTTTAGTCTTGTTCTTACTATCCAATTTATAGAGTTTACGCAGTGTGCAAGTTATTTTGGCAGAGCAATCAACTCATCGAATTTTAATGGCTCCAGAGGATTTTGAGTAATGTTAACGAAAAAAGCCATTGTATGAGCGAGGATTTTTCTGCCAACTTTAGTGCAAAGATGCCAGAGATCCTTA
>CAMCRD010000087.1 GCA_945877185.1 Candidatus Finniella inopinata | reverse complement strand
CGTCATGGCTTTTACAAAGTCTGTCGACAATCTCTTTAACACTCGACCAGTAATCAACAACGGCTTGTTCACTCATATGTTTATTCCTCCAATTTTGGTAAACTTTGATGGACTATAACATACTTCTTAAATTAACCGAATGCCATTGCATCCCCGCCTCCCGGGCTACGCCTGCGGCTTCGCCGTGGCGAGTCGCGGGGAGGGCTAAGATGACAAGAGGTGGGAATTACGGTTAACGAAAGATGAATTATGCAAAGCAATCCTATTTTGGTTCACCTTATTCGCGGGGATATGGTAGAAAGTTTTTTCCGCGGGGCCTATGTCATTATGGATGCGGCAGGTGAAGTCATTGATGCCGTTGGTGATATAGACCGGCACATTTATCCACGCTCTGCTTTAAAACCTATTCAAGCTCTTGGAATGATGGCATCCGGTGCAGCAGAAGCCTTCCAAGTGACGATGCCTGAAATTGCACTCGCTTGTGCTTCTCATAATGGAGAAGACCATCATGTCAGTATTGTGGCCCATTGGTTGGATCGTTTAGGTCTTTCTTGTGATGCTTTAGAATGTGGGATTCACGCCTCCATGAGTAAAGAAACAGCCCTTGCTTTTGCTTTAGAAGGAGGGGTCTTAACGTCTGCTCATAATGCTTGTTCAGGTAAACATACAGGGTTTGTGACGCTTGCCCTTCACCTGAAAGCATCTGTCAATGGCTATCCCCATTTCGACCATCCCGTCCAACACTACGTGAATGGTTTGATTGAAGAAATGATTGAGATTGATGTGAAGGACGCTCCTAAAGGAATTGATGGATGTCAGGTTCCCGTGATTGGGATGCCTTTGAAGAATTTGGCTAAAGGAATGGCGAAGATGGCGCATCCCAAAACTTTGGGCGCTGCCCTTGCCGATGGGGCTCAAAAAGTGGTTGCCGCCATCCAAAAATATCCTGACCTTATTGCCGGAACACGGCGTTTTTGCAGTGCAATCACCCAAGAATCTGATGGTAAAATTCTCGCAAAAATGGGCGCGGATGGCGTATTTTCTGCCATTATGCCTGAAAAAGGGTGGGGGGTTGCTTTAAAAATTGATGATGGTCATTTGAAAGCTGCCGAAGTTGCCCTGATGGGGATATTGAAAAAGCATAATCTTTTGGCAGACAATTCTCACTGGGCCCATTGGGCAAACCCAAAAGTGAAGACCTGGAACCAGCAAGTTGTAGGAGAGATCGCTTTTGTGGGGTAAAGAAGGTGCTGCTAGCTTATAGTCTTTTAGGGGGGAGCGCCCTATTCATGATGATACAGGATGTGCGGGAGCAGACGATTCCCATTTCTGGATTGACTGTTTTTGCGGGCGCCTCTCTTTATCATCATGTTATAGAACCAAATGCTGAAGATTTTTGGGCTGCGGGGATAATTGCCGTTATCTTTATGGTTTGCCAGGGTGTGTTTTATCTTATAAAACGCGAATCCGCCCTGGGATGGGGGGACCTCATTTTAAGCCCCTTTTGTGGCTTATGGCTTCATTTTCACGAATTGCCTACTTATTTCATCGCAACAGGTATCTTTGCCTTATGGATTGGCATTTTTTGGCGGTATCAATGGCGGTTGAAGACATTCCCTATGGTGCCGGCTCTTCTGTTTGGGCTTGGGTTTGTTTTCGTAATTCGTTGTTTTTTAACGGTGAATAGGATATGAATTAAGAAATATTTATCCAAGGGCATTTTTAACATATGGCACGCACAACGACATCTTCTTCTTCATTCCCCTCTTCATTCCCATGGGGAATCCTCTTAAAGACCCTTGTGTCTGGTGGGCTCATTGTTTGGTTGATGAGCAAGATTGATATCGCTAAAGTTTGGGAGGTTATCCAAGACCTTCATGGGGGACTCTTAGGGCTCGTTTTGGCGATCATATGGATAACCCTTCTTGCGATTGCGAAGCGGTGGCAACTGGTCGTTCGGCTGGGGAATATAGATGTCCCTTTGCCAAGTTTAACGGAAGCCACCTTTATTGGCGCCTTTTTTAATCAGTTTTTGCCCAGTTCCGTGGGAGGAGATTTTTTCCGCATTCTGGCGGTACGTCGACAGGGAGCTTCGTTAAATGAAGCCGTCACGGGGGTCTTTATGGACCGTTTGTTTGGCTTTATATCTTTGGGAATCTTGTGTCTTCTGATCATTCCTGCTGAAGGCCAAGTCCTGCTCGATTCAGATCTGAAATGGCCTTTTTTGATGACGCTGTTTCTTTTGGCCGGGGTTTTTGGGGGCGGGCTTTTACTTCTTTTTGTCCCAAAGTCATGGCATACCTCCTTTCTTATCCGTCCTTTTCACTCTATCATTGAAATGGCTCAAGGGGCCTTGCGTCACAAGGCATTATTCTTATCGATTCTTCTGAGTTCTCTCGTTGCCAGCATTCTCCTTATTTCTGGGCTTCAGGTTTTGATGATGGCTTTTGACATTCCCTTAACATGGGGGCAGGGCGTGGTGATTTTACCTGTGGTGATGCTCCTGACCTCCTTACCTATTTCATTTGCCGGATGGGGATTGCGTGAGGGAGCGATGATTATTGCGCTCGGGGTTTATGGCGTGTCCCAAGAAAAAGCCCTTGCTTTGTCATTGGTTTATGGGGTGCTGCATCTGGTGAGTGGGGCGCCTGGTTTGGTGTTGTGGGTTCTGGAAAAGCGTCGCCTGAAGCCAATAGCGTCTCCCTTTTAAGTTATTTATCAAAAAATATAGCTCATATTAAAATAGGAAGAGGGCTTGTGTTGGAAGCGGCTTTTCGGTCATAATCCTTACCAGGATTAACAACGCTGGGTGACCTATGAGATGTTCGTATTACTGCGTCGGTGATATCTATAATATCGATGAAATGGCTAAATTCTTGCGGGAAATAGGGCGGGAGCCTAAATTCTACGACAATGTCATTCATATTCGGAAAGAAAATGATAGCGGGGCCAGCGGGGATGCTTTCTTTTTTCCGTATGGATGTGCCATTTTTTGGGGGTTAGAAGAGGAAGAAGAACACCAAATTTTGTCGGAACTTCGTCCCTACGTTGTTTACCCCCTTCTATTTCCAACCCATGATCAATCCACTTTTCATTATGGCGATATGACAATCATTGAGGAAGAAGAGGATGAAATCGTCCTTGAATCTGACGATATATTGATTAAGCTCTCTTTATCCCATGGGTTATCTCAATCTGTGAAGCTGGAGTGGTTTGAAGCCTCCGTTAGCCGCACCATTGAAAAAACTCGCCATTTGCCCGAAGAGCTTGCGAGAAAAGGCAAGATCTATATGTCTCGAAAAAAACTCTCTAAAAAGATCGGCGCCTTGTTTTCGGAGCGGAACTCCATCAACCTACATAGCGATATTTTGGACACCCCCGAATTCTTTTGGCGCAGACCCCGCTATGAGCCTTATTATCTTATGGCTTCAGAGTATATGGATATTGCGACCCGTCTCGATATTCTCAATCGGCGTTTGGGGGTTATTCATGAACTTTATGATATTTTGTCCAGTGAGTTGAACCATCGCCATTCCTCGCGCCTGGAGGTGACCATTATCTTGCTCATCTTAATCGAAGTGGTTGTTGTTCTTCGCAATGAATTCTTGAAGTTTTTCTAAGGGATACAAAGTTTGTAAAGGGTTATCCTTTTTGGATATTCTTTTGATCGTTATCCTTTTTGGACAACCTTTTTGGTTGACCCTGTAGCAATAATCATCTTATAAAGGGACTATTGTAGTGATAGTGGGGCCCTTAGCTCAGTTGGTAGAGCACCTGACTTTTAATCAGGGTGTCGTTGGTTCGAATCCAACAGGGCCCACCATGAAAACTGCGGTTTTTCGGGAATTGTCGTTTAACAAAAACTTCTTCGGGTCTACTCTGGGTATACTTTTGAAAGAAAAAATTATCATCTCAGCCTCTTGCAAATAGATTAGAACATATGCCCGTTGGCAAACAGAATAGCCATTCATACATATGTTTTGAACAATCAATACTTATTGGAGGAATCTTCCCATGAAAAAATATTTGCGTATAATCTCATTACCTATTCTTTTGATGCAAACTTCTGTCCTTGCTGCCGAACATCACTTAAACAACGAAACCTCAACTGATTTTACAGATTATGGTACGGCTACAACATTTAGGTCGAAGGAACTTGAGTCATTGTATGTGCAACAAAATGACAGGGATGATGCGGATTCTTATTTTCTAACATCATCAAAATTGCTCAATAGGGGCGATGAGGTCTTCTATTCAAATTCCTATGCTAATCTGTTTAAACAGTCGAATGAAAGCATTTATGCGAGCGCTTCCCTAGTAAATGACGATTTCTTAGTGAAACCGATAATTTCACCAATTCTACCAGATCCTTCGCCGTTAATAATGTTGAAACCTCCGCGCAAGCCGACTATAAGAGGGCGCGTTGAACTTCCTTATATTGATCCTAAGGAATTGGGCATTGTTGATTTGTTTAAAGGCTATGGCGTTGATATTAGTTCCATTTATGATTTTCAATCTAACCCAATTTTATTTAACCCAATTATAAAGGATTTCAAATTTGAACTAATTTCTTCCTATAAGTTAACAAACCTTCTTATTTATCCTTTTGGTCAAGTTTCTCCTTTGGATCAAAATGAGGGGGGGAGGCCAAAATATGATCTCACGGCGAGAACGTTTGATCCCTATCAAATAGAGAATCAGCTTCTCAAGAGCCCTATTGATCAACTAAACGAAACTGAAATTATAAGGCTTTTCAAATGGTTGACTTATGACAGGGTATTCGCTGACCACGATGCAGATTCATTTGGAAAATTAAAGGAGCTGATCCAAGACCCACGTTCTAGAGAGATTATTCTAGCTGCTTCTAAGGAAGCAGAAGGTCATATCCAGAAAGCAATATCAAAATTACCCTTCTTGAAGCCTAAGGTGATTAAAATTTTATTCTCAAATTCAGAGATAGTAGATCATCTGGGGACACAGATAACTGAAAAAGGAAGAGATCTTCTTTTAGAAAATTTAATGATGTCGGTTTATTTAAATTTTGATGATTTTATTCCTTTGTTTTATAAAAGCCAATTCGTTTTCCGCCACCTCCTTTCTACTATTAAGAGTAAAAAAACTGATGCGTTAGTTGATTTAAAGACGGAAGAAGAAATTATTTTTGAGGCTGGTTTGGTGATGTCATTTTCTTCTCAGAAAGACAGTGGGCTCGAAAAGCTGGCTCACCCTACTCTCATCACTTATATCGAACAGAATCCACAAGTCCTATCGCGATTAGTTACACAATCTATCGAGGAAAGAAATCCTCAATCAGCTCGTTTACTTATTGAAAATCCTCGTTTACCTATTACGTTAGAGCTGCTTCAAGATGCTATAAACATTCCCGCTCTATGGGATGTATTGACTGAAATGACCCAGCAAGATCTTCTTAAAAAAGTTCAAACAGTAAAGTCTACTTTCACAATCCAACAGCTTCAACAAAATCATAGGCTTTTAAAAGCATCTGAGCACGCGCTCACTGGACATCCAAAACTCTTGGATGATATGACCCTTTATGTTCCAGACCTTGCCCAACGCTACCAAGAGGTAACGGTAAAGCTACAAGAGACAGACGTCTCTCAAGAGTCTTACCTTGATCTGTTTATGCAGAAGAAAGAATTAGAAAAAGCCTTTTTAAATAAGCTAAAAGAGCTTAATGAAGGTGCTTTGCTTACCCCACCATGGTCTCATGCTGAAGCTGATTATGCTTATAGCCATAAGATTTTTGGACAAGGGGTTACATCGTTAGTTGTTGAATTAGCTGAGTTACCAGAATATCAAAAGGATAAGTTACTTAAAGAACGCCTCGGTGAAAGAACATCTTACGGAAAAAAAGCAAGAAGAAGTAAGACACGGCACAATATTGGCGTGACTTCTTTAGTAGCTCAGATGGCCCCCCTAACGAAAGTTATTAGCTCAACAACTCGCCAGATTGAAACCTTGAAAGATGCGATCCAAGCAGGAGAGTTTCCCTTCATTAATTGTTCATGGGGGCCTGCATCTGCGCTTGATGAAAATAAAACTATTTCTATCTTTTCTTCCGTAGATATTCTTAATAACCTTCTTGGTCGAGAAGATATTGTGCTCATCAAATCTGCTGGAAATGAAGGTCTTTCTTTAAGCGTCCCAGATTTAAAAGGTGATCCAGCAGGTATTCTCTTTTCAAAACTATTAAATAAACTTGACTCCAAACAAATGACAAACCTCATTCTTGCCATCAATCTAAAACCAACCAATGAAGTTATGTTGAGCTCTAATACACCAGGAAGCTTAATCAATATATTTAGAAACTCTTTATCTACACAAGGATCTGGGGTCTATTGGTTAGATGAAGCGGGTGATGAATATCTTCCAATCCAAGATGGGGGGACGTCATCTGCTGCCCCTGAAATAACGGGGGCGGCAGCTTTGGTCAGAAGTTACAAGCCGCATTTTTCCCCTATTCTGATAAAAGCTTGTTTGCTTCATTCTGGTGTACGTGAATTTATGATTTACGGCGATGACGGAAAACCTCGGCAATGGATTTATGAGAGCAAACCGAAAGAGGGGTTAAATATGCCCCAAATCCAATATTCCTTTGAAAAGTATGGAATGGGAATATTAAACGTTAAATCAGCTTGCATATTTTCTGGTATTTTAGATACCTACCTTGCTGATCTAAAAGAAAAAAACATCGAAACTCCGTTATCATTTGAAATATATGAAAGTTTGCGGGGCAAACTAACTGAGAAATTAAATAGTAACCTGAATACCCTATAGCATGTAAGGTTTGTTGGAAATCGAGTTGTGGTATGCTCTTGCGACAGGGGCGTCACCTTATTTAAAATCTCTTTGAAAAGGAACAAAAAGGACAGAATCAAGCATTTCTTCTTTTAAGCCTGTTTCCGTCTTTGTAAAGCGGACAAGTTGTTGGTCGAAACCACTTCCTAAGGGCATAACCAATCGCCTATTCATGGCAAGTTGATCAAGGAGAGGCTGAGGGGCTTCTGCTGCTGCAGCCGCGATAAGGATAGCATCATAAGGGGCATGCTCTGGCCAGCCGGGATACCCATCTCCTATTTTTACGTGTATGTTCTTGTATCCTAAATTTTTAAGGCGTTTTTGCGCTGATTTACCAAGGGGTTCAACAATTTCAATGGCATAAACTTCCTGGCTAAGTAAGCTTAAAACAGCGGCTTGGTAGCCTGAACCCGCTCCGATTTCGAGAACTTTATCTTGGGGGGTAATACAGGCTATTTCACACATGAGGGCAACACTATAGGGCTGTGAGATTGTTTGGCCATACCCAATTGGTAAGGCCGAATCAGCATAAGCTCTATCTCTTAAATCATCGGGAACAAATAGATGGCGCGGCACCAACCGCATGGCCTCTAAAACACGTTCATCCTTAATGCCCCGTAATTCAAGCTGAGATGTGACCATGTTGGTACGCTGCCAGGAAAAGTCAGTGTTATTTTCGGAAACAGTAAACATCGTGTCCTCCTTCCTGAAAAGCTTAATAAGCTCTTTCATGCCTTTCTTAGGCTCTTTTTTGGAGAGTGTTATCTTAAGATACATGGCAAATTAACTGTCTTGTTAACATGATAGGCTGCGAAAAGAGCCATAGTTAGATCGACCATTTCCAAGGATCGAGAAGGCGCAATGGATTTACGTTTAAATCTCAAGAACCAATGCCGCTGTTG
>CAMCRD010000086.1 GCA_945877185.1 Candidatus Finniella inopinata | reverse complement strand
GACAGAAACAAAGACAGCACATCTTCTCACAACAAGAAAAAAATCTCTTTCAAAACCCTCAATTTAGGGGGGCGAACAAATATGCCTGTGCAATTGATGGAGCATTTTTAACGGGCGGAAGTGGGGTAGTTTTATGCGGCGTTGAGGGCTTTGGCTATCCGCGGTTTTTTAAACTTGTCATAGCATCCAAAGTTGCTCCATTAAAGTGCTCAAACCTATGTGATTTAGGCTATACTACTTTCAAAAATATATGGATCCCGGATACTAAGATTTTGTAACGCTTCACTACGTTTCGCTAACAAAACCTAAGTTCCGGGATGACGTGGTTAGGCCGTATACTTATCAAACATGGATGGTGCTTAAGCCTTATTGATGCTCCCGAATTCTATTTACCTTTCATCAAATCTTAAGAAGCGACACGGTATCCTTAAAATAGATAATTCATAATAGGGATCCTTGAGTGTGGTTTTTGATGCCCATGATTTTGATGGTCACGAGCAAGTGATATTTTGTCATGACAGGACGTCTGGCTTAAAAGCTATTATTGCGGTCCATAATACAAACCTTGGCCCTGCCTTGGGAGGATGCCGATTTTGGCCGTATGCTTCTGAGGAAGAGGCTTTAAAGGATGTTTTGCGCTTGTCCCGGGGGATGACCTATAAAGCTGCCCTTGCCAATCTTGAATTAGGGGGTGGGAAAGCTGTCATTATCGGAGATGCGGAGCGGGACAAAACGCCCGAAAAGCTGCATGCATTTGGGCGATTTGTGGAGCGCCTCAATGGTCTCTACATTACGGCAGAAGATATGGGCACCACCCCCAAAGACATGACCATGATCTCTGAAGAGACACGTCATGTGGTGGGCCGTGAGGCCAAAGAAGGCGGGAGCGGTGATCCCTCAATCCTGACATCTTTTGGTGTTTTTACGGGAATTCGGGCTTGTGTCTATTATAAGATGGGTAAGGAAGACTTATCGGGGGTTCGGATCGCTGTAGAGGGATTGGGCCATGTTGGTATTGATTTGGTCAAACGACTTTCAGAAGCGGGGGCTTCTTTGGTTGTTACGGATATTAACAAACCCCTTTTAGAAGAGGTTTCCCGACAGTATGGGGCACAAGCTGTTGGAGTGGAAGAGATCTTTGCGGCAGATGTTGACGTCTTTGCCCCTTGTGCTTTGGGTGGTATTTTGAATGATGAGATCATTCCTCGCCTCAAATGCCAAATTGTTGCAGGGTCGGCCAATAACCAGTTGGCAGAGCCGTATCATGCAAAAGCTTTGGAAAAGCGAGGAATCCTCTATGCTCCAGATTATCTTATTAACTCAGGGGGGTTGATCAATGTATCTTACGAGGGGCCAAATTATGATCTGCAAGAGGTCATGACCCACGTAGAAGGGATCTATTATACCCTATTGGAAATTTTTGAAGCCGCCAAAGCCCACCATATCACCACGAGCGAAGCCAGTGATAGCCTCGCAAAAGATAGATTTACCAAAAAGTAATCTTGTAATTAAAAGTCTCGTGCGCTTACATATCACTTAATAGTATTCCTTTAATGAGGGTATTCCATGTCACAATTTTTATGGCAGGCTTTTGTAACTTTATTTGTCGTCATTGACCCCTTCGCGGTCGTTCCGATGTTTGTGGCGTTGACGCGCAATGAAACAACGGCCAATAAGCGCCACACAGCCTTTAAGTCGACGGTGATCGCAACCATTTTGCTTTTGTCTTTTGCTTTTGTCGGGGATAAATTGCTGGATGCGTTAAGTATTTCGGAGCCAGCATTTCGCATTGCGGGAGGCTTTTTACTTTTATTGGCAGCCATTGAAATGGTTGTGGCCCGTGCTTCTGGCATTCGCACAACCACAGGGGATGAAGACGAGGAAGCGGCCCATCGTGATGATATCTCTGTCTTTCCCTTAGCGATCCCCCTCATTGCAGGTCCTGGTGCTTTAACATCTGTTGTTGTTCTCATGCGTCAGGCAGAAGCTATGGGTTTAAAAGCAAGCTTGGGTGTTGTCCTGATTTTGATGAGTGTCTTGCTCATTACCTATCTCAGTTTGCTGATGAGTGATCGTCTGATGAAGCTTTTAGGGGTTACAGGAACGAATGTGATGACTCGTGTCTTTGGTATTATCCTTGCCGCCCTTGCCGTTCAAAACATGATCAATGGGATTATAATGGTTGTGAAAAGTATGATGACTTAGGAGCTAAAAATTATACCAATTTGCGGTCAAAGAGTAGGCCTTAATGAATAATTCTCCAAAATTATCTCTTCATTTCCGCCGCAGTTGACAGAATAACGATGCCTCTTTAACGCCTCTTTAATATATAATGGTTTAAAATCATAAAGATAGTAAAACCATTAATCAGGTAATAAAATTAAGAGGTGATAATATGTCTATGAAGAAAGTATTAGGTTTATGTGCCTTGCTTGTAGGTATCTCAACAATGGGAGAGGCCAATGCAATGCAAGGTGGCGCAATGATGGGCGCAATGCAAGGTGGCTCTCCAAAATGTTGCGCGGCTGCCTTTAGAGGAAATCCTCAAGGCTGCAATGGCTGTTGTCAGAGAAAATGGCAGAATAATCAAATGAAAAAGCAAAGATGCTTCGCTAATTGTCAAATGGGGCATTGTCCGAGAAAGAGATAATTACTAGGTGTCGCCAAATCGTTGAAAAGATATCCCAAAATCCATTGCCAAGATGAGGGAGTGGATTTTGGTTTTTATCTGAAAAATGAGCCAATTGCAGAATTATTGAATTTTAAGCATGTCTTCCACGTCCTCAAGCCTCTGCGTCTTGAGGGGCTTCTTGAGGAATTGACTTCATCGTCAGTTTGACTTTGCCTCGGTCGTCAAACCCTACAACTTTGACGCGAACGGTGTCGCCTTCTTTGACGATGTCTGTTACTTTGGCAACGCGTTCTGGTGATAGCTCACTGATGTGAACCAAACCATCCCGATTGCCCATGAAATTCACGAAAGCCCCAAAGTCCATAATTTTGACGACTTTTCCGGTGTAAATCTCGCCAACTTCTGGATCACAAGCAATGCCCTTAATGGTACTTAAAGCGGCATCGATGGATTTAGAATCAACGGCGGAGATATTAACGGTGCCGTCATCTTCGATGTCAATTTTCGCGCCCGTTGTTTCACAGATTTCGCGAATCATCTTGCCACCTGGGCCGATGATGTCGCGAATTTTATCCTTGGGGATGGTAATGGTCACCATGCGAGGGGCATGAGAGCTGACCGATTCACGGGATGATTCAATTTCCTTGCTCATTTCTTCTAAGATATGAAGACGGCCTACGCGGGCCTGATCGAGGGCAACACGCATGATTTCAGTCGTGATGCTTGTAATCTTAATGTCCATTTGTAGGGCGGTCACACCGCTCGTTGTTCCAGCCACTTTAAAATCCATATCTCCCAAATGATCTTCATCACCTAAAATGTCGGAGAGTACGGCAAATTTTTCCCCTTCCTTAATAAGGCCCATGGCAATACCCGCAATGGGGCGGATTAAAGGGACACCAGCATCCATCATGGATAATGAGGTGCCACAGACCGTTGCCATTGAGGAAGATCCATTAGACTCTGTGATTTCAGAGACGGTCCGAATCGTATAAGGGAATTGCTCTTTCGTTGGGAGTAAGGGACGAATGGCGCGCCAAGCCAACTTTCCATGGCCAATTTCTCGGCGACCTGGGGAAGACATACGACCCACTTCGCCGACTGAGTAAGCCGGGAAATTATAGTGAAGGAGGAAGCGTTCCCGATATTCTCCTTCGAGCGCATCAATAATTTGCTCATCATGCCCAGTTCCAAGGGTAGTCACCACAAGAGCTTGGGTTTCCCCACGTGTAAATAGCGCACTCCCATGGGTGCGGGGCAGAAGGCCTGTCTCACAAACGATGGGGCGAACGGTGGTTAAATCACGGCCATCAACGCGCTTTGAATCTTCTAAAATTAGATTTCGTAAAATGTTGGCTTCTAAAGCCTTTAGAGCATGATTCAAACCTATTTCACTTTCAATTTCATCGGCAAGTTTTTCTTTTGTAGCAGATTTCACTTCGGCAATCGCGCTGTAACGGTCTTGTTTTGTCGTAAGACTATAGGCTTTGCGTAAGTCTTTTTCAGCTATCTTCTTGACTTGTGAATAAATTGCTACTTCATCATAGGCAGATGCAGCCAACGTCCAATTTTCTTTTCCAACAGTATCTTTCAATCTTTCAATAGCCTCAATAATGGGCTGAAAAGCATTGTGGCCAAATTCGACAGCGCCTAACATGATATCTTCAGAGAGCTCTTGGGCTTCAGATTCAACCATGAGCACACCGTGTTTGGTTCCAGCTAAGATTAAATCCAATTGACTCTCAGCTAACTCAGCAGGTGTTGGGTTTAGAATATATTGACCATCTGAATAACCAACGCGAGCGGCGCCTACAGGGCCTAAAAAGGGAATACCTGAAATGGCAAGAGCGGCAGAAGCGCCAACCAGTGCAACAACATCAGGGTCGTTTTCAAGATCGTGGCTTAAGACGGTACAAATAACTTGAACTTCATTGTGGAAGCCTTCAGGAAACAAAGGCCGAATAGGACGGTCAATAAGGCGCGAGGTGAGCACTTCTTTTTCAGAAGGCCGACCTTCGCGTTTAAAGAAGCCGCCAGGGATGCGCCCTACAGCAAAAACTTTTTCTTGGTAGTGAACGCTGAGGGGGAAAAAACCTACGGATGGATTAGCGGTTTTGTTGGCAACGACCGTACACAAAACGGTTGTCTCACCATAGGTGGTCAGGACTGCGCCATCAGCTTGCCGCGCAACCTTGCCGGTTTCGAGCACGAGTGTGCGGCCAGCCCAATTAATTTCTTGACGTGCAATTTTAAACATTTTTGACATTAAGGTACCTTTTCATCTTGGGACATATAAATATAATCATCTTTAAAGAACGAAGTCCCAAAACTTCGCTCATTTTCATCTCGGTTGCCTGTAACACTATTTCTCAGTAATCAGTATTTTTTAATACAGCAAAATAAGTCAATTATCGACGAATCTCTAGGCGTTTAATCAAGGCTTGATAGCGTTCATCACTCTTGCTCTTAAGGTAATCAAGGAGGCGACGACGTTGGCCAACCATTAAAATGAGGCCACGCCGGGAGTGAAAATCTTTAGGGTGAGTTTCCATATGCCCAGACAGATTACGGATGCGCTCTGTTAAAATGGCCACTTGAACTTGGGGTGAGCCTGTATCACCAGGCTTGGTGGCAAATTCTTGAATTAATTCTTGCTTGCGTAACGCTTCAATCGACATCGGGTTTTATCCTCTTCTTTCATACTGTATAACTATTAATAAAATAATTCTCCGGCTTATTTCAAGTCGGGGTATTTCAGCAACTACCTCAAGTTATAAAGCCACTTTTCGTTCGTTCGAAAACCTATAACGAAACCTACAAAATGTGTAGGAGATCGTCAAAAATAGACGAACCAACGCAAGTATTGGCTATAATTTTTTCCCTTACTAACTATTAAGGGAGGGTGGCCAGCTACTTAAAAACACGTTTCGGATAAAGGTAACCATCACATTCTTTTGCGAGAGCTACGATTTGATCCGATAACTTGAGAACAACCAAAGACGCATGGCCGTGCATTCCTATAATAGGGATACGTTGCCCTTGGTGGATCATAATCGCTTCTTCCATTGTTACGGAAACCGCCGGGATGTCGTCCAGAACAGCCCCAAGGGGAAGAAAAATACGATACAATTTTGATTTATGCCCGAATTCAGTTAAGTTTTCCAGAGAAATCGCATCATTTTGATGAAATTTTCCAACCAGTATACGTCTTAAGCGAGAAACATATCCGGTTGTATGCAGAACTTCAGCCATATCTCGGGCAAGAGAGCGCACATATGTACCCGGTCCGCACGTGACCGTAAATGTGGCCTGATCTTGAGAGTCAATCGAATCAAGGATCAAATTATGGATCGTCACGGGGCGTGTTTTTAAGGCAATGGCCTCTTTTAAGCTATCTAGGATGGCGGTTTCACCCGTACGAGCTAGGTCATAAGCGCGCTTTCCCTCAATTTTCAGGGCGGAGAAAAGGGGAGGACGCTGATTGATGGTTCCGATAAATTGAGGCAAAATAGCGGAGATAGATTCAGATGATGGGCGATGATCAGCGGTTGCAATGACGGCGCCTTCTGCGTCATCAGTGATGCGTTGTTCTCCCCAAGTCACTTGGAAACAATATTGTTTTACATCCGCAACAACATAAGGAATGGTTTTTGTGGCTTCATCTAAAGCAATGGGAAGGACCCCTGTTGCCAGAGGGTCCAATGTGCCCGCATGGCCAGCTTTGCGCGCGCCCGTAATACGGCGCACGATATTGCTTGCTTGGGTAGAAGTCATACCATAGGGTTTGTCGAGAATAACCCAACCACTTGTAGATTCTTGAGTTTTCATAAGGTACGACCGATGCGGCTACTGTGGTGTATGGCGATAGAAAAAATCAACCCTTGTCCGATGAGCAAGGTTAACAAAGCTGTTCCTCCATAAGAGATGAAAGGTAAAGGGACGCCGACAACGGGTAACATGCCCATAACCATAGCCATATTAATGAATACATACAAGAAAACAATTGTGGTCATCCCCATCGCGACCAAACGTCCAAATGAATTACGGCTGGTCATGGCGACCCGAAATCCATAGGCAAGGAGGATTGTGTATAAACCGAGTAAGACAATGCCTCCCATCAGTCCAAATTCTTCACTAAACATGGTGAAAATAAAATCTGTTTGTTTTTCAGGCAAAAAGTTTAGATGACTTTGGGTTCCTTGAAGAAAACCTTTCCCCGTGATGCCACCAGAGCCAAGAGCAATTTTAGATTGACTCACGTGGTAGCCCGAATTGGTGGGATCATTTTCCGGATTGATAAAGATCAAAATGCGCTTCTTTTGATAGTCATAGAGCTGCATCCAAATGGCTGGAGCTGCTGCTAATACGGCGCTTCCGGCGATGGCGAATTTCCACCATTGGACACCGGCTACAAAGAGGAGGGTGGCCCCGCATAAGATCAAAATGACAGCGGTTCCAAGGTCAGGTTGACGCATCACAAGAAGCGTCGGCATTAAGATAAGGGCTAAGGGAAAAAATAAAGTCGGCAAGTGGCGAATTTCCTCAAGGGTAGGCTTATGAAAATAACGCGCAAGCGCAAGAACAAGGGCAATTTTCATAACTTCAGAGGGTTGTAACTGGATGATGTAGAGGTCAATCCATCGCTGGGCCCCCATTCCGACAAACCCCATAACCTCAACGCCAACAATGAGGAATAGGGCAATGAAGTAAAGGGGATAGGCGTAAGACATCCAGCTTCTGCTATCTGTTGTCGCAACTGCTATCATGAGGGCAAAACCAATAGAAAAGCGTAGGAGTTGTTTCCAAGCCCACGGGTTCATGCTCCCATTGGCTGCCGAATACAGCATCAGAAAGCCAACGCTGGCAATGAGAATTAGGACGCCAATTACCCAGGGATTAAGTTGACGTAAAGAAGAGAGTCTAAGAATAAGGGATGTCATAAAGTTATGGTTTTTTAAATTGTTAATATTTGGCACTCTACCTAACTTTTGGGGGTTCGTGCAATAACAAGCTCCTTATCCGTTGGTTTTCTAAAAATGAGGGGCAACGAGGATGCGATCCAAAACCTTATTTATCTACGCAGTGTGCAAGTTGTTTATGTAGTTGAAGAGGCAGGTTCGCCTAGTTTATATATTTTTTGACGAAAAATTTATGAACCAAGGAGAACAGCATGCCTCTCGAAGAGTATATTATAACAGTTTTTTGTTTTGTCGATGATTTTTT
>CAMCRD010000085.1 GCA_945877185.1 Candidatus Finniella inopinata | reverse complement strand
GCAACGCTACAAGGAAAGGCTGGTCAAGGGATTAAAAAAAAGGGCGGCCCAATTGGGGTTTATTCTTGCTCCCACAACTTGCCCTGACCAAATTGGAGCGACCTGAGATATAGGAAAACAGCCAGTGCTAGGGAAGTTACTCGAGAGGCCTTTATCTCACAAAACAGGGAGAAGACTTCCTTAACGTTTGTAAAGATATTGTCGGTCAATTGGCACAACAGACAGATATAATACGGGAAAAAGATTCAGTTCCAGAAGGTACCTTAAAAATTGTAACAGGAGTAGGGACTTCAGATGCAATCTTGGGGAATATTCCTCGCTTTTCTCAACAATTTCCCAACATTGATTTTATTTTTTTATCAACCACAGAAATTTATCAATTCCATATTGGGGACGCAGATGTAGGTATTATCCCCGTTTCTTACTCCGATCCCGATATCGTTCAACAAGTTCTTTATGAATCAATCTTAAGGATTTATGCCGCTCCTTGTTATCTTAAAGAAAATTCCACCCCCAAGAGCATTGATGATTTAAAGTCACACAGATTAGTTGTTTATGGTGGCGGTGATCAGGCTTTAGAAGAAATTAATATTCATTTGCAAAATACAGATCATAACTTGCATCATTTTATCAAAGTTAATAATGGGCTTTCTCTCCGAAGGGCATTACTAACCGGATTGGGCATTGGCCCTTACGAATATGATCGAGAACTTGTTAGAAATAACCTCCTCGTAGATGTCTTTCCTAACATGCCTGATCAAAAGATTCCCTATTACTTTACGTATCATCGTCGTTTAGCAGACTCCCCAAAAATCAAAGCATTCTATGAGTTTATGAAAGAAGTCGTTAAGGTTTGGGAGCGGCCAGAGAAAAAATAACGGTCAAAAAGCATTTTGCAAAATTATCAGTTCCTTCTTGCGTAACACGGGCCTTGGGATTGTCAACCAAGTTCCGCCTTTGAAAAGGCGTTTGATGCGCCATGCCATGGGGGTTTAAAGCATCTTCTCCTGAGCGTGGGATATTTCATATTCGACGTAAAAAAGATAAGGGATGAAGAAAGAAATTTTTTGGCATAAACTAAAAAATGGTACTATTTCTATGACGCGGGGTAATCATGCTTAACTTCTATGTAGCTAAAGATAATTTCTTAAACGCCGTTTCCTACAAAAACATAAAAGATGGTTCCCTTCAACCGATTTGGATTGATATCTTTGATCCAACGCCAGAAGAAGATAAAATCGTAGAGGGGCTTCTTGATATTAATATTCCTGATCGTTATGAAATGAACGAAATTGAGCTATCCAATCGTTTGTATCAAGCAAAGGATGCAATTTATGTTACGGGAAGTTTTGTGACATCTGAACAAAAGACCCAAGCGATTACTTTCATCTTAACCAAGAAATTAATTGTAACCTTGCGTTATGTCGAATTTTCATTCTTTGAGCGATATTTAAATTATCATAAAAAAAATGGCTTTACAGATCTCCATCATACAAATATTTTTTTGGGATTGCTTGAAGCGGCTATCGGTCAACTAGCTGACTATATTGAAGAAATTTGCCACTCAATTGATGAAAGCACGCAAGTTATTTTCCGTCCCGAAATTCCTGGCAAAAAGCAAAAATTCAAAGTCGATTACAAAAGAATTATTTGTCAGGTTGGGCACAATGGTGATTTAATCTCCAAAACACATGAGAGCCTCATGAGTAGCTATCGGATTCTAAGTTTTATTTCAGAATCAAAAGAACTTAAATTAACTTCCGAGGACTCAAGGAAATTAAAAATACTCGTGAATGATATTCCGCCTTTGAATGACCATACTACTTTTTTATCTAATAAAGTTAATTTCCTTTTAGATGCGTGTCTCGGAATGATAAATATTGACCAAAACAATATTATTAAAATGGTATCGGTGGCGGCTATCATTTTCTTTCCCCCCACCCTCATCGCAAGTATTTACGGTATGAACTTTACGGTCATACCTGAATTAGAGTGGGACTATGGTTATCCGTTTTCTCTTCTTCTCATCGTTTTAGCGGGTTTACTACCTTACGTGTATTTCAAGCAGAAAGATTGGATATAAGAATCATAGAGGTTCGTATTTTTACCCTTAGTTTGTTATTGCTGGCTGTATTATGATCCCTTGCTCTCCTCGTTCATCGTTCCTATAGTATCATTTATGAAGATTGACTTAAAAAGCTATCCCCTCATGGGGGATGAAATCACACGCAGCCTCTTCCGGGTTTTTGAGGAAGTAGGCATTCTTGCGCGCTTTGTTGGGGGATGTGTGCGTGATGCTGTCCTTGGCATTGCTGCCCACGACATTGATATAGCCGTGCCGCTTCCGCCCGATGATGTTACCCAGATCTTATCAAAGGCGGACATCAAAGTGATCCCCACGGGGTATGATTTTGGCACGATAACGGCTGTCATGGAGGGTCGTCCATTTCAAATTACATCTTTGCGACAAGATTGGGAGACGGATGGGCGGCGTGCCCGCGTCATTTATGGCAAAGATTGGAAAGAAGACGCCCTTCGTCGTGATTTTACCATTAATTCTTTATATGCGGACAGGGATGGCGCCGTTCTCGATTATTTTGGTGGGTTGGAAGATCTTCAAGCCGGAATTATCCGCTTTGTGGGTAATCCTGTTGAGCGCATTCAAGAAGATTATTTGCGCATCTTGCGCTATTTTCGGTTTTTGGCTTGGTATGGGCACGGGGCCGTTAGCTTGGAAGCCATCGAAGCTTGCACGTCCCTTTGCCATGGGCTCAAAGGATTATCACGGGAACGCATTGGCCATGAATTTTTAAAACTGCTCAGCGCTCCCCAGCCTCTGCCAAGCTTGAAGTTTATGAACCAATCCGGGATTATCCCTTTTATTTTACCCCATGCTATGAACCTTCAGGCCCTTGAGGCGCTCCTTAATTTTGGCGAGAAGACCACGGTGCTCTGCCGTTTGGCCGCTCTTTCTTTGCCTCAAATTGATGATACGGAGCTTGCGAAAGCTTTGCGCCTGTCTCGGGACCAAAAGCAATACTTGTATGATTGCGCCCATCGACTTGAGGATTATCCGAGTTCTGAGCGGACCATTTATCGAAACCTTTATCAAGATGGCGTTGATTTTTTTAAAGATTTGACGATGTTGAGCCTGGCTTTGCGGCCTCTCAGTTCGACCCCCTCCATCCTCCAAGAGGCTTTCAAAATTGCGGCATCTTGGAAAGCACCCACTTTCCCTCTTAAAGGGAAAGACCTTGTGGATATGGGCATCAAGACAGGACCAGAATTAGGGGAGCTCTTAAAAAGATGTGAAGCGTGGTGGATTGACCAAGGCTTTCAACCGAACCGGGAAGCTTGCTTGGCGTGGGTGGGGGGCATTGACTAAAGATGATGCAAGCTGGACTTCAAATAGCTATACCCTGTGATTAGCGTCAAAACCGCAGCGACCCACAAGAGGCCTTCACCAATAAGGTTTACAGCCCCTCCAAAGGGAGAGATGTCGCCAATCAACAGTAAGGAAATGGCGCCCATTTGAGCGGCTGTTTTCCATTTTGCTAAGGCGCTGACAGGCATCAAAACCTGAAGGCCGCTTAAAAATTCCCGCAAGCCCGATACGAGAATTTCACGACAGAGGATAATAATGGCGGGCAGGAAAGAAACGGGTTGGATCCGACCAAACCCCACCAACATCAAAAGGGTTGAGGCGACCAGCAATTTGTCTGCAATTGGGTCTAAGAATTGCCCAAATCTTGAGGTTTGGGACCAGAGCCGTGCGACATATCCATCCAAAAAATCAGTGAAGCAGGCGCTGATAAACGCGAGCGTTGCCACCCAGCGACCGATGTGGTTATCCGTATAAAAAGCGGCCATGATGATGGGGATCAGCGCAATACGACTGAGCGTTAACAAATTGGGGACACTGGGTAAAGGTTTTAGATTCTCTGGGATTTGTGAAAAATCAGTCATCATCCTATCTTTTTTGAGTGCGTTTTTTGTCATTTTCTTCTTAACCAAATTTTATATTATTTCTCATGAAAGTACGCATAGATTTTTTTTGCAACAAATTTATTTATGCCAGGAACGAGTTGTAAGTCTTGCAGGCTTGCGAGAGAGGCCCCTTTTGCAGACCCAAAATGCGATAAGAGGGCCTTTTTGCGGGCAGGCCCTATGCCAGGGATCTCATCAAGGCGAGAGGATATAAGGGTTTTGGCACGCTTCGCCCGATGGGTTCCAATCGCAAACCGATGGGCTTCATCACGAAGGCGCTGTAGAAAATGCATTAAGGGATCATTGTCGGGGAGGGTGAAGGTGTCGCGCCCCTTTTGAAAAAACTTTTCGCGCCCGGCGTTTCGATCAGGCCCTTTTGCAATCCCAACCACCGTAATGCCGTCGACATCTAATTCTTCAATGACTTTTAAGGCAACGTTGAGTTGGCCTAATCCCCCATCCACCAAAATCAAATCTGGTAGAACCCAATCCTTCTCCCCCGCATGAGCAAAGCGACGGTGCAGCACTTCCCCCATCATCGCATAATCATCTCCCCCCTTTGAAGGTGCTGCCGATCGAATTGCGAATTTTCGGTACGATTTTTTCTCAAATCCTTGTGGAGTTGCAACGACCATCACCCCATAAGGATGGCTTCCCTGCAAATGACTGTTGTCATAAATTTCAATGCGTTCCGGCCGCTTTGAGAGGTGAAAGGTTGCAGCCATTTGATCCAAAAGCGCTTCAAACGTAGCTGTTTGGGCAAATTTACGGCTTAAGGCGCCTTGTGCATTGCTTAACGCATGCTCAACAAGTTCACGCTTGGCGCCTACTTGTGGAATCTCCCAAGACGTAGCAACGCCAAATTGTTCCTGTAGCGCTTGTCGAATCAGAGGCAATTCCGTTGGTTTATGGCTCAGTAGTACCATCGATGCAGGGGCACGGTCTTGATAGAACTGGGTCAAAAACGCAGCGATTTGATCTTCAAGGGAAGAGCCATCCGTATGGGCCAGAAAAAAGGAGGCGGTTCCCAAATTTCGTCCCTGACGAAAGAAAAAAATCTGGACACACGTCTGCCCGCCCTCACAAACGGCCGCAATAACATCCGCTTCTTTAATTTTGGCGATGTTGATGCGTTGATGTGCCTGGATCCGCGTTAATAGGCGTAAACGGTCCCGATATTGTGCCGCTTCTTCATAAGCAAGAGCGCTGCTTGCCTCATTCATTTTAGCTGCCAGATAGTCTTGAATGCGGGTTGTTTTTCCACTTAAGAAGGCTGTCGCTTCTTTCACAAGGGTTGCATAATCTTTTTGAGAGATTTTATGGACGCAAGGGGCGCTGCATCGTTTGATGTGATATTGAAGGCAAGGACGGGTGCGCCTTTCAAAGAAGGTGTCACTGCAATTACGAATCAGAAAAACCTTTTGCAGCAAAATCATGGTTTCTTCAACAGCAACAACAGAGGCAAAAGGGCCAAAATACTTTCCCTTAATCTGCTGAGGGCCCCGATGCTTTTCTAACCGTGGGTAAGAATGGTCTTGAGTGATCAGAATATACGGAAAGGACTTATCGTCCTTTAATAAAATATTATAATGAGGCTGTAATTTCTTGATGAGGTTGCTCTCGAGGAGCAACGCTTCTGTTTCTGTGTGGGTCGTGACAATTTCCATGGAAACCGTCTCGGACACCATGCGTTGGAGCCGATGAGGAAGCTTCTGCGCGAAAGTATAAGAAATAACACGCTTCTTCAGATCTTTTGCTTTGCCAACATAAACAACCTCACCCCGGGTATTAATCATCCGATAAACACCTGGGACTTGAGGCAACGTCTTGACCGTTTGCCGGATGATTTCAATCCCTTGAACCAGGGAGGGCGGCAATTTAGGAGATTTTGTCATGGGGACTTCTCCCTCATTACAAACGGTATTGGAACAATTTAAATGGAGAGCATTTCCTCAATTCCGTCATCGCGAGCGTAGCGTGGCGATCCATGTATTTTAAGAAAATCCTTATCTTTGGCCTTTGTGGATTGCCACGTCCCGCCACGCGCTCCCGAGCTACGCCTACGGCTTCGCCGTGGCGAGTCGCGCTCGCAGTTCCTCGCAATGACATAAAAGGGGATGAAATTATGCTTTCATAAAAATAAAGAATCTTGTGCCTACTCATTTCTCACCTTATCCAACTTTTCCTTTATGAAGGTAATAACACGGCTCATTTCGTCCAATTTTTTTGGGGTCCATTGAGGAAAGGGCCATTCGAAAGGCTTTGCATATCCTTGTTTATAAAGGTCTTTATGAAACTCTCGAAATTTAGCTGAGGTATGGTTTGCCTCCCAGATATAAACAGGCTTTCCTGTAAAACAGGCCTCTGAAGCCATCGAAACGGAATCTTGCGTCACAATAATTTGATCTGCCAATCCCAAGTAGGCTGGATAAGGATTTTCTCCGGCGCCATCCCAAATTTCATAGGAATGGCCTTTTAAAGAATCTCTGAGCATTTGAAGCAACTTCGGTGATGTCCTGCGGGACGGGGTTATGAAACAGTGCCCCCCTATCTTTTTTAAAGCATCAGCCAAGCCTTTGATGTCGGATTCTTTATAGGTATAGTGACGATTATCGCCTCCCAATAAAAGCGTTGTGATGGGAGATTGTGAAGGATGGGGATAAACGGCTGCTGCCGCTTTAATCTCATTTTCATTGAGCCGATGGAGCGCCCCTAAAACAGAGATCACGTTTGATCCCTCCAAATGATCATGATAGGGTACGACCACGCACCCAAAATGACGGGCGTTAATGTAAGGGTTTTGCAACATAATCGTAAAACATTTTTTATTGCGCTTGCTGATTGCCAAGGCAGGAGCGGCAGATACGCGCCCACCCGCAATGAGTAAATCAGGCCAAGGGGGCGTGAGGGCATCATGACCCACAGATTGAGAATGAAGGGCGCCCAACCAAAGTTGAGGAGGCAAGGCCCGCCATGGCAAACGTGGCTTCATGGTTTTAAATGTGGGGGTTACCCCAAGCGCTTGGGCAATGCCTAAACACTGACTATAGGTCCCAATCTTTCCATGATCTGCCAATATCCAAGCGTTTACTTGAGACGTCATCCAAAAGTTCCTTAAAGTCTTGAAGGTCATAATCTTTTCTACTTATGCGTGACTGCGCAAAATTGTTCAATACCGAAGATTTTATGAGTGGTGAAGGAAAGGGAATTTGGTTGTAAGGTGTTCATTAATCCTTGGATTTTTTAACGGAAAATGTTTTGACTTTGGATCGCCATCCATTGTAACTTAAAGTGGTAAGTTGGAGAGGATCGGTCGTAAACTGCACATCTCCATCTTATTTATAAGGGTTGTTACGAATGGTTCGTAACAGCGCAACGTATGAGCAAGGCTAAAATGCCCACACGTTGCTAACCAAGACAAACTCTACAGGAGTTCATGATGGCTAAAATCAAATTAACGCACAATGTGCGTTATTTCAATCGAATCCTCAAACGGCCGAAAGGCCGAAAATTGAATCTCTTACCTCATAGGAATTGAGGGAGGATGGGGCTTTTTTGTCCCGTTCTCTTTATGGTGTGACGGTAAGGGGTTGGTACGTCTATATTTTGGGTTTCCTCCCAATCGTCACGCCCATCGCTTAAAGAACAAGGCTAAGCCTTCTCTATGTCCTTTCAAAGGCAAGAGAGAGCTTTACCAAAAGGAGAATTTTATCATGTTATTGCTATTTGACCGTCACCACATCATTGCCTTTAACAATTATACGCAGTGTGCAAGTTATTTTGGCAGAGCAATCAACTCATCGAATTTTAATGGCTCCAGAGGATTTTGAGTAATGTTAACGAAAAAAGCCATTGTATGAGCGAGGATTTTTCTGCCAACTTTAGTGCAAAGATGCCAGAGATCCTT
>CAMCRD010000084.1 GCA_945877185.1 Candidatus Finniella inopinata | reverse complement strand
GTCCTTACACTTGAATCGCTGGCACCCTCTCACAAATCCTGCTTTGACAACATTGTTTTTATTGCACTTTTTACACTTCATCTAAGCCTCCTATTGTTGCTTAAATGATTATATCACGTTATGTATCTTTTATTAACACTCTCAAAATTTTATTATCCTGTTAGGGGATCTGGCGACATATTACAGCGTCAAGCTCCCTCTGCCAAAGGGAGGATCTCAGATGACGGGATAACCCATCTTACGGCTATTACAGATTTAAACTTAAGCAATAATGAGATAATTACCGATAAGGCACTTAAATACCTAACAAAGCTTGAACATTTAAATGCGTATCGACCTAGATATATCAGCAATGCGGGAATTAAAGATCTCACTAAACTGATAACCTTAAAGTTAGCTTCTGATGATCAAAAAATCACCAATAGAGTCTTAAGGAATCTTGTCAATATTACAGAGTTAAGCTTAGAGAATGACCGGATGATTACGGGGGAAGGCATCAGTCATCTTACAAATCTTGAAATACTGGATTTGTCTGCCACAAAAAATAACTTTGATGATCATATAACATGCTTTACAAATCTGACGCACTTAAGCGTATGCCGCAACGAGGTGTTTCAGGGGATAGGCCTCCATAGGCTCCCCCTACTTACACATTTAAACTTGAATTGCGGGGCTGCTGTTCGTGATGATCATCTACGTCCTCTTACCAACCTTAAAGTACTCACTTTGAGGGGTAATGAGATTATTACTGACGACGGAATTAGGTGCCTTACCAATCTCACATTTTTGAATGCGAGTTATGAGGGGAATGTTACGGATGATGGTATCAGCAACCTTACCTATCTAGAAAGTTTGTATTTAATATCCAATAAAGGAGTCACAAATGGGGGCATCAGCGGACTTATCAACCTCATAAATATACATATAGGTTCTGGATCATGTCCTTCTCGTGTCACTGAGGAGGGAATTAGCCATCTTACAAACCTTACAAACACAAAGTGGGAGCCACCTGCTAAGTGGTGGTAAGTTATTGACGACCCATGATGAGCGCTACTTTACCGGTGCTTAAAAATGGGTTTCCGCTTTTCTAAAAAGGCTGCCATGCCCTCTTTCTGGTCTTCCAAGACAAAGGTTTGTTGAAATAAGCGCTGCTCAAAGCGTATCCCCTCCGTTAAAGGTATATCCTCGGCAGCACAAATCGCTTCTTTAATCATTTGAACAACAGGCTGGGAAAAAGAGGCGATTTTTTGTGCCAATAGCACAGCTTCTTCCCTCAAACGCCCTGCCGGAACAATGCGCGTCACAAGACCACATTTTTCAGCTTCAATCGCATTTATCATCCGTCCGGTAAGACAAAGCTCCATCGCCTTGCTTTTACCAACCAACCGGGTCAACCGTTGCGTTCCCCCAATGCCGGGTATGGTTCCTATGGTGATTTCAGGTTGGCCAAATTGAGCCGTGTCTGCTGCCAAAATAATATCGCACATCATAGCAAGCTCACATCCGCCACCTAAAGCATAGCCAGAGACAGCCGCAATGATTGGTTTGCGGCAATGGGTTAAAAATTCCAAAGGGGCAATAAAATCATCTCCCCCTTGGGCAAAAGTCAGCTGTTTTAGTTCCCGAATATCTACTCCGGCCGCAAAAGCTTTCTCCGTGCCCATTAGAACCATAGCCCCAATACTTGGATTGTCCTCAGCTTCACTTAAAACCTGGCACAATTGGACAATTAGATCCCGAGATAAGGCATTAAGAGCCTGCGGTCGGTTCAGCGTGATGACAATAACCCGATCAATGATATCTTTAAGAATGAGTTTTTCTGCCATAATTCCCCCTTATTATTAAGAATAAATTATTTTTTTTAACAAAGCACTTGAATTTTCGGTGTAAAGTACCTACATTTTCGTTAAGTTCTCCTGTGGGGATTAAAGATCATGGTTGTTTATTTTATCCCCCACACTAGGGAAAGAGGGATAAATATAGGCTGTGGACTTATTAAAACAGATTGAAACCATTATTGCAGAACCGCTTTTTGCCCGTGGGTACACCGTGGTACGTGTATCTCTTGCCGGTGGAAACCGAAAGGTCTTGCAAATAATGATTGAAAGATTAGACGACCAACCCATTAATGTTGACGATTGTTCAACCGTTAGCCGTTTGGTTTCTGTCCTTTTGGATGTTCAAGATCCCATAAAAGATCCCTATACTTTAGAAGTGTCATCGCCTGGCTTGGAACGTCCTTTGGTCAAACCACAGGATTATCAACGTTTTTGTGGGCAAACCGTTGTTGTAACAACACACCAGCCCGTCAATGGACGTAAGCGTTTTCAGGGGCGCTTGACATCTGCGGCTGAGAATGAAATTACTCTGGAATTGTTAGAGAACTCCAAAGAGGAATCGACCCCTATAACCATTGAGTTGGATAATATTCGGGCAGCGCGGCTTTTTGTGGACTTTGAAGCGTTATAATGAAACAAAGATTTAGGTAGAGGATTAAAACCGTGTCCAGTCAAAAATTTAAGTCTTCCGATGTGAATATGAGCAACCAACCTCGTCATGAACTTCTTCTCGTTGCAGAAACTGTTGCTCGTGAAAAAGGAATTGAACGGGAAGATGTCATTTTGGCTATGGAACAAGCTATCCAAAAGGCTGCAAAGGCGAAATACGGCATGGAACGCGATATTCGGGCCCTCATCGATCGAACCACAGGTGAAGTTGACATCCAAAAATGCTTGACCGTTGTTGAGGAAGTTCAGGATCCCCTAACCGAGATTGTTCTAAAAGAGGCAAAAGAACGTGATTCGAACGCCAAAGTCGGCGATGTCCTTTCAGAAATGTTGCCCCCTATTGAATTTGGTCGTGTGGCTGCTCAAAGCGCCCGTCAAGTTATCTTTCAAAAGGTTCGTGATGCTGAACGCGCTCAACAATTTTTGGAATATAAAGATCGTATCGGTCAAATCATTAGCGGCCTCGTCAAGCGCGTGGAATTTGGCAACGTGGTTATGGACCTTGGCCGTACAGAGGCCATATTGCGCCGAGAAGATACAATCCCGCGTGAAACATTTCGTGTCGGCGACCGTATTCGTGTCTATATTGCCGATGTGCGCCCCGAAACGCGGGGGCCTATGATCTTTTTGTCTCGGACACACCCTCAATTTATGATGAAGTTATTTGAGCAAGAAGTCCCAGAAATCTATGATAGCATTATTGAAGTTAAAAGTGTTGCCCGTGATCCCGGAAGCCGCGCTAAATTAGCCGTCTATACCACAGACCCCAGCATTGACCCTGTGGGTGCGTGTGTTGGGATGCGCGGAAGCCGCGTTCAAGCAGTTGTCACGGAATTACAAGGCGAAAAGGTTGATATTATCCCTTGGTCTGGAAATCCGGCAACTTTTGTTGTCAACGCTTTGGCGCCCGCAGAAGTCATGAAAGTCGTTTTGGATGAAGAAAATCATCGCGTTGATGTTGTCGTCGAAGAAGAACAACTGAGCCTGGCGATTGGCCGCCGTGGCCAGAATGTGCGCTTAGCTTCGCAGTTAACCGGTTGGAATATTGACATTCTAACGGAATCCGAAGAAACAACCCGTCGCACGGAAGAACAAGCGAATCGCACTAAATTATTCATGGAAATTTTGGACGTCGATGAAATGATTGGTCAATTGCTCGCATCTGAAGGTTTTGCTACAATTGAAGAAATTGCTTATGTCCCGTTAAGTGAATTCGCGAACATTGAAGGATTTGATGAAGAGATCAGCCAAGAATTGCAGAATCGGGCGCTTACCTATTTAGATCAAAGGGAAGTTAAAGCACGTGAAGCCTGCAAAGAAATGGGCTTATCACAAGAAGTTATGGATATTGATGGCTTAACCTCTGAGATGCTGCTAAAGTTAGCAAAAAATGGCGTGAAGTCCTTAGACGATTTTGCAGATTTGGCGGGCGATGAATTACTGGATATCATTGGTAAATCAGCTCTGCCTTTAGAACGCGCTAATGCTATGATTATGGCTGCGCGATCCCATTGGTTTACAGATGAATAAGATTCAAAACCTGATTAAAAATATGAACGTTTAAGCGAGAAACAGTATGAGTGAAACGACCGAGCAGGGACCAAAAAAAACCCTGACCTTGAGTAAAAAACTAGATATAAAAAAGGTCGTTGAGTCAGATCAAGTGCGGCAGAGCTTCTCTCATGGCCGATCAAAGACTGTTTCCGTAGAAGTTAAACGTAAGCGCGTAACAATGCCAGGTGACGTTGTTGAAGAAAAGCCTGCTGAAATACCAGCAGCTCAGCCCCCTCAGCCACCTACTGCAGAACCCCCAAAGCCCTCTACACCCGCAGGTAAACGTTTAACGGAAGAAGAACTTCTTAACCGCTTGAAGGTTGTCCAAGACGCCTTAAATACAGGGGCGATGAAAACAGAGGAGCGCGCCCGTCGTGAAGCGGAAGAAGCTGAATGGCGGCGTCAAATGGACGAGTTAACGCAAAGCCGCCAGCAGGAAGATCGCTCCCGCAAAGAGACAAAAGAAGCTGAATCCCAAGAAGGGACAGTAGCGCCAGACCTTATAAACCCTGATCTTCTTCCCAACAAACCGGATACCCACCACGCTGATGGGCGCCCCCATACCCCCCCTCCCTCTTCAAAAGTCACTGATGATGAGGATGAAGATGGGGGAAGCCGCCGAAAAGCAGGGGCTCGTGTGGATACCAAAAAAATCGTCTCTCCGGTTGTTAAAAAGGAATTTGAACAACCCCGGAAACTCAATCGCCAAACAATTACAAGGGCCTTATCCGGTGAAGAAGAAAGCCGCGGCCGCTCTTTAGCCTCTTTGCGTCGGGCACGCCAAAAACATAAGCTAAGCCTTGAACAATCTGACCAAGTAAAAGTTGTTCGAGAAGTTATTATTCCAGATATCATTAATGTTGGCGAACTTGCCAATCGAATGGCCGTACGGGGCGCAGATGTGATTAAAGCTTTAATGAAGCTTGGCATGATGGTAACCATCAACCAACCCATTGATGCTGACACGGCAGAGCTTCTTTGCAGTGAATTTGGTCATAAATTTAAGCGCGTTTCAGAGTCTGATATTGAACTCGGTTTACGGGGTATTGATGATGAAGGACAAGATTTGGCCCCTCGGGCTCCCGTCGTCACCGTCATGGGGCACGTTGATCACGGAAAAACTTCCCTTTTGGATGCTTTGCGTAAAACAGACGTCGTCAGTGGAGAAGCTGGCGGCATTACGCAACACATTGGCGCTTACCAAGTAACTTTGAAGTCTGGCCAGAAGATTACCTTTATCGATACGCCAGGTCACGCTGCCTTTACAGAAATGCGTGCGCGGGGTGCGAATGCTACAGACATTGTTGTGCTTGTTGTCGCTGCTGATGACGGGATCATGGAACAGACTGTGGAAGCGATCCACCATGCCAAGTCTGCAAAAGTCCCTATGGTTGTTGCGATTAACAAGATGGATAAGCCAGAGGCAAACCCCAGCCGCGTTCGGTCTGAGTTACTTCAACATGAGGTTGTTCTCGAAGAGTTTGGCGGGGATGTCTTGTCTGTTGAGGTTTCAGCAAAACAACTCTTAAACCTTGACTTATTAGAAGAAAAAATTCTGCTGCAAGCTGAAGTTTTAGATTTGAAAGCAAATCCAAACCGTCTTGCAGAAGGTGTCGTTATTGAAGCGCAGATCGACAAGGGTCGGGGAACAGTTGCAACAATCTTGATTCAACGAGGCACCTTAAAAGTTGGTGATATCTTTGTGGCTGGCACCGAATGGGGCCGTGTGCGCGCTCTTATCAATGACCATGGACAGAAAATTGAATTTGCAACGCCCGCAATGCCCGCGGAAGTCCTTGGCTTTAATGGCGTTCCGTCAGCTGGTGACGAATTCTTTGTTGTTGAAACTGAAGCCCGCGCCCGTGAAGTTGCTGAATTCCGTCAACGCCGTGAGCGCGATGCCAAAGCTGCCGCTTCTGCCCGCAGTTCTATGGAACAAATGATGACGCAAATCGCAGCTGGCGAGGTTCGAGAGCTTCCTCTTGTGATTAAATCAGATGTTCAAGGCTCCTTAGAAGCTATTCAAGCCAGTTTAGGAAAATTATCAACCAATGAGGTCAACATTCGTATCCTCCATGGTGGCGTCGGCGGGATTAACGAAAGCGATATTACCTTAGCTAAGGCATCGAACGGAATTGTCATTGGCTTTAATGTTCGCACCAACCCCCAAGCCCGTGAATTAGCGCGACGAGACAATGTCGAGATTCGTTATTACTCCATCATTTATGATGTTATTGACGACATGAAGGCCTTGATGAGCGGCTTACTCACCCCAACCTTGCGTGAAAAGTTCTTAGGCTTTGTGGAAATTCGCCAAGTCTTTAGCATCAGTAAAGTTGGCAAGGTTGCGGGTTGTTATGTGACGGAGGGTGTCGTCAAACGCGGCGCTAAAATCCGCTTGCTCCGCGACAGTGTGGTTATCCATGAAGGTGAATTGGCCTCCCTCAAGCGATTCAAAGACGAAGTCAAAGAAGTTAAAGAATCTTATGAGTGCGGTATCGTGTTAGAGAACTACAACGACATCCAGGAAAAAGATGTCCTCGAATGTTATGAGATAGAGAGCATTGCCCGTCAAATTTAAAGGCAATGAGATGAAAATGACAACACGACACAACGACGACCCTTTATTTACGCCCTCAAAGGCGCCCAGCCATCGTCAATTGCGGATGGGAGAAGAGGTTCGCCACATTCTCTCAACTTTATTTTTACGTTCTAAATTCCCTGAACCTGGTCTACCAACCACCGTTACCATCGTTCAAGTCCAACTATCCCCCGATTTACAAAATGCAACGGTATACATCATGCCCTTAGGGGGACAATACCGTGAAGAAGTCCTGGCTTACTTAAAGGAAAGTGCAGGGTACATCCGTCATCAATTGGGCAAAGAGCTCAAAACTAAATTCACCCCTGCCCTTCGCTTCCGCCTAGATGAGTCTTTTGACCAGGCCGAACGTATTGAAAAACTTCTTCAGGAAAATAAACAGCGGTAATCAACGGAAAAATTATTTCACAGAAGTAATGGAGCGGGCGAGGGGAATCGAAACCCCGTCGTAAGCTTGGGAAGCTGATAATTATTTCTACAAACTACCTTAAAAACAGCCAAATAATTAGCCAATTAATTTTAATTCTGCTACCGTTCTACCATGCGGCGTTTTTGATAGAACCCTTACCACCCGACATAATTTAAAAATAATGTAAAATGTGTTATTCCTCCTGAGGTATTAAGGATAGGAGGATAAGGATGAGATTATTTAGCGGAGGTGTTGCTCACCTCGCCTATGTAATAGAAGATGATTTATCAGGTAGAGATATTGGTTTACATAAACCACACATAAATGCTCTGGCAGATTTGGCATCTTGTGTACTTGCATGCCGCAATGCAAACACGTCGGAGTGGATAGCTATCTTGCCTCGCAAGACCGAGGATGATAAATCCAAGGAACGATTTATTTCTCGGTTTTTATCTAATAAGCTCATAGACCCCATAGCTGTGATGAGAGGATTTATCCCAGAAATGGTTGCTATGATGAGCGCAAGCCATCAAACAATTATATTGATGCTTGACCAAAGCAAAATTTCTGATGGGTTTGAATGCTTGATGGTCTCATTACGTATTGGCGAAAGGGCTATCCCAGTAGCTTGGAGGGTATTTGCAACCTCAGGAGCGATAGGATTTGAGGACAAGAAACCGCTGCTGGATCGTGTAAAAGACATGATACCTGAGGGTGTCCCAATCCTTTTATCTGCCGATCGATTTTATGGAACCTCAGCTATGATTAACTGGTGCCAGCAGGCGGGGTGGCAATACCGCATTCGCCTTAAATCTAATCTCGTACTTGATCATGAGGGTGGAGAAATAACAACTGGCCAGGCTGCCTCACTGAAAATGACCCAGTTGGAGAATGCAACCTTTAACAATACGAATGTTAAAACTCATATTGGTATCCTGCATGAAGCTGGCCATCCGGAACCATGGATTATTGCTATGGACTGCCTTGCCTCAAAATACAAAGTTCTCGACTATGGCATGCGATGGTGTCAATGGTCATTGAAATTTCCCCCCCTCTGGTCATCGAAAATGCCCCCCTCTAGGTTAAAAAAATTACTTGGTTTCTTGCCTGGGAACTAATCCCGCTTTAAGCTTTTCTTTGAGTCTATAACTGTCTCCTTTAATGTTGATGC
>CAMCRD010000083.1 GCA_945877185.1 Candidatus Finniella inopinata | reverse complement strand
GACAGAAACAAAGACAGCACATCTTCTCACAACAAGAAAAAAATCTCTTTCAAAACCCTCAATTTAGGGGGGCGAACAAATATGCCTGTGCAATTGATGGAGCATTTTTAACGGGCGGAAGTGGGGTAGTTTTATGCGGCGTTGAGGCCTGAAGGGGATGGGTCTCAGGAAGCGTTCAACAAGCTTATAGATAAGTACAAGAAAGCTACTGAGAATATAAATATCAAAGAAGATGCACAGTCGAAAAGTAAAAAAGAGTTGGATACCCTTAATCAGAAAGGGTATGAAACCTGGAAGAAGGAACAACACGATATTTGGAAAAACAAAAACATAGAGCTTAGAGGCGACTTTTCTAAAGATGCTTATTTCCAATGGAAACAAACTCTCCTTAAGCCAATTAAAGTTAAAGACGGCTTCTCTGAGAGGATAGAAATGGTTCCAAACCGTGACGCCCTAGAAAAGTTGCTAATGGAAGACCCAGAACGGTTTATTTTTAATACGATCGAGTATGATACGGCAGAAAGCTCCTATCCGGTTATGATGGGAACGGGTCATTTTCATTTCCATTATCAAAAGAATGGACAGACAGTCCACTATCCTGCTCCTGGAGCGAAAGGGGTTCCTGATTGTGGTGAAACAACCCTAAGGAACCTTTTTAATTTAGCTTTCGCAGATCCAAAATCCCAAACCTTTGATACCGGGCATTTAAAAAAGAAAATTTCTAAGGATTTGCCATTATTCAACTTCTATGATGAAAAAGATGTTGGTCAAAAGACTTACGCTGACGTTCAAAAGGACTCCATGCGCTCCCGTTGGGCCCAGATTGTATCAAATTTAAACAAAGAAGGGGAAACATTTATTCATTATTCTGAAGCTGAAGGGCGGTGTAATATTCAAGCGGGTGTTGACAACATTTTAGCCGTCATAGAACGTGTCCTTGGTGATGAGACTTTTGGAAAAATCCGTGCTGAAAATACTGACCTTAAGGTGCGCCGCAAGCTTTTGCTTGATTATCTATTTCAATTACTTTCCCATGATGGATTTACACTCACTTGGTCAACCCAGGGGAAAGACGGGAAGAAAACAAATGACCTCCCCGAAAATATTGGGAATTTAATTATTACAATTAATGGTTACGAAAATGAGTATTTATGGGAATTTCAACAAGGGCACTTTGAATTTAATCCTCTTTCGGGGAAAGGAGATGAGAAGGACTGGAGAAAACAACAAGCAACTCAATTACTTATTTCTGAGAAATTGAAAAAAAAGGATCCCCTGATTTATTGTCTTAAAGGACTTATTCCTTATTATTTTGATTCTAATTTTATATATAAAATAGAGAACTCAAAGTATGCAGTAGATAAAGAATTCCTATTAAACTCAAACATAGCGGCAAATATCTTCTATGCTCTTCCTATATCGCTGAGTTTTGAAAAAAAGTTAGAGGCTCTTGCCTGGGGATTAAAATACGCTCCAAAGGTTGTAAAGAATCTCATCCCTCAATGGCTTGAAACTATTACGTCACTAAACGACCCGGCTCTAAACAACAAAATAACTTTTCTTCTCTTACATTATCCAAATTTATTGACTTCAAATTACCTTACAGAAAATAATATTCCAAAAACAATAGAAAATTATAAAAAATCTATGGCTCAACTAATGAAAACTGAAAATCCATCAGAGTATAAAGGATTAGAAAAGTTTCTTATAGAGTCACTTAAGGAACAAAAATGGGATGGGATTTCTTTGCCCTCAAATGATCTCCTTTCTCTTTTACCTAACCCTTATTTTAAGGTTTATACCATTGACGCTATAAAAGAAAAAAATGTTACTTTAACAAAAATTCTTTTAAGTATAATTGATAAAAAAATAGAAATATTCAAAAAAGATCATCCAAACATTCCTTCTATTAAAGCTATAACATCCTCAAATATTTTTACACAAGACGAAGATAAAAATACTCTTTTACATCTTGCAGTGAAATCAGGTAATGTAGACCTCGTTAAAATTTTAATAAACAACGAAAATTCTAGGGTTTTTTCTTTATCTAATATTCTGAATACAGATGGATACTCTCCCTTCGATCTAGTTTTTTTTGGTGAAACCTCTAATAAAGAGAAGTACTACAATACCGAAATTGCAAAAGCCCTTTTGGATAACAAGGATCTACGGAATGCTCTAATGGACAAGGATATTCTTCAGCATCAATTTACAAATCTTTCAGGAACGATATTTGATATAATCGTGTATAAGAAGGATGAGGAAATGATGGAAATTCTCTTGAATGAAGAGTATTCACTATTTATCAATAAGTTATATGAAATTTTCGTGAAAGATAATCCTAATAGATCCGATATAAAATATTTCATTTCAAGGATAAAGAATAAATCCAAAAAACAGGACGAAGCCCTTAAGATAAAACAGGACGAAGCGCTCAAAGCGTTTGGGATGGAATTAGATAAACTAAAAACTAAACTAAATACTTTAGTTGACGCTAGAACTTTCGCACAAGGGATAAAAATTATAAATCCATATTTAAAAAATGAAGATACAAAAAAAATTATTCTATTAAAGTATCAAGAAGTTTGTAAAGCCCTTGAATCCTGTTCACAAGGTTTAACGAGGAATAACGTAGCTTGTATGTCGAACTATTATCACTTGCTTCTGTCATCTACCCTTATTCAAGGTGATGCGGATATGATGAAACAAGCTTTCATTAAGTCAATAGTATTAAGAGCAACAAGCTTAAAAGCGCTAAGGGCACAAAACAATAAGGTTCCGCCAGCTTCTATCAATTTAAACTCTACCGAGATCGATAAAATAGCTGCTTCGATAAAGAAGGATATAAACACGATCAAGGAAGAAATTCAATCTATACCCACGGTCAATGATGAGCAGTTAGAACACATTTATAAGGAAAGCATGCCAGAGATTAAGGTTAAAGTAGAGGGTCATTAGGAGCCTCTTAAGGCTCTGAAATAAGGCGACCGAAATATGCCATTGTCGCGGGGTGAATAGCGATAGGGCAGACATAAAAAAACCGGAGAACTCTCCGGTTTTTTTGGTTATTTAATCTTCGTCTCTTTGAATAAGACGTGCTTTCGCACAACGGGGTCATACTTTCGAAATTCGAATTTTTCTGGTTTCTTACGTGGATTTTTTTTCGCCACGTAAAAAAAACCTGTATCCGCTGTACTGAGCATTTTGATTGCAATGCTTCCTGCTTTTGCCATAACTAAAAACTCCTTTAAATAGGGTAGAGGGTATAAACCCCCTCCACCAAAACTTATTAACGCTTGGAGAACTGGAAGCGACGACGCGCTTTGCGTTGACCATATTTTTTCCGCTCAACAACACGGCTGTCGCGCGTTAGGAAACCACCATGCTTTAGGACAGGACGCAAATCCGGCTCAAAGCACGTCAAGGCTTTACTAATCCCGTGGCGAACAGCGCCTGCTTGACCGGACAACCCGCCGCCAAGGACTGTGCACCATACATCAAACTGACCTGAGCGATTGGCAGCTTCCATGGGTTGCGCAATTAACATTTGTAATACAGGCCGGGCAAAATACTGCGCGCTCGCGCGACCATTAACAATAATCTGACCTTTGCCAGGCTTTATCCATACACGAGCAATCGCATTTTTACGCTTTCCTGTTGCATAAGAACGCCCTTGGCCATCAATCTTAGGAGCAACGGGTTCGTCAGCTGTTTTTACTTCTGAAGCCTTACCTGGAGGCGTCTCTTGAACAGCAGACTTCAAATCTTCGAGGGCAATTTTGTCACGTGCCACGTTTATATACTCCTTTTATTCTTTGAATTCAGGGCCGCAACATCCAAAACCTCAGGGTTTTGACCTGCATGAGGATGGGTCGCACCCGCATAAACTTTTAAATTCTTCATGATTTGACGCCCTAAGGGCCCACGAGGAATCATCCGCTCAACAGCTTTTTCGATAACACGTTCCGGATGCTTTCCTTCAAGAATCGTACCAATAGCCCGTTCCTTAATGCCACCAGGATATCCAGTATGCCAATAGAATTTCTTGTCTTTTAACTTGTTTCCAGTCAACTTAACCTTTTCTGCGTTGACGATCACGATATTATCGCCACAATCAACGTGAGGGGTAAACGTGGGCTTATTCTTTCCACGCAAGATGTTGGCAGCAACGACAGCAAGGCGGCCCAAAATGAGATCTTGCGCGTCAATGAGAAGCCACTTCTTTTTCACATCAGCTGGTTTTATAGAGAACGTTTTCATCGTATTTTTCTATCCATTGTTATAACACCATAATTTATGGTTTTATGGCATATAGAACCGTTCGTCAAGCCTAAAATGCTTTAGTTTGCAAGGAACCCATGATAACGGTATCATGATACCATCAAATAATCTTTCTTAGATTTATGGAGTCTTAAGGCATTCTTTTAAAGCAATAGAAAAGCCCCTCTCAAGTGAGAGGGGCTTTTATCCCAGTTCTTACATTTAAATTTCTACTTCAGGCGCCACGACGCAAGAATGCAGGAATTTCTAACATATCAAGCTCCTCATTCTCTTCCTTCTCGTTAACTTTCGTCAACTCCGGCTGAGGTTGAAGTGCCTTTGTCCTTGAAACCCCCGTAAATCTTTCAAATAAAGAAGTAGGGCGACGAGGCTCATCAGGGATCTCAGCAGGCTCTGGAGAAGAAGGAACTTCGGTAGGCGTTCTTTGCGGATCAACCAAAACTGACTCAGCAGGACGTGCTCCTGCTCCCACTTCATAAAAGGGTTCCGGCGCTTTTGGTTCAAAAACAAAAAGGTCTCCTTGTCCACTTTCCTTGTCAGCACCTTGGCTGCTTCCAGGATCATTCGAAGAATTCTCCGTTATCGCATTTATATCTTCAGCTATTTCAGTTTCTCCCAGTTTTTCACCCTTAAGCACATCTGCTGGCGCTGCAAATGAAGGTGAATCTGGAAGCACTTCTTTTTGGGTTCCAGGTCCAAAGTAAAAGCTATTGGAGGAGGCTGGCTCACGAGAAGCAGCAGCGGCCGCAGCCATATTAATAGGACGCGCCATGACAGGTGAAGCTGTCCCTATTGACGTGGGCTGTGCTGCGGCTTGAAGACCACCAATACCGGTTGCAACAACAGAAACGCGAATGGTCCCATTAAGCTTCTCATCAAAGGTGGACCCAAAAATAATATTTGCTTCAGGATCCACTTCATCTCGGATGCGGTTTGCAGCTTCATCAACCTCATAGAGGGTCATATCGTACCCGCCGGTGATATTGATCAAGACACCTTTTGCCCCTTTCATGGAAACATCATCCAATAAGGGATTCGATATAGCCGCTTCTGCCGCATCTAAAGCCCGGCGGTCTCCTTCCGCTTCACCCGTCCCCATCATGGCCTTGCCCATCTCAGCCATCACGGCCCGTATGTCAGCAAAGTCAAGGTTAATAAGCCCTGGCATCATCATCAAGTCTGTTACGCCACGAACACCTGAGTACAAAACATCATCAGCCATTTTGAAAGCATCTGCGAAAGTCGTTCGCTCATTGGCAATTCGAAATAGATTTTGGTTTGGTATAATAATCAGCGTATCAACATATTGCTGCAGTTCCTCGATGCCGCGTTCTGCCGTTCGGGAGCGATGTGTCCCTTCAAAATGAAAGGGCTTTGTAACAACACCAACCGTTAGAATTCCTTCTTCCCGTGCTGCCCGCGCGATCACAGGGGCCGCACCCGTTCCGGTCCCGCCTCCCATGCCCGCCGTAATAAAAACCATATTGCTGCCACGTAAATGCTGAATGATCTCTTCATGGGATTCTTCTGCCGATGCACGCCCAACATCCGGTTTTGAACCAGCGCCCAACCCTTGAGTTACATGGAGACCCAGCTGTATTTTTCGGGCTGGCTCAACCAATGACCCGCTCAAAGCTTGGGCATCTGTGTTGGCGACAACAAATTCAACACCCTCTAACTTTGCACGAATCATGTTACACACGGCATTTCCGCCTGCGCCCCCGACACCAATAACGGTAATCCTGGGCTTCAATTCTAATTTCTCAGTGGTCATCCTTAAACTTTCCTTTTCTACTTGGCCAAAACTTAGTAAAATGTTAGTCGGAATCTAAAAGAATATCCACAATAATTTTTAAGCGCCCCCTCGATAAATGTTCAGGATAAAAGATTGGGTAACGGCCTCAGTTTGTTCATATTTAAAACAAATATAACGTGTGCCCATGGTGCAACACTCTTGAATTTTCTAGGGCGACACTGAACATTATCCCTTTAATGTTTTATAGAAAATTTGCTACGACTATGAATTGTAAATAGGTTGAATGGTAATCTGATTACCGATGAAAAAAAATTAATGAAAGGACAAAATTAATGCGATTTTATATGAAAAATGTGGTGAGAGGTGTCGCAATCACCTTAGCCGCAATAACCGGCGCTAAAGCCTACTATGAAGGTTCCGCTTATGACTATGGTTATACAGCTGCTACAAACAACAGCACGATTGTTACGGAACGTCGCGTTGCAACTGTTGCGTCTGAAGCTCAAGCCAACATGGTTTTGAGTCAAATTTCAGCGCGCTTAGGCTCAGATACAGCAGCAGCTGGGACGTCATTCTCTCTTCTGCCGACAAAAGGTGGAAATGCAGGCGCAACAGACAACCGCAGCAGCGTATGGGCACGTGCCGGTATTGACCATATGAACGAGAGCAACATCACACGTCTTGGTGGATGGGATGCCAACTTGTGGACCCTTGCGATTGGTTATGACTATAAGATTAACGATAAAGTCCTCCTCGGTGCGGCGCTAACTTACAGCAACCTCAATGGTAAGACGAAGTTCAACAATGGTAGCATGCGCGACAATGCCTATGGTATCGTTCCTTACGCTGCCTTTAAAGTTGCACCTTGCTTTGATGTTGATGTGATGGTCGGCTACAGCCGTGTTAACAAAAAGCGTGATCGTGGAACAGCAGCGACTATTGATGACCAAGCCTTGTCTGGCGTAAAAGCGACCAGCTCGCCAAAGTCAGATCGCTACTTTGCAGCGTTGCATGGTAACTATAAACACCATATCAACCGTTGGAACCTTTTGGCCCGTCTTGGTTACTTGTTCGTAACGGACCGCCAGAAGTCTTACACTGAAAGAAATGGTATTACTAATATAAACCCAGGCGGTGGTGTTGGTAATATTAACAAGCAAGACAAAAGTTATTTAGGTCTTACAAACAACGTAAACCGAGTTTCTTTACGCTTGCAAGCTGGGTACAAAGCTTCTCCTACTGTTGAGCCATATGCATTCTTAACTTATGCACTTGATTTTGGGGCAACAAAAATGAAGTTTGCTGGTGTAGCTAATGGTGGTGCTGACCTCTCAAGTGGTGGTTATGTAGATCCAAATAGCCGTCGCTCCAACAATACATTTGGTGGTGGTCTCGGTTTGAATGCAAACCTTGGCAACAACTGGGGTTCAAGCATCGAAGGGTCTTACTTGCAAAGCAAGAAGTTCCGCAACATCGGTGGTTGGTTGCGTGTTAGCAAAAAGTTCTAAACGAAACTTACCTTTAAACAAAGAAAGGGCAGCGCTTTGCGCTGCTCTTTTCTTTTTAGGAAGAAGCATCCTCACCGCAACCTTATTAACGGGGTGCCATGGCGCCTTAAAAGACCATCTCACAAACCTTGCTGAAAACTCTGAATTAAACCAACCCGTCCTATTAACGACGAATTCCTTTACACTCTTGGGCTGGGGGAAAAACAAAATGAGTCCCCACATCAACATCTATATCGAAGGGGATGGTCAATCCTGGCAAGATCCTTGGACGGTTTCAGAAGACCCAACACCGCCCGATCCTATGGGGTTCAAACTTGCTCTTGCGGATTCGCGATCAGATTCTATTCTCTACCTTGCGCGTCCTTGCCAATATATTATGGATAAAAGATGCACCGCTTTAGATTGGACCTCTGGTCGATTCAGTCAGAAAATAATTGATACCTATCATCAGGCTTTGAATGAGATAAAAGAAACTTGGAACGCGAAAACATATTCTCTTCATGGTTATTCTGGCGGGGCAACCATCGCTTTGCTCGTTGCAGCTTCTCGTTCAGACATTACCTCCGTGGTCACCTTTGCTCCCCTTCTGGATCCCCATCAATGGACAAAACATCATGATTACTCCCCCCTTTCAGATTCTTTATCTCCCTTAAGTTATCGATCGAACTTAGCTCTTATTCCCCAAACACATTTTATAGGGCTTGATGATCAACAAGTTCCCCTATCCATCTCCAGTAGCTATTTTGCAGCTATCCCTGAGTCACCTAAAAATGTCATTTATAAAATACCTTTATTTACCCATCATTCTGATTGGCCTACCCTATGGAAATCTTATATAGTAAAAGGGGGATGAAGTGTTGTTATTGAGAATGGGCTGTCTTACCTCTCCCCTTGTGGGAGACGATAGGTATTTTTTCAACCCAAGCTGAGCAACTGTTTCAGCCTGAAATCCTTGGTTTTCAAGGAATTTAGGTTTTTAAGTTTGTTTCTACAAGTGATTAAGATTGACTAAAATATGCATTCCATTC
>CAMCRD010000082.1 GCA_945877185.1 Candidatus Finniella inopinata | reverse complement strand
TCCTTAAATCAAGTCGATAGCCTCATTACGTCATTGCGAGGAGCGCAAGCACAAAGTGCGTAGCGAGACGTGGCAATCCATGTATTTAAGGAACTTTTCAGTCCTAATATATTGGAGATTTAAAATACATAGATTGCCGCGTCCTGCAGCGCTACGCTCGCAGTCCTCGCAATGACGTAACAAAGAAAAACCCCTCTATATCCCCCTAACCCCAAACGTGGATATGGACTACCTCAAGAAAAAATGGTGCATTGATTGGTGTACCTTCCACCATATCCTCGTGAAAGAGGCGTGAGGGGGGTACCTGTTTAGTTCAAGGATTTAACTCTGAACTGTTTGTCTCCGCACAAAACATTGGTTGATTTAACTGAGGTTTTGTTAGGTTGGTTGTAGAGCAAGCTTTGCTTGTTTAGCAATTTCCTCAATAACCAACCTGAATGTATAAGCAATATGCTGTATTTCAGTGAATGAAAATACAATAGGCTTGTCTATATTAATCACTTTTTTTTGTAAAGATCTGGGCTTTATGGCAATGGCTCTGTTTGGCGAGTCGATATTTTCATTTATTTTCATTTCTCTTCCGGATGCAAGATCTACTTCTATAACTTGAGGAAAATACCACCATAATTCAACCTTTCCATCTTTAAATGAAAGATTCTTTCTTTCATCCGCAATACTGCGGTTATGGGTTAAAATAACTCTTATTTCGTTGAAACTATTGATAACTTGGCAAAGTTCTGTTGAAAGAGTAATGTTGTGGCGTTTTAGAGTTTTTTCCATGGTTGAGTAGTCACGATGTAATTTTTTAATTTTACCTTGGCGTTTTTTAAGGATTGTCAAAGGATCATCACCTGCCTGAAGAGTAATTTCTTGCTTGTTAAGCTCTAAAAAGACAATTAATGTTTCAATAAACGTAAAGAATGATTCTAATAATAAATTAAAAGAATTGTTTAAGGACCAATTGATAAACTCTTCTTCCCATCCTCTAAAATATTTTCTTTTTAGGGGTGAAGAGCTATTATATGATGCTATTTGGTTTTCTTCTTTACAATCATTTATTTTTTTAATTTTATATATCCCCCCTTGTGCAAATTTGGCAAATTGAGATGCCCGAGAGATGTCGTGAAGAACAGTGTTTATATTATCATCCACAGACATTAAGATTTTGTATTTCTTTCCTGTCATTCGCCATCTTTCCTAACCTCTAAAGATTAAAGAGCTGAGATTAAAAACCTATTTTAATGAGTTTATTATACGAGCCAAAAATACTTAAAAACAATATAATACAGTCATTGCGAGCACCCCTTACGACCCTAAAGGGTCGGGGGTGCGTGGCAATCCAGACAAGCTGCAAAGCAGCTTATAAAATTTATTATACTCTAAACGACCAAGATCTCTCCCTTGGCCCCTGGATCGCCACGCTTCGCTCGCGATGACGCTCCCTCTTACTCAGTTCTTTCTTCTGGCGTATGTCCCATGGGCAATCGCAAAATTTGACAAATCCGATGGGCATCTTTTAGAACTTTACATACATTCACTGGGCTCTATCAGGCGCCTGATAGAAATAAGGGAAGTCCCTATGCGCGTATAGGGTGTTTTGAAAAGATAAGGTGTTTTTTAGGCCGAGTCTTTTAAGTTTTGTTTTTTACAAGGAACAAGGAGCGACGCTTGACGTAGCTAGGCGAGCAACGAAGTGACGATGTAAAAAGCGAAAATCAAAAGACGAATTATCCCAATTGGTGTCCGTGCCGGTCTTCGCAACCCGTTCCAAGCCGTAAGGGCGGGAGGCGGGGGCTTATTCAGGCCTTGTGCCCACGGTATCTTTGCGTCTTTCAGGTTGACGTAGGATCGGAAGCAAGGATCTGAAAAAGTGATATTAGTTGTTAAATGTTAAAGTAAAATACTGGCACGGGCTCCAATTGGGATAACGAAAAACGAATTAAGACGAAAAGATAAGACAGGAAACAGGATAAAGAGATTAAAGAAAGGAAGCGATAAGATATAAAGTTTTAAAAAGAGAAGTATACCTATATAAGAGTAAAGCAAAGAGTTACCTCTTGACCAAGGTTACGGCCTGATCATATGATCAGATGTTTCTTCAAGGAATGCCTTTGATAATGACGCATCATTACGACTGCATTTCTGCCGTTCTCTTTGATTAATATTAGAGGTTAATGTCTCGTGAATTTAAGCCGATTCCTTCAATATATCCACCGCAACCCCTTTACGATTATTATTGGGATTGTGGGGGTATTATTCTTGATCCGCAGCAATTTTTTTCACACGGCCCCCCAACCGACGCCCCCTTCCCTTCCAAAGGTTACCGTAAGCACCACGGGCGCACAGACCATTGTCACCAGCATACAACTGAACGGGCACACGGCTGAAGCACGGCGCGTTACCTTAAAGGCGAAGACAGCCGGACGAATTTTATCCCTTCTGGCCATAAAAGGCCAACAAGTTAACGCTGGGCAAGACCTTATTCATATAGATGCAGAAGATCGTCCCGCCCGTTTAGAAGAAGCAAAATCTAAGCTAAATCAACGACTTATGGAGTTTAAATCTGGGACACAACTGGAAGCGAAAGCGTTTAAAGCCCAAAATGCCCTTGCAGCCAGCAAAGCTGACTATGACAGCGCAAAAAGTTTACTCGCAACCATTGAACAGGAAATTGAGGATACCCACATTAAAGCCCCTTTTAAAAGTATTTTAGAAGAAACGTTTGTGGAAGCTGGAGATGTGGTAAATGTCGGGGATAAGGTTGCCACCGTCATTGAACTTGACCCTTTAAAAGTGATCTGCGATATCTCTGAAAAAGATATCTCCCGCGTCAATGAGGGGGCAAAAGCCCAAGTGATCCTTTCTTCCCTTGGAGATAAGAAATTATTGGCAGAAGTAATTTTTATTTCCAAAGCCGCCGATCCGAAGACCCGCACCTATCGCGTTGAACTCACAACGGCAAATCCGGAGATGACCATTCCGGCAGGCCTAACGGCTCGAATTATCTTTCCAACAGGGACAACCCATGGATACCTGATTTCTCCAGCCACGATAAGTTTAAGGGATGATGGCACCATTGGCGTAAAAGGGGTTGAAAAGGAAAAGGTCGTTTTCTATCCCGTGGACGTCGTTGAAACCAAACCAGAGGGACTCTTGATCAAAGGCTTACCAGACAAGATTTCCCTCATCACTGCGGGAGGTGACTTTGTCATTGAAGGCCAAAAGGTAAAAACCTTTGAGGCTTCCGCTACACCGGATAAAACTCCATGAACGCTCTGATCGCAGCAGCGCTGTCCCGTACACGGACCGTCCTCTCTCTCCTGTTCCTCTTCACCCTATGGGGGATGCTTGCTTATTACCAAATCCCCAAAGAATCAACGCCAGACGTCAAAATACCCATCATTTATGTTTCGTTGAACCATGAGGGCATTTCTCCCCAGGACGCCCAACGCCTCCTCTTGCGCCCCTTAGAGCAAGAGCTTCGCAATATCGAAGGTGTGAAAGAGATGCACTCCACAGCTTTTGAAAACGGGGGAAATATTATCCTGGAGTTTGCTGCCGGATTTGACTCAGACCGTGCCCGTTATGACGTCCAAAACGGGGTAGATCTAGTCAAACCAAAGTTGCCTCAAGAAACCAAAGAACCCGTCATCACAGAAATTAACCTCAGCCTCTTCCCTGTCTTGATTGTGAAACTCTCCGGCCCCATCCCTCATCGAACCCTTTATCAGATGGCCCGCGAATTGCGGGATGAAATCGAAGGCGGCTTGGCGAGCGTTCGCAAAGCCGAGATTATGGGTGACCAACAAGATGTCGTTGAAATCCTTATTGATCCAACCCAAGTCGAAGGCTATGGCTTATCCTTTGATCAAGTGATCATGAATTTCACAGCCAATAACCAGTTGATCCCTGCTGGCAATATTGAAATGAGCAAAGGCCGATTTGCCATTAAAGTACCCGGTGTTTTGGAAAATATACTTGATATTATGCAACTCCCGATCACAACCCATCAAGATGCCGTGATTCGGTTGCAAGATGTCGCACAAGTTCGGCGCACGTTTAAAGACCGGGAAACCGTTGTCCGCGATGCAGGGCAATCCGCCGTTTCCTTAGAAATTTCAAAGCGTACTGGCGAAAATCTCATTCAAACAATTGAGGATGTGAAAACCCTCGTTGCGACCCAGCAAAAGAAGTGGCCGGATCATGTAATCGTTTCTTACGCCAACGACCAATCTCATCATATTCGTGATATGCTGAATGACCTTCAGAACAGTATTATCCTGGCCATCATCCTCGTCATGGGTATTATCGTGATGAGTTTGGGATGGCGGTCTTCCCTCCTGGTCGGTGTGGCGGTACCAGGGTCATTCCTCATGGGCATTATGATTATCTCCCTCATGGGGCTCACGGTTAATATTGTGGTTCTGTTCAGCCTTATCTTTGCTGTCGGCATGCTGGTCGATGGCGCTATTATTGTGGTGGAATATGCGGATTTAAAAATTGCCGAAGGCATGCGCCCCCCAGCTGCCTACCTTCACGCCGCCCAGCGTATGGCCTGGCCCGTCATTACTTCTATTGTCACCATTATCGCTGTATTCATGCCCCTGCTCTTTTGGCCAGGCGTGCCTGGGCAATTTATGAAATTCATGCCCATTACCTTGATTGCTGTCTTAAGCGCGTCAATCTTGATGGCCTTGATCTTCATCCCCGCCATTGGCCAGTTGTTGAAACCTTCTGCAGAAGCCCTTCAACACAATCATACCCCAGACAATCCAGAAGATGTTACAGGGTTAACAGCCAAATATCTAAAGGTCCTCAAAATAGCTTTGGACCATCCAAAGCGGATCATCGGAGGCGCTATTGTCATCTTGATTTTGGCAAAAATGGCCCATTCTTTCTTAGGACGCGGCGTTGAGTTCTTTCCGAATGTAGAACCAGAAATTGCCGCTATCCAAATACACGGTCGCGGCAATTTATCGATTACGGATAAAGATGATCTGGTGCGCCTTGCTGAAGCCAAAATTTTGCCCATGAAAGAACTCAAATCTGTCTATACCCGCACGGGATCTGCTATCGGTGGAAGCAATGGCGCCGATGTAGCCGAGGATGTCATTGGAACCATCACCGTAGAATTTATTGACTGGCGCAAACGTCGTCCCGCGGACGAAATCTTAAGCAGTATTGAAAAAAGCACAGAAGAAATTCCCGGTATCTACGTGGAAGTCCAAAAGCAAAAAAATGGCCCACCCGCTCAAAAACCGATCGATATCGAGATCAGCGCCCCTGAATCGACCTTATTGAAACCCGCCCTCTTAACGTTACGCAAGCACATGGAAGGAATGAAGGGACTCACAGGCATTTCAGACAACCTTCCCATTCCCGGCATTGAGTGGCAGCTCGCCATTGATCGGGCCCAAGCCGCAAAATTTGACGCAAACATTCGTCAGGTGGGCAATGCCATCAAGCTGGTCACCAACGGCGTAAAAGTCGCCACCTATCGGCCTGAAGATGCGCGGGATGAAGTGGATATCGTTGTACGGTATTTCCCCCAATATCGTGTCCTGGATGAGCTTGACACCCTAAAGATTCAAACAACCGCAGGGCTTATGCCCATCAGTAATTTTGTCACCCGAACACCAGAGTCAAGGGTCAGCAAAATTGACCGGGTTGATGGCCGACAAGTTTTAACCTTGAAAGCGGATGTCAAGCCTGGCGCCCTGGTTGCCGACCAGATTGAGACCATTCGAGATGCCCTTCCCAAGCTGAACCTTGATTCCCGTGTCACTATTAAATTCAAAGGGGAAGAAAAGGATCGGCAAGAATCGATGATCTTTTTGATGAACGCCTTCCTACTCGCAATCTTTATGATTGCCATTATATTGGTAACGCAATTCAACAGCTTTTTCAGTACAGCCCTCGTCTTAAGTGCGGTGGTACTATCAAGCGTTGGTATCTTCATCGGCCTGTTGGTTCATGATATGGCCTTTGGGATTGTCATGGGCGGCATCGGCGTCATTGCGCTTGCGGGCATCATCGTGTCCAACAACATTCTGCTGATTGACACCTATGACCTCCTGATTGCTGAGATTAAAAACCCAACATTGGCTCAATATCGAGATGTGATCATCCGCACCTGTATCCAGCGCGTGCGCCCTGTGATCCTCACCAAGCTCGCCACCATCTTAGGGTTGTTGCCCATGATGTTGGGCATCAACATTGATTTCGTCAACTTCGAAATCACGATGGGAGCGCCGTCGACCCAATGGTGGCGCCTCTTGTCCGTGTGTATCGTCTATGGCGTTTTATGTGCCTCCAGCCTCACGCTCCTCGTCACGCCGTCCGCCCTCATGTGGCGCGCCATACGTCGCACGCAAAAAAAGAAACACGCCTAAAAAGCTCTCTTTATTCAGCTTTTCCTTATATTTTTATTTTTTTAAAAACACCCCTTGACATGACCAAAAGTTTATTAGATTATGAGCTTCTTTTTACAAGAGTTTGTATAAAATATTGTTTATAATTTAAAGGATTTTTAATATGAAATGCTTAAAAATATGTTTATTGATGAGTTTCGTATTGGCTCTCATTCCTGGTGTGCTTTCTATGCAAGAAAATAAGGATCCTGAGTTACCGGGAGTATTAGAAACAATGATGAATGAATTTGAACATTCTCAAAATCGAAAGTTTCCTAATCTTCCAACCGACGCAGATATTGAGAATCTTGAGAAAGCTTTATTTAGCTCTGATGATTACAAACTGCCACTGCCCTTAAAAGAGTACCATTTAACCTGTGGGAATGTACTCTTTAGTACAGGGATTGAATTCCCAACGGTTCACGAAAGAGAGAATGATGGAAAATGTAACTTACTAGTCTTTATTAGGGAAGGACATGATAAAGGCGTCTCTTTTACGAAGAAGGGCCAAGCTACTGGAACGCCGCAAGAGAACTGGCTTCCCTTTGCTCTAGATGGTTCAGATTACATCTGTATGGAATTAGGAACGGAGAAAGTATGCAACTTTTATGGTGTCTCTCGGCTTCGAAAAGATGATGCAGAATTCCCCAACCTTTCTGCTTGGCTAAAAGACAGGTTATCTCTTAAGTAACTTATTTAGAAAGGGATGCAAAGTATTCTGCAAGAGCTTTGTTAAATAGTGGGCGCACCTTATTCCATTCGTTCCGGTTAACTTTCTTACGAGGAAGATCTTGATAGGTGTTCCTTCCGAAATGAAAAGGGTATTTTTTATGAACATGCTCTGTGAGGGGGACAATTATAGACCTTATCTTATGTGTCTTAAAATCATAGTGCGTTAGATGGTGAAAATTCATAGTTTCACCATCTGCACCTATAGGACAAAGCCCTCGAGCCATTCTTTCAAGATTTGTTTCGCCATTCCCATCTTCTCGATCAAGGTCTATTTCTTTTGAAAACCAAAGCTCATAACCCTCTACATCAAGGCGAATCAATTTACCAGCAACAAAATTCTCAAAAGCATCTTCAATTTCGGCTTTGCGAATTTTTTTCACTTTTTCATTCTGCTGGGGGTCTAAGCTCTCAACCTCAGCATCGCTTCCTGCCTCTGGTATTAAAGAAAGAAAGCTATCGTCACCATCAGACTCATCTTCAAATTCATCTTCATCCAGCAATTCCAATGTTCCACCCGTAATCTGATTTTTTCGCATACCGATATAGTTCAAATGATCTTGCCAAATTTCAATTTCCCTTTTAACTTCTGCAATCGCCTCTTTGGATCTTCCTCTCCCGCTCTGTGTTAAAATTTCCGCGATTTGCTCTTCAGATACCTTCCCCCTTAACTTTTCCACCTCTAAGAAATCTATGAATTGCTGTTTCTTACGGGCTTCATGCTCCTCTGGCGTTTCAGGAGTGAATGGTGCGATGTGATAATCAATAGCAAGGCTGTGAAGGATCCTCTCCTTCCGCCCTTGGTGAAGTAAGAGGCGCGGTACCCCTGCATGGCGGACAGCAGGACTGTATACTGGACCCAAAGGATATTTCGGATTCCGAATGGGGGAGGGAAATTCTGTTTTCAACTGAAAAACTTGTGCTTTAAGGTCGTCTATGTTTCCCCCCACTCTTACAAGCTCGTTCACCTTAGCCGGAGAGAGCGTTGTGTAGTCAAGCTCTAAGCCCCTTTTCCTATTTTTTCTCAAAGGACTAGATAGTTTAATAAATGGATTAACGCGCATCTCTTTATGCAATGTACTATTAAGTACAAAAACAGCCATAGCTTGCGCAGGATCCAATTTCAATTCCCGTAATTTTTCAGGCGTTTCTGTAGGTAATTCATCACTCGGGGAAAGATCGATTCGTAAAGGTTTTTTATGTGGGTCCTTAATAAGGGTTAATTCTTTCTTTCTTTTTTTTACCCCTTCCTGAGAAGAAATTTTTTCAAAATCTGAAGCTTCAGAAGCATATAATGACCTTTTTTCTTTATGTTTCTTGGCACAATGCTTACTTTTGTTCTCAGAGAATGGCGTGAGGTTTAACGAACGAGACTTTAAAGGACTCTCATTAAGCGAAAGGGAAGGAGCAGGGCTCTTTTTTACATTTATACCATGACTACAATTCTCTTTATCACTATCTATAAAAATATCGGAACATTCATCCTCCATGGACAATATGTCTTGAGTTAGTTGCAGTGATGTGAAAAATAAGAACGAAAATTTAATAAAAATTTTTACAAAACTAAAAAACATTGAAACTCTTTTTTAAAAATATTTTTTTATTAATAAC
>CAMCRD010000081.1 GCA_945877185.1 Candidatus Finniella inopinata | reverse complement strand
AAAAAATCATCGACAAAACAAAAAACTGTTATAATATACTCTTCGAGAGGCATGCTGTTCTCCTTGGTTCATAAATTTTTCGTCAAAAAATATATAAACTAGGCGAACCTGCCTCTTCAACTACATAAACAACTTGCACACTGCGTAGAGTTTTTAAAACTTCAGCTAAAACGGAAATCGCCTTAACCTCTCATTTTTCATGACGCCAGGCTTTTAGGAATGTTGAAGTGAATGTTTTCTTCAATGACGCGAATCTCTTCAACGGTGATGGTAAATCGATCACGGCAGGCGTCAATGAGTTCATCAACCAACACCTCTGGAGCAGAAGCCCCGGCGCTGATGCCAAGTCGGCTCGCACCCGCTAACCATCCCCACTCAATTTCCGATGCACGGGGATAGAGGCGCGCCTCTTGACAGCCATGAAGTTTGGCCGTTTCGACCAAACGAACGGAATTAGAAGAATTGGGGGCCCCGATCACAATCATTCGGTCGACTTGGGCAGCAAGTGTCTTAACGGCCAATTGCCGGTTGGTGGTTGCGTAACAGATATCTTCTTTTTTGGGGCCTTGAATGGCCGGGTAGCGGCTTTTCAAGGCGGCAATGATGTCTGTGACTTCATCGACGGAAAGGGTTGTTTGGGTGGCATAGGCGAGATGGTCATCTGTGGAAAAAGAGAGCTTTGCCACATCTTCTACGGTCTCAACAAGCACAACAGAGCCTTGGGGGACTTGTCCCATGGTGCCGATGACTTCTGGATGCCCCGCATGGCCGATTAAAACAACAGTACGTCCCGATTCTTGGTGATGCTCAACTTCTCGATGAACTTTGCTGACCAAGGGGCATGTGGCGTCTAAAAAGTAAAGGTCGCGCGCCTTTGCAGCCTTTGGAACGGATTTAGGGACGCCATGGGCGGAGAAGACAACGGGACGATCATCAGGGACTTCATCCAATTCTTTGACAAAAATAGCCCCCTTTGCTTCAAGGCTTTCCACGACAAATCGATTATGGACAATTTCGTGGCGAACATAAACGGGGCTACCGTGCTTTTCTAAGGCCCGTTCGACAATTTGAATCGCCCGGTCTACACCAGCGCAAAATCCCCGCGGGCTGGCGAGGACAAGAGTTAAAGAAGGAAGGGTTGATGCTGTCAATGGTTTATCCTCTCTCACGAATTCTTCCCCTTATTTAGCAAAGTATGGGAAGAAACAGCAAACAAAATCATTATTAATGATTAGCTCCCCAAATCTGATTTCAGATCTTGCTCTCCGGGGCTAGATTTTCTAAAGTCAAGAAACAAGCCCTAAAGTTAACCTTATGCAACACGTGAGGCAAGAAGACAATGGCAAAATTGCCTTATAAAGTTGAATTATCAAGCGAAAATAAATACTTCTGGTGTGCTTGCGGGTTAAGCCTAACCCAACCCTTTTGTGACGGATCCCATAGAGGGTCTGATAAAAAATCTTTAAACTTTGAAGTTGCAGTGCCACAGACTGCCTGGCTGTGTGGCTGTAAAATGACCAAAAATCCCCCTTACTGTGATGGGACTCACAATCAACTTGAGGAGTAAAGACATGCCCCGTATTATTCAACCTGCCCTATCAATCGCTTTTCTCTCTCTCCTTCTCGGGGGGTGTAGCACCTTTTCACCCTCAGATACCCAGTGTATGAAAACAGTGCTGGTAACATCTGTATCAAGGATGCCTTTGTCTCGTGTTGTGGCGGGAGAGGGGCGTGATGTCATCATCACCGCCTTTAAAGGGGGATGTGGCGGATCAAGCCCCCAGCTTCCGGGAGGGAGTGATGACATAGGAATTACCTTAACGTTAACAGCGCCAGAAGCCAAACGTTCAACAGGTAAAGTTAAGGAGGTTACCCTCCCCTTGTTTGTTGCTTTATTATATCAAGAAGATAATGTCAAAGACCGTCATGATGAAAACGTTAAGGTTACGATAAGTGATCGCGCCCTTAACCATACCCATAAAATAACCTACCATCCACCGGAAGGCATTGAGGTTGATAACCAAGCGTACCGGATATTGGTGGGCTTTAATGCTGAGGCGGCACATGTCCCTCATTCAGAAGCCAGAAGTGCTCCTAAGGTGAAAAAAACTTCTTCTAAAAAGTCCGTGAAAAGAAAACGAAGTAAAAGGAGATAATGAAAAATTGTCGACAAGTCCCATGATTCAGGAGAAAGAGCCAAATTTATCTCTGTCCCCTTTAGATGGGATACACCGACGTTTAGGGGCGCGGATGGTTCCCTTTGCGGGGTACGATATGCCCATTCAATATCCCACAGGAATTGTGGCGGAACATCATCATACACGCCAATCTGCAGGACTTTTTGATGTGTCCCATATGGGTGTCCTGGAGATAGAGGGAGAGCAGGCGACAAAAGAGCTGGAGCGACTGATCCCTTGTGATTTGGCAGAGATGTCTTCCGGTCAAATGCGGTATGGTGTTTTCATGTTGCCGACCGGCGGGATAGTGGACGATTTGCTGATCACTCGCCAGGAAAAGGGATATTTGTTGGTGATCAATGCAAGCCGTAAGGTCGAAGATTTAGCTTACTTGAAAGCACATTTAAAGGATAATAGCCACATTCATGTTTGGGAGAAGCCTGTCATGGTTGCCCTCCAGGGGCCCAAAGCCGCGATTGTTTTGGCGCGCTTTTTTCCAACCGTGGCATCCATGCCGTTTATGACGGCGGCGGCTTTTGGGAATATTTGGATCAGTCGTTCCGGCTATACAGGTGAAGATGGGTTTGAAATTTTAATTTCAGAAAAAGAAGGCATTCTTTTTACGGAGAAGCTTCTAGAAGCATCTGAGGTGAAACCCATAGGTTTAGGCGCGCGGGATTCTTTGCGCCTTGAGGCGGGATTATGTCTTTATGGGCATGAATTAAGCGAAGACATTACACCCGTGGAAGCAGGGATTTCTTGGTCTATTGGAAAGCGTCGTCGACAGGACGGGGGGTTTCTGGGGGCGGACAAGGTTATGGCACAAGGGACACAAGGCTCTACACGACGACGTATCGGCTTCGTTTTACAGCCAGGAAGCATCGCGCGCGAAGGCGCTGAGATTAAGTCCCTGGATCACTCTTTTGAGGGTAAATCAATAGGGCATGTTACCAGCGGCGGACATAGCCCAACTTTGGGGTACCCGATTGGAATGGGATATGTTGATACAAGCCAGAGCGCAGTTGGCGGAGAAATTTTAATTGAGGTCAGAGGGCAGGGTCGTGTGGCAAAGGTGGTGAAGCTGCCTTTTGTGCCCCATTCATACTTTAAAAATTAGGGAAAGAAAGATGAAATATACACAGCAGCATGAATGGATTCGCGTAGAAGGTGAAGTGGGGACAGTGGGCATCACAACCTATGCAGCCCATCAATTAGGGGACGTTGTTTTTACCGAATTACCTCCTTTGGGGAAGTCTTTAATCAAGGGAACTGAAGCTGCGGTTGTGGAATCTGTGAAGGCAGCCAGTGAGATTTATGCGCCTGTGAGTGGCGACGTGATCGAGATTAATCAAGCTTTGGGAACTCAACCAGATTTAGTGAATACAGATCCTTTAGGGGCAGGGTGGTTTTTTAAAATTAAGCTGAAAAACCCTCATGAGCTTGATGATCTTATGGAAGAAGCTGCTTACCTTTCCCTTACGGGAGAGAGCCATTAAATGCGTTATTTAGCTCACACCCCAGAGACCCGTGCAGCGCTCCTTAAAGCAATTGGCGTTTCTTGTGTTGATGATTTGTTTGAAGATGTTCCGCAGCTTGCGCGTTTGACCCCGTTGTTGGATTTGCCGATGCACCAAAGTGAATGGGCTGTGGAGATGGCTTTTCAAGCTTTGGCTTCGAAAACCTATCAAGCGGGGGATGGGCCTTGTTTCTTAGGGGGAGGGGCATATCGCCATCATGTACCGGCGGCCGTCGATCACCTGATCCAGAGGGGAGAGTTTTTAACATCCTATACCCCCTATCAGCCTGAAATATCTCAAGGAACGTTACAATATCTGTTCGAGTTCCAAACCCAGGTTACTTTATTGACAGGAATGGAGGTAGCCAACGCTTCCATGTATGACGGGGCAACGGCTACCGTTGAAGCGGTGATGATGGCCAACCGTGTCACAGGACGTCGTAAAGCAATTCTGACGATAGGTTTGCATCCTCATTATCAAGATGTGATTCATACATATGCTCGGTTTTGTGATTTTACCATCAATGTGACTGAGAAAAGCTTTGAGGGTATTCAAGGAGACCTTGACGATCAGACTTCTTGTGTGGTTGTCCAATACCCTGATTTTTATGGAAATATTGAGGATTTTAGAGACTTGGCTGCAACGTGTCAGTCAAAGGGAATCTTATTGATCGCTGTCATTACCGAAGTTGTGGCCTTGGGATTATTGACACCTCCGGGAGAAATGGGGGCAGACATTGTGGCGGGAGAAGGCCAGTCATTGGGATGTGGATTGAACTTTGGCGGACCGACCGTTGGTTTGTTTGCAACCCGCGAAAAATATGTCCGCCAAATGCCGGGGCGTGTTGTGGGGCAAACAGTGGATCGGGATGGGAACCGGGGATGGGTTTTAACGTTATCGACCCGCGAACAGCATATCCGCCGGGAAAAAGCGACCAGCAATATCTGTACAAATTCTGGGTTGTGCGCCCTCGCCTTTACGATTCACTTAAGTCTTTTGGGCGAGGTTGGGTTGCAGCGTTTGGCAAAACAGAACCATCAGAAAGCCATAGCTTTAGTAGATGTTCTATCAAAAATTCAAGGTCTGGAAGTCTTGAATAAGACATTCTTTAATGAATTTACGGTTCGGTTGCCAATAGGAGCTGAACAGGTTGTGGATCAGCTTGCAAAGCAAGGTATCCTTGGGGGTGTTCCTGTCTCGCGACTGCTTCCAGGGCAGCGTTCCAACGATTTGCTTATTGCCGTAACAGAAACCGTGACAGAGGCGGATCAGCAGCGATTGGTTGAAGCTCTAAAAACGGTTTGTTCCAGCAGGGAGTCTTAATGCATGTCCCACACTCAAGCGATTGCTCAATCAAACCAGAATAAAAAGGACCAAGATGCACCTATGACATCCAAGGCAGAAAATACCTATACAGGAAATCGGGGGCTCTCTATAGAGGAAGGGTTGATTTTTGAACAGGATACCCCTGGCCTCACAGGGGTAGATTGGCCTGAAATAGATTTGTTCGACAACCGTCTTGGGGGATTGGTGCGGGAAAGCATTGGGTTGCCAGGTCTTTCAGAGCCTGAAGTTGTCCGTCATTATACGCGATTAAGCCAGAAAAATTATGCCATTGATACAGGGTTGTATCCTTTGGGGTCTTGTACCATGAAGCATAATCCGCGGCTGAATGAAAAAGTAGCAAGGTTGTTTGGGGATGTGCATCCCCTGCAGCCGCTTTCCACGGTTCAAGGGGCTTTGGACGTCATTCATCAACTGGCCCATTGGCTGACACAATTGACAGGGTTACCAGCTGTTGCTATGTCCCCAGCAGCAGGGGCACATGGGGAGCTTTGTGGCATGATGGCGATTAAAGCTGCTATTGAAGCCCGTGGGGAAAAGCGCCCTATTGTTTTGGTTCCTGAATCAGCCCATGGAACCAATCCAGCAACAGCAGCCGCTTGCGGATTTACGGTACAAACAATTCCGGCCAACGACCGCGGTCGGGTGGATTTGGCAGCTTTGAAGTCTGCTTTGTCTGGACAGGTTGCGGCCATTATGCTGACCAATCCCAATACGTGTGGGTTATTTGAGCCAGATATTATTGAAATCGCCCAAGCTCTACATGCGGCGGGGGCCTTCTTTTATTGTGATGGCGCTAACTTTAATGCGATTGTGGGGAAAGTCCGTCCCGGTGATTTGGGCATCGACTGTATGCATATCAATTTGCACAAAACCTTTTCCACACCCCATGGGGGGGGAGGGCCTGGAAGCGGCCCTGTCGTGTTATCTGAAGCATTAGCCCCTTTTGCCCCCTTGCCTTACGTGGTGAGGGGCAAGGATGGCGAATTAAGGTTGGTTGAACATGCGGAGGAACAATTGCAACCCATCGGGCGATTGAAGGGATTTCATGGCCAAATGGGTATGTTTGTCCGTGCTCTTGCCTACATGATGAGCCATGGGGCAGATGGTTTGCGTCAAGTTGCTGAAGACGCTGTGCTGAATGCGAACTATATCCTAGCGCAATTGAAGGACGACCTCACGCTGCCCTTTGAGGGGCCTTGCATGCACGAAGTCTTGTTCGATGAGCGGTTCTTAAAGGGCACAGGCGTTACAGCCTTGGATTTCACAAAAGCCCTGATTGACGAGGGATTTCATCCCATGACCATGTATTTTCCATTGGTGGTCAATGGGGCGCTTCTGATTGAGCCAACCGAGTGTGAAGGTAAAGCCAGCCTAGATTTATTTATCGGGGCCATCAAGCATTTGGTAACTCTGGCAAAAGAAGGCCACAAAGACCATTTTGCTGAAGCTCCCCGCTTCACCCCCCGACGCCGCCTGGATGAAACCCGCGCTGCCCGTCAGCACATTCTGCGGTGGGTAAAGAAGAGCTAAATTATATGAAGAGCTTTTAGACCAAAAAGTACCGTGGGAATCATAAATTGAAAAATAAACAAAAAAGCAGACCCGAGAGTCTGCTTTTTTGTGTGGTATAGCCAATAACAGCCTAAATCACGGCCCTTAAACGTATGCCAATACGTTCTTCTTTCACATATCCAAAGCCGACGATATGCAGGGCTAATACGCGTATTTCCCAGGTATCATCTAACCTAAAGTGGGCGCCAGGCCCAACTTGATAGAGGAGGCTTTGACGTCCATTATCTGGGCGCCAGATACCAGGTCGTGCGCCTGCAAAAATCCGGCATTGCGCTTCAAGCTGTAAAAAAGCGTCCCAGGATGAGTGTTGTTCGGGCCTATACTTTAGGCGTGACGAAAGGGCCACTGAGGAAGCTTCGAAATGGCGCGTGGGGGAAAATCGACCGTTGCTATCAATGGTGCTGCGGAACCTTTGATTTGAATAATAAATGCCGCCGCGTACAGTGGTGTTGTACATTGTGTCAGGTCCAATCCAGGTAACATATCCCCCTGCATGGGGTTGAAAAACCTGATTTCGGATGCGGGTGGTACCTGTCGGTGATACAGATGTTCCTTTATAGTCTTCTATATAACCGCCGACTTGAGCTGTGATAAGCCATTGAGGTTTAAACAAATAACTAATGTAAGGCAAAATGCCTGATGAAGTTGCCACGACATTTGAGCTTGTGGCATTTAGTGGCCGACTGTACACATCCTTCTGATAGATATAAAGAGCGATTACCCCAAGACTGATCTGAGGGGTTGGAAAATGCTCATAACCGATAAAGGAATAAAGGGGACGGCTTCTGTAAGGAGAAATAGGGTCAGAACTGATCGTTCGTGACATGTCTTGACTTAAGTAAAGACGGGAATTTTTTTTCTCTCTCAGTTGTTCGGCAGAAAGTTTTGAATAAGAACCCACTTTAAAAATAACATTTGGATTTATAGGTTGAGTCGCTGCAGCGGGTATAGCCATAGTACTCAATATTCCCAAGATTGCTAATTTATTAATAGATCCTTTTAACATAAGAAAAAGCCTCCTAAAACCTAAAGTAATGATCTTCAGGTTTTAGGATAGAACAAGTTTGTTAAAATTTTAATAAAATATTTTTAATTTTCTAACTCACCCTTTGAGAAGGGGATGATAGCGGTAGGGTGGGAATTTTAATTGAACCTTAAATTGTTATTTTCATTGAGTGAAATTGATGTTTGGGAGGCATATGAGCGTGGGCGCTTTTTTAAACGACAAAAAAACCTTCTAAAGCCTGTGAAACCTTATCCCAGGTTTTAGAAGGGGCGTCGTTTCATCAAGCTTTACCTAAGATCAGACGTTATTGGTGGCGGCGGTGGCGGTGGTGGTGGCGGAGGAGGCGCTGCTGGTGCAACAGGTGGCGCTATGGGAGGTGGAGGATCGTCAGCCGTTCCTGCCTTTGCCAACTCATTGATCCCTAAAGCAAACACGGAACAAAGAAGTATTCCTTTAACAAATTTCTTTGCAGGTAGAGTTAAGATGAAATATTTCATAACACCCTCCATTATTAAATATTAAGTTAAAGTTAATTTAATATTTAAATGATTTATCATTAATTAATATATATATATATTTATTTTTTGTTAATTCAATATAGGGGAGGTTTTTTTATTTTATTTTTTGAGGGTATTAACAAAAGGATGCATTTTGTGCTAAATTTGTCCAAAAAAGGACAATAAAATGATAATACCTTGCAAACGGTGTGATAGTTCACAAACTCACAAGAATGGCCATGTAAGAAAAATGCAAAGGCATAAGTGTCGAAGTTGTGGTTACAGCTTTACACAAACTCCTCCTCGAGGAGAGCCTATGGAAAAGAAACTCACGGCTTTAACCCTTTATGCAAGTGGTTTGTCTATCAATAAAATTGCGGGGTTCCTTAAGGTTTCTCCACCTGCTGTATTAAGGTGGATACGGAAATTAGGTTCATCCTTATGCCCAAAACCACAACCCAGCGAAGGTCAAGTCTTGGTAATGCAGTTGGATGAGATGTGGCATTATTTACAGTCAAAAAAAACAAACTCTGGACCTGGAAGGCTTATGATTTGCATGGAAAAAGATTGGTTGATTGGGAATGCGGGGATCGTGATCACTTAACCCTGAAACGACTTCTTGATAGGCTGCATTGTTGGAATCCCTTATTTTACTGCACTGATCATTATGAGGCTTATGCTAAGTTAATTCCATCCCACAGGCTATTTATGGGCAAAGATAAAACTGTTGTCAATGGTCATTGAAATTTCCCCCCCTCTGGTCATCGAAAATGCCCCCCTCTAGGTTAAAAAAATTACTTGGTTTCTTGCCTGGGAACTAATCCCGCTTTAAGCTTTTCTTTGAGTCTATAACTGTCTCCTTTAATGTTGATGCTC
>CAMCRD010000080.1 GCA_945877185.1 Candidatus Finniella inopinata | reverse complement strand
AAAGCATATTGATGATACGCCTATGAATTGGAGCTTTATCATCTATCCGCCAGAAGAGGTCGTAGCCCTTTATGCCCTGAGCCAAAAACCTTGTGTGGTCATAGAGGAAGCTTTTGAGGAAGATCTACCGTTAATAGAGATTTGTACAGAGGATTATAAAAACCCTTTATATATCGCCCTGACACCCAATGTTGATATGGCTTTTCTCAAGAAAAAATGGTGCGTGGATTACTGCACATTTTATAACCTTGTCGTGAAGGAGTATTGAGGGGATCATTTCTTCCTTTGGGCGCCATGGGCAATTACAAAATTTGACAAATTCTATGGGCATTCTTTAGAACTTCATCATGTGTTAATGAATTGTAATTTTTTAATAAAGGAACACGAGGATGACCCTCATGAGCAAAGAGAACGTTTTAAAAAAGCTAGAGACCATCTACTGGCATGCTTTTAATGATAAAAAATGGCATGTCGTTTTACAAGTGATAGAGCTGCTGGGAAGAAAGAGCGGCTTGTTTGAAAAACAACGCCTTCCAGAAGTTACGCGCATCGCGGATATGACGGAAGAGCAACTCCGCGATTTTATGGAGGCCCTAGAAAAGCTTGATCCTGAGTTGAAGCATCCGCCACCTTCCATACGTATGTAGAATCCTTAAAGAATTCGTCTTAATAGATAAGGTGTTTTGCACATATCGTCTTTTAAGTTTTGTTTTTTACAAGGAACAAGGGGCGACGCCTACTTTTGCTAGGCGAGCGACGAAGTGACGATGTAAAAAGCGAAAATCAAAAGACGAATTATCCCAATTGGTGTCCGTGCCGGTCTCTGCGACTCGTTCCGAGCCGTAAGAACGGGAAGTGGGGATTGGATCGGGCCCTGCATCCGCGGTATCCCGCTATGGCATAAGCTGTAGTGTGATCGGAAGCAGAAGCCCGTGAAGGTGTCCGTTGTTACTTGTATTGTTAAAAAAAATATAAACTATAGGATGCCCTATGGTTTATGGAATTTCCTGTAACTCAGGAAATTTCATCCCCGTTTCCTATTTATTGGGGGGCGGGGATACTGGCACGGACTCCAATTGGGATAACGAAAAACGAAAGAAGACGGAAGATAAAACGAGGAACAAGGTAAAGAGGTTAGAAAGAGAGGGGTTAGAAAGATGGGAAGTTAAAAAGAGGAGATGAGAAGCATGGATTTCTATAGAGAAAACATATAAAAACAACTAGATACATGGATTGCCACGTCCTGCCACGCTTCGCTCGCAGTCCTCGCAATGACTGAATATGGGAGATAATGAGCTTCTTACGCGCTGATTTTAGAATACTTTCTAAAAATGACGGGTAGCGAAGCCCCTATTCTTGTAGATCTTCCGTTCGCAAGAGCTTTGCTAAGGCATCTAAGGATCCATTGACAAAAGAAACTTCGGAAGGGGAACAAAAAGATTTTGTAATCTCAATATATTCGTTGATAACAACGGGCGTGGGAACAGACGTATCGCGGCTGAGCTCAAACACGGCTGCCCGTAAAATGGCCCGAACAACGGATTCTATGCGCTCGAGGCGCCACCCTTCTGAAAGCGTTGACGTAATCATAGGATCGAGGTCGGCTAAGCGGTCCATGACCCCTAAGACAATATCCTGAAATAAGGTCTTGTCAGGCGTTATAAATCTTGTCCCATCAACGATTTCATTAAATCGGTGGTTTAAAAACTCCACAACAACCTTTTGGGGCGTTGTCGGTTCTTGTTCCAGTTGATAAAGGGCTTGAACAGCCGCAAGACGTGCTGCTGGCCGACCTTTTACAATACTATTTTTCTTGTCAGCCAAGATCTTACTCCTTCAAGCCGTTACCTTATACCTTTTAAAGAGAGATGACAACCGCAAGGTCAGTTGCCGTCTTGCGGTCAAGGGGTTGCTTGTTTTTCAATAAAATAATTTATTACTTAGTCCATTAAATTAGAATATAATAAAAAATATGTTGCATTAACAATATAACTATATTATAGTAGGTATTGCAATATAGTATTGCTAAGGTATATCTTACCTGAAATCACAGTCAATCAATCCTTTACAAGGAGTTCGATGATGAAAAAATCACCCCTTATTTTAATGTTTTTTTGTACAGCTTTCACCTGGAGCCCTGGCGCGCACGCGACTGATGACCCGTGGAAATCAGAAAGCTGCTTCCAAACAAAGAACTTTAAAACCCATTCACTCGATGATGGCCTTTTTGATTTTGATGACTACGAGGCGACTATGGAATCCTGGAATACGGCAGACCAGGAAGCGGAACGCAAAATTAACGAGTTGTACACCCCTGTAGATATTTATTATGCAACCCACCAAGCTTCCCATTTGTCCCCGGTTTCTCAACCAATCCTTGAAAACATCGTGCCCCTAACCCTAAATCATCCAGATGAGGGCGACTCGATCTCACAAGAAATCATTGAAAAGTCTATAAAAACAGTCCAACTGCAGCAAATTCAGCGAGACGTGGATGAAGCAAAAGAGAAAGACATTCAACTCCATCACCAAATTGGCGCACTCATCGAAAACGTGGAGAAACTCCCCCTAATTGTGGAGGAACTCACCGAAAAGGTCAAAAGTCTTACCGAGATCATGAAAGAAAGAAAGGCTAATGAAGAAGAGGCCTGGAAAGCTTATGGCCCATTCCTCAACGATTCTGACCCTCAGATAGAAGCTCTTGAAGAGCACGAAGAGAGGGAAAGACAACGCAAAGCACGCGAAGAAGAAAAGAATAAAGCATTCATAACCTGGTGCCAACTGTTTAACTCGCATGCTGCAGCCGAAGCAGAGCTAAAGGAACAGGAGGCAAAGCTAAAAGAACAGAAAGAAAAGCTAAAAGAACAGAAAGAAGAGTTAAAGAAACGAGAAGAAGAACAAGACGCTGTGGCTAACCAATTCCGTGCTTTGTCGGAAAAACACGAATCCTTAAAGAAAGAGTTAGAAGGCAAATCCGAGGATAGTAAGTAGGGGGTTACAGTGATTTAAGGCAATCCACTTAAGCCCCATTTGGAAAGAGGGGGGGTAGCTTTGTTGAATAATCATGTAACAGGAGCTATCCTCCGATTTGACAAATGAAAATAATTCCAGTCATTGCGAGGAACGTAGTGACGAAGCTGATCCAGGAGCCTCTCCTATTGCCCCTGGATCGCCACGCGCTCCGCGCTCGCGATGACGGAATCGATTATTCCACAAAAGCCCACAAGGGGAGAGGTAAAAAACAGCCTAGCTATACTTAAATCTGATGAATAGAGGAGAAATCTCACGATGAAAAATACATCTCTTGTTTTAACGCTTCTTTGCACAAGCCTTGTTTGGGGTTCTGCTCCCAATGCGATGGAGGAACTCGTACTCGATAGGAAGGTGGGGGAGGATGGTCGAAATAAAATACTCGTTTTAACACCCTCAGGACAAGCTAAGGCATTAGCCAAGCAAGAGTTTTACGATCAATTAAATAACCAAAGGAATATTTCTTCGAGTGAACCCCCAAAGAGTGAGTCCTCAAAATCCGCAGACGACGATAAAGCCTTAGAGTTATCACGCAGCTTAGGTATACCCCTAGACGAATTAAAACTTGCAAAATCGCTTCACTTATCCTTTGAAGAACAACCGTTGGAAACGAATCCTTCTCAAGATCCCCTGGAAACCAAATCTCAAGTCCTAAAACCATCGGGCCTTTCCCTCCCCTTTGTTAAGCAAGAAGATGACTCAGAGCTTAATACAGCTCTTTTAGAGTCTGTTCGAGAAGAAGAAGAATCACAGCTTAAAAGAGTTCTTTTAGAATCTATCCAAGAACATGAAGCTCACAAAAGAAAGCTTGCCGAAGAGAGAAGAAAAGCTGAAGAAAGAAGAGATGAAACCAGAAGAGCGCTTGAAGAAGTACGTGATATTCGAAGCGCTCAGAGACAATCACTCTTTTCTAGAATAAAGGAATTAGAAGCTGAGAGAACCATCTTCACACAACAGCTTCTTGATCCCACTAACGATTTGATAACTATCACCGAAAAAGAATCATACAAAAAGTGGCTCGAAGAAAAGTTAGAGAAAGTACGTAATACGATGAGTCCTCTCCATGATGAAATATTGGCGTTCAACTCCCTAGATCACCAAATACATGAGGAAATTATGCATTTGATACAAGGGGGAGACCCAAGGGACCTTCCTTGGATACAAGAAGTCTTAGGTACTGGAAGCAGTAGAAGCCTCCATGGGGGAACAACACCAAGCTTTCTCTGAAAAAATAGAATTCTTAAAGAAGGAAACAAACGAACTAGGAACCTCACGGAAAAACTTGGATAAGTAATAGAGTGCAACCCTTATCGGCAATCCCATTAAATATGATTAATATACAAGGAGTCTTATGATGAAAAATACATCTCTTGTTTTAACGCTTCTTTGCACAAGTCTGGTCTGGTGTTCTTCTCAAAACGCGGCGGAGGAGACGGAGGATGGTCGCTTCGTGCTCGATACAAGGCCTGGTCAAAAGCTCGTTTTAACGGAACAGGGACATGCTAAGGCATTAGCCTTGCAAGAGCTTTACGATCAACAACAGAACCAAAGAAATAGTTCTTTTACTGAACCCCTAAAATCAACTACTGAAAAACCGACAGACTCTGATGAAGACTCAGAATTAGCTGGCATTTTAGGTTTAACTCCAGAATATTTGAAACTTTCTAAAGCGCTTCACTTATCCTTCGAAAAACAATTAGATACAGCACATCTCGTCCCTGAAACCAACCCCCAACCGAAACCTTCCGATATTCCGTATCCTGTCCTCAGAGAGAAAAAAGATAATGGTCCAGAGCTTAACCTCAGTCCTTTAAACGACGTTCCGGAAATTAATGCAGCAAAAGAACAAGATATTAAACTTAAAAAAGTTGATGAACACACCGAATTAGTGGCTCAACTATTCGATGAAAAAGGAAAGGCCTGGGAAGTTTATCTATCCCTCATCGTTTCTGATCCTGAGATAGAAGCTCTTGAAGATGACGAAGAGAAGACAAAAAAGCGTCAAGCACGCGAAGAAGAAAAGGAGAAAGCATCAGAAAATTGGTCAAGGCTGCTTACTTTGCATGCTGCAGCCGAAGCAGAACTCAAGGAGCTGGAAACGAAAGAAGCCTCAATAGGGGAAGATAGTGACTCAGAGCTTGAGCGCGCTCTTTCAGCATCCCGTCAAGCACATGAGGAAGAGCAAGAGAAGATTGCCAGGGAAATAAGAGAAGCGCAAGCCGAAGAGAAGCGGCAAGCTGGAGAACGAAGGGCTGAAGCTCGAAAAGTGCTTGAGGAAGAACAGGAGATTCGACGAGTGCAGAAAGAATCGCTCTTTTCTAAAATAAGTGAACTAGATAAGGAGGCACGCCGTTTATCACAGGAAAGTCTTGCTGCAATTCTAAATCTAGAACCTGGTGAAGAAAAGTGGCAACTCAGGGATTTGCTACAACAAGAGGCAGATGAAGCATCGAATACGATAACGCTCCTTCATAGAGAAATAGAGGCTTTCGGTCCTCTAGACGACCAAATACAGGAGGAAATCATTCACTTGATAAGGGGGGGAGATCCAAGAAACCTTCCTTGGAAGGAAGAGTTTCCCCTTATACTGCAAGGTGGAGCCTCTTCCTTTCCCTCCAGTTCCCTGCCTTCAATCCCATCTTCAGCTTTACCAAAACTGAATAGTGATGGGAGCAAGGACGTTGGATCAGGAGATACATTCCTCTAGGAAAATAAAGATTTTTTGAGAACCTATATCCCAGTCAATGGGGTATAGGTTTTTCATCAATAGGCAAGTCAAGTTACTTCAGGCCAAGTTCTTGGGCCTCAATGCGGCGGATTTCATCGCGCAAGCGCGCAGCCTCCTCAAATTCCAGGTTGGCTGCTGCATTGTGCATGCGCTTTTCTAAATCAGCCAAATGCGTCTTCAACGATTTGCCGACCAAGTGGGGGGTGTCGGCTACTTCAACGGTTAGGTGGTCTGCTTCATAGACGCTGCCTAAAATGTCTGTAATGCCCCGTTTGATCGTCTCTGGGGTAATGCCATGGGTAATATTATAAGCCTGCTGTTTTTCACGCCGTCGGTTCGTTTCGCCCAGGGCCTCCATCATAGACCGAGTCATCTTGTCCGCGTAAAGGATAACGCGCCCATCCACATTACGCGCCGCCCGCCCAATGGTTTGAATAAGGGATGTTTTAGACCGCAAATACCCCTCTTTATCTGCATCCAAAATGGCCACCAGGCCACACTCGGGAATGTCCAACCCTTCCCGAAGAAGGTTGATCCCAATCAATACATCGCAAACCCCGAGGCGTAAGTTTCGAATGATTTCAATACGATCTAGGGTTTCGACGTCGGAATGCATATACCGAACCTTAAAACCCGCTTCTGCCAAATATTCGGTCAGGGCTTCCGCCATTTTCTTGGTGAGCGTTGTCACCAAAACTCGCATGCCCTTCTCAACGGTATCACGACATTCAGCAATGAGATCGTCCACCTGATGGTCACAAGGACGAACGACGCAAATAGGGTCAATCAACCCTGTGGGGCGGATAATTTGCTCAATGAACTCCCCTTGAGTTTGTTGCATTTCCCAGGGGCCCGGGGTTGCGGAAACAAACACGGTTTGAGGCCGCAAAGCCTCCCACTCTTCAAATTTTAAGGGGCGGTTGTCTTTACAAGACGGCAATCGAAAACCATACTCACTTAAGGTTTCCTTACGGGAACGGTCGCCCTTATACATGCCGTTAAGCTGAGGAACGGTCACGTGGCTTTCATCGACGATCAAAAGCGCATTCTTGGGTAAGTATTCAAAGAGGGTTGGCGGTGGTTCTCCAGGCGCTCTTCCTGTTAAATAGCGGGAGTAATTCTCAATACCCGCGCACGATCCCGTTGCCGCCATCATTTCCACATCAAATTTTACCCGCTGTTCCAAACGCTGTGCTTCCAACAGCTTATTGGCTTGCCTGAATTCTTCCAAACGAACCGCCAAATCCACATGAATTTGCTTGATAGCCTGTTGCATCGTTGGCCCTGGGGTTACATAGTGACTGTTTGCAAAGATGCGGATCATTTCGAGAGTTTGATATCGTTCTCCCGTCAAAGAGTCCATTTCCTGAATGGTCTCAACCTCATCCCCAAAGAAACTAATACGCCAAGCGCGGTCTTCATAGTGGGCGGGGAATAGTTCCACCACATCACCTCGCACCCGAAAGGTTCCGCGTACAAACGATAGGTCATTGCGCTTATAGTGCAGCTCCACCAACCGACGGATAAAATCCCCTCTTTCGATATATTGGCCAACTTTTAAGGGAAGGATCATTTCGCTATAGGTCTCAACACCCCCAATGCCGTAAATGCACGAGACGCTGGCTACAATGATGACATCCGGCCGCTCCAACAACGACCGCGTTGCCGAGTGGCGCATGCGATCGATCTGCTCATTGATGGAAGATTCTTTCTCAATAAACGTATCCGTCCGGGCAACGTACGCTTCCGGTTGATAATAGTCATAATAGGAAACAAAGTACTCAACGGCATTGTTGGGAAAAAAGGACTTCATCTCCCCATACAATTGCGCTGCTAATATTTTATTAGGTGCCAGAACCAACGCAGGGCGTTGTACCGCTTGAATGGCATGGGCCATCGTGAATGTCTTACCAGAGCCTGTGACACCCAAAAGAACCTGATCTTTGGCTCCAGCCTGAAGGTTACCAACAATCGCCTCAATCGCCTGCGGTTGGTCTCCTGCGGGGACAAAAGGGGACTCAATTCTTAAAGGGGTTCCGATCATGGTGTTAATTTACATAAAGGGGGGGCAAAAGGATAGGAGGAATTCATACGCATAACCGCTTGTATTGCGATCCTGGAAATAACTGGCTATCTCACGTTTGTACTTTTAAACACGGAGTTCCAACTCCCTATGAAATTTTGATTCTCAATTAATAATTTTCCGATATAAGAGGCGCCCTCCTTAGATAAGTGACAACCATCATACGAAATCAAATATCCATCCGGATTTGTAACAGGGCATTTTTCAGTATCGCCGCAAACAATTCGATGTAAGTCAAGATAGCCATTATTTCCAGACATAACTTCCCTCGCGAGTTTTACACTATCATATTCATAAGGGCTTTCCCTCTTCATGTTAACTAATGTACTTTTATCTGTTGCGGTAATAATATCCACAATTCGGAGGGGGCAGAAACTTTTTCTACCAACTATGAATAATTTTGCCTTACTGCGTTTTTTTAATTCAGAATGTAGGTTTTTTAATTGGGATGTCGTGTACTTATCCCAAGCTGATGTTACAATAATAAAGTCTGCTGCTGCCAGGCGTTTGTTTAATTTTTCATTCCCAATCCTTATAAAATTTTGGCAAAAGGCAACATCTTGAGGGGCTATATGTTGCATAAAATCAGTGTGCTCAGGAACATTCTTACATATTGCAGGAATGTAGTGGGTCGAAACGTCAACCCCTTCAAGTAATCCGCCTTCCTTAAGAACATTATAAAAATCTTGGGCAAAACTATCTCCGATTATTAAAAGACGTTTCTGATTTTCATTGTTTGAAAAATCTTTTCCTTGCAAAGAGTTAAATCCAGTCGTTACGTATATCGCTAGGGGTTCTATGCCCGTTTTAGCAACGTTAATATATTTAAGTTGCCAATCCTCAAAATGTCTCCACAGCCCATCATTTTTCAATCCATATCCTAAAGGTAATGCAATCAAAATTGCCCAAAGAGAGAGAACACGTGTCAAAAATCTAAATGAAATTTTTTCCGACCGTCTTATAGGCCTTTCGATTAGAAAATATGTGAAAGTTGACAGAACAAGCGACAGAATAATCCAACCTATTTTGTCATAGGGGGTGATGCTTTCACTTTTTATTCTAGCAAAAGCAAATATTGGATAATGCCAGAGATAAAGGCTGTAAGATATCAGACCAACTGCTACAAGTGGTCTGCTTGCAAGAATATCAGAAACGAACTCTCCTTCTTTGCAAAACCAAATAAGTAACATTGTTCCTAATACAGGTAGGAAGGTCACAAAAGATGGGTGTCGCATCTGACTATTGAAAAGCACTATAGCGCTACAAATCAGAAGAAGGCCTATAATGGGCCTCACTACCCGTCACTTTTTTAAAAGGTTCCATTTTTAGCCAATTCCAAGAGGTTTAAAAGGGTTTCTAGAACTCCAACAGCCGACTGAGCAAGTAGAAACTGAAAGCGAATCAGGCCTTGCTTGAAGACTGAATAGAGAGGACAAT
>CAMCRD010000079.1 GCA_945877185.1 Candidatus Finniella inopinata | reverse complement strand
TGCAAAAAATCATCGACAAAACAAAAAACTGTTATAATATACTCTTCGAGAGGCATGCTGTTCTCCTTGGTTCATAAATTTTTCGTCAAAAAATATATAAACTAGGCGAACCTGCCTCTTCAACTACATAAACAACTTGCACACTGCGTTTCTTTAATAGCCCGTATTACCCATTCAGATACTGTAATGCTCTTTTTCCTCATTGTAGTCCTATTACCTCCATTACCCATGGGTTGAATTCCTCTTGCAGTTTCTTAATGATACTAATAGGGGCCGCAACATCCATGCCGCGGCTGTCATAAACGTTAATAATAATATTTGGATTGTTCATCGAAACAAAATAGACCTCACCAAAAAAACCTGCTCCAAAACTACTGTAAATCATTTTTTTCAAAAGGCTGTTTAGTTTGATTTTTGAAGATCTATGTTGGAATAGAATGCGCAAATAAACAAAATCTTCCTCTTCATCCTCCTCATAGGGGTATTTTATCTCTGTAAGATGGCTATGAAACTTTGGTCCTTTAAGATTATAAGTAAGATATTTTATCCCTCTTCGAAGACCCCACTTACTTCCCTGGAGAACAATGTAAATATCTCCTACTTCCTTGAACAAAAAATTAATGATCTTCAAAGCTCTAATTCGTGCTTGATACAGCTTTCTAGCCCTGGTTGTTTTAATTTCTAAGCGGTATTTTCTCATAATTTTATCCAGGAGATCACTTTTTTCAGTAATTTCACTTATGTGGATAGAATCTGGTTCTTTAGGGTCAAATTCATTCATTGCAGCTGGATTGTCCCATAAAATGTCAAACGTCCCACCGTGTTCAGATAATCTGAATCGAATAGATGGTGGATGTACATAACACAAGCCTAATCTTAAATTTAATGACTCTGTGATTTTATCAAGGCGTTGGTCGTATTGACCAAATTTCCTCAAAATTTTTACTTTTCCCTCAATATTTCTCATGACTTCCTCTTTTCTTTAAATTCTTTTCCGACAAACACCCTCACAGGGTTTCCGCGTTCCAATTGTTTATGCTTCGACCATTTTTCATGGATATTTGACGCTATCACCTCACGATTTTTTTCTTCAAGTTGTGAAGTCAAGCGAGCGAGAGCAAGCTTCTTGTTCATATGTTGCGACCGCTCTTCACGGGCAACAGCAATCATCCCCGTTGGTATATGGGTGGCCCGCACGGCGCTATCGGTCGTGTTGACATGCTGTCCCCCTGGCCCTGATGCGCGCATTGTTTCAAAGACAACATCACGCTCATTCACATGGGTTTGTTCGATAAGGGAAGGAGATAAAATATCGACCCCCACAAACCAATTCTTACGCCTATGGGTGGGACGAAAAGGACTTTCACAAATCCACTGGACGGCTCCCTTCCATCTGCTGATAAATGTTTCAAGATTACCTCCACCCACACGAATGAGAGCCGAAGCATAAGTGTCCGGTTTATTCCCAGGTATTGCTTCTATCAGCTCGGCTTTCAAGTTAAACTGCGCAGCTTCTTTGAGGATAAGTCTTGCTAGATTAAAAACTGCAAGCGCACATTCATCTGGTCCTTGGCCAGAAGTTACGTGTATCCAACACTGTGTCATGTTATTCATCATGGATGCCTCCGTGTTTTGTAAGTAATGACAGGGCGTAGGATAGCAATGATCCTAACCAAGCCTGCATCTACCAAATCCCCAACAACCGTTTCAATGTTTTTATAAGCTTGAGGCGCCTCTTCAAAGATAAGATCTTTATCCTCACAGATCACCTTGCTGCCGAGGGATGTTTTGATGAAATCATCGACCCTGTATTTCGCCAACTTTCCTTTGGCATCGTTGCGCTTCCATTTACGACCCGCACCATGCGCCAGAGAATAGGCATTGCTTTCTTGTGAACCTGTAGGTTTCACAAGATAGCTAAAATGCCCTCTTGAACCAGGAATAATGACAATACCTTCTGTTGCAGGTGTCGCTCCCTTACGATGGAGCCAATAAGAGTCATCCCCTATTTCTTGTTTTGTGACTGTATTATGGTTTACATCCAGAATACGTTCACCATCGGCATGCAAGCAGGACAGAAACCGATGGGCAATCAGCTCACGATTGACTTCAGCCCATCGCACTGCCTGGTCATGCTTATTCATATACTGTTGGGCATCTAGTGTAGTCTCATGGAGCCCATGATGATCATGAACGTCACTATGTGCACGTAAGATGCTCTCACCCAAACCACGAGAACCAGAGTGTACCAGGAGATAAAGACTTTTCTTGTTGAGGCCTAATGCTTCAAAGGATTCTTCATCACAAACACCCTCTATCTTTTGGAGTTCAGCAAAGTGATTTCCGCCGCCAATGGTGCCGATGGATGGATCAAAAGCTGTGGGCTCTAACCGTCGGGCACAAAGCCATTCTTGAGTATCGCCATTCCATGGCTCATCAAGACCATCCAGCTTTTCTACCCATTTATCCAATTTGATCTTTTGTGCTTTAATGTCTGTTTTCCAAAACCCCATACCACAACCAATGTCATTACCCACGAGGTGCGGATAAATCCACCCTTTGGAAACAAATGCGGCACCAATGGGATACCCTTTGCCAGGATGCAGATCGGGTAAACCCACGGCCAGTTTCATGCCATCAAGCTTTGCCGTGCTTTCCAGCTGCCTTACAGCTTCGCTTTCAATCCAGCTTTTGTCAGAAGCAATAACGGTTACAGTTGCTTGCTCCCCATGTTTAAAATTGCCCATAATTTTTCTCTTATAAATATGATTTTAATACTAAATTTCTTGTTAACATGTTCGTTTTTATAAATATTTTTCATCTTATTCTCCTTCAATTAAAGTTTTGTTGCCTTCTCAATTACATAAGAAAGCAGCCATAATTTACACGGGTATATTAGCTTTCGTGTAGACACACAAATGCTAATAAGACCGAGCGTTTAAGCAGTCCGTTTGATGGGGTGAGATTGTACGAGAAAAAGGGTACGACAAATCATTGTGAGAAACTCACTTGATTTAAAAACTCAGTGCTCAAATGGCTACTGGATGTTTGATAAAATTTGCCGCATTGGTTGATACCTACTCTTTAGAATAACACTAGAATTAATAGCAGGTTACATTGAAGATATCAATTTTAATGCGGTAGGTTTTTGGAAACAATGTTGAAAAATATGGCATAAAAGACACAGAGTGCCCCACAGTTCTCCAATAAGTTTACGAGAAGTGGCACTCTCATATCCTCATATGGAAATACGTGTCAGGATTTTTACGAACATCACCTTGCAAACTTGCGTCTGCTTGAGACCTTGTATCCGCAACATCATCAACTTCAAAAGTCGCTTTACAATCCGTACATTTAAGGTCCCAACCAGTGCCTTTTTTATTCCGTCTTTGGATTAGATTGGTTTTGCACTTTAAGCAAATAGGTGTAAGAAGAAAAACATTTCTTGCCTGTTCGTATACGAAAATTTCCCATCCCACGCCTGTAAAATTCTGGTCATGCCAGAGCTCTGGGTGTTTATATGTATAGAGACGTTCTCCAAGAAGGCCTGCTTTTTCATTAAGCATTTTTTCCTTCTCTTCTTTTTTCCTCTTAAACCATAAACTAACAGCCATACAAGCTGAAAAGGTAATTACAGCGGTAAAAGTAATAGATATGTAACCTATTCCCCAGTACAAAAGGAGTAGGCCAACGCCACCTGCAACAATTATGGATAGATAAACAGCTGGGTTCTTACTGTTAACAACTTCTTTAAACAATGAAATTGAGGTGATAAAGTTTTCAAACACTCAAGGACGTCCATCGGTAATCAGAAGTCTATTCTACATCTCATGATGCCATAAGCCATGCCATATAAACAAGAATTCAAAACAATAGTACCGAATCTATGTCTTCTACTGGTACACATATGGTACATTTTTTAAATTTAGCACCAAAATTGGAGGGGAATTTTTCTACAAAAAATCTACGAAAAACCCAATAAAATCAATGGCGGATGGGGTGGGATTTGAACCCACGAAGGAGTTGCCCCCTTGCCGGTTTTCAAGACCGGTGCTTTCAACCGCTCAGCCACCCATCCGTAATCTCAACAAATGTGCCCGACGACGGTAGGATCGTCAATAGATAAGTTAGACATATTTTGACGTTACGTCCACTTGGGGTTCGGGGAGTTGGCGCAAAAGGGGGATGATTTCGTCAATGGCGGTCACAAAGATCAGCAATTTCTCATCCATGGGCCGGGCAAAACGATGTTCGACCACGCTGTGAATAAGGGCCTTGAGAGGTTCCCAATACCCGTTAATATTAGCAATAATTAAAGGTTTATCGTGAATTTCCAGCTGGCGCCAGGTCAAGATCTCAAAAAGTTCATCAAGAGTACCAAACCCGCCGGGTAAGATGACAAAAGCATCGGCATTTTCAGACATTTTAAGCTTGCGTGTGTGCATGGAATCCACGATGTGAAGCTCGCTCAAATGGCTATGCCCTCCTTCAATGTGTTCCAAATTCTTTGTAATAAACCCAATAGCGCGACCGCCATGATTAATAACGCCATCGGCAACAAGCCCCATCAGACCCAATTGTCCACCGCCATAGACCAGCTGGATCCCAGCATCTGCGAGCGCTTTTCCAAGCTCAAAGGCGGATTTTTGGTAGATGAGTTCCGATCGTGAAGAGGATCCACAATAAACACAAACGGACTTAATTTCTTGCACACTCAACTCCTTCAGGAAGCTTTAAGACCCTGTTTCTATACTATGAGGCAAAACCTTAAGAATCGTTTAAGACATACTCCCTCATTAAGCCTATTTTTAGGATAATGAGGGTGCTTTAGGGGTGAGCAGGCATTCCAAAAAATCATTCTTCTTCGTTTAATTGGCCATGGCAATGTTTGTATTTCAATCCCGATCCACAAGGGCAGGGGGCATTTCTTTGAACGCGGCCCCAGGTAGACGGGTCTTCAGGGTTAACCCCACCGCCTTCCTTTGACTTAGAACGCCGTGTGCGCACCGGTTCTGGGGCATAATCCATATTGGGGGCTTGAGTGATCGGATCCCACATTGGCATTCCTGCCGGAGGAGCCAACTCTTCATCCCCTTGAATCCAATTGGGCGTTTCTTCCTTAAAGCGGGAGAAATCCGTTTCCTCTAGAATATCATCAATGCTTTCTTCCGATGGCGTCTGTAAATCAAAATGGGCCAAGACCGTGGTCGCTTCTTCACGCACGCGCACCAGCAATTCTTGAAATAAGTTAAAGGCTTCCCGTTTATATTCATTCAGCGGATTGCTTTGGGCGTAAGCGCGCAAGTTAATGCCTTGTCGCAAATGGTCGAGCATCAAAAGATTCTCTTTCCAACACCGGTCCAGGGTTTGCAAGAGCAAGGTACGCTCAGCGGACCGCATCAAAGAGGCGCCATACTTTTCTTCTTTTTGCGCCATCCTCTCTTCGACAGCTTTTATAATTCGGGCGTATAGCTCAGACTCGGCAATGCCTTCTTCAGCGCCCCAATCTTCAATGGGTAGGGCCAACCCGAATATACGCGCACATTCCGTATGGAGTCCTTTAAGATCCCACTGTTCGGAGAGCGCATTTTCAGGAATATGAATTTTTACAATATTATCAATAACATCAGCGCGCATTTCTTTAATCAGGTCTTGCGCGTCTTCTTCGGTCATCAATTCACGGCGTTGCTCATAAATAATCTTGCGCTGATCGTTCATCACATCGTCGTATTTCAATAAATGTTTTCGAATATCAAAGTTGCGCGCTTCAACCTTTTGTTGGGCACGGGCCAAGGCCTTGCTGATCATGGAGTGAGAAATGGCTTCACCTTCTTGGACGCCCAATTTACGCAACATGCCGTCCAGGCGTTCTGACCCAAAGATGCGCATCAAATCATCTTCTAGGGAAATAAAGAATTTGGAAGCGCCGGGGTCGCCTTGACGTCCGGAGCGTCCCCGTAACTGATTGTCAACGCGACGGCTTTCATGGCGTTCTGTTCCGATGACATAGAGGCCACCCGCTGCTTTTGCAATTTTCTGCGCTTCGTCAATTTCTTGACGAATTTGGTTGATTCGTTTTTCCCGTTCCTTGGGGTCCGTTACCTCAGTTAATTCGCGTTCAATGCGCATATCTAAGTTACCGCCCAGCTTAATGTCCGTTCCGCGGCCTGCCATGTTGGTGGCAATGGTTACGGCATCTGGATAGCCTGCTTGGGCGATGATGAGGGCTTCTTGCTCATGGTACCGGGCATTCAAAACTTGGTGTGAAATCTTCTCTTTTGTCAAAAGTTCCGCTAAAACCTCAGATTTTTCGATACTGGTTGTTCCGACCAAAACAGGCTGCTTGCGATCTTGGCACTCCCGGATCAATTTCACGACGGCGTCATACTTTTCTTTAGCGGTTAGATAAACTTCATCGTCATAATCAAGTCGTTGAATCACAACATTGGTTGGGATCTCAACCGTTGGCAATTTATAGATTTCGTCAAATTCCGGCGCATCGGTCATGGCCGTACCGGTCATTCCCGATAGTTTTGGGTACATCCGGAAGAAATTTTGATAGGTGATAGATGCCAAAGTCTGGTTTTCCATCTCAATGGTGACCTTTTCTTTAGCTTCGAGAGCCTGATGAAGGCCCTCAGAGTATCGACGGCCATCCATCATGCGTCCTGTAAACTCATCAATAATAATGACCTTGTCATTCTTAACAATATAGTCCACATCGCGTGTAAACAATTTATGGGCCCGCAAGGCCTGGTTCACATGGTGAACAAGGCCTATATTATGAATGTCATAAAGGGTTGCGCCCTGGAGAAGGAGATTATGTTGACGAAGCAAGTTTTCAATATGTTCTACGCCAGCTTCAGTCAGCGTTACCGTACGCTGCTTTTCGTCCTTCTCAAAGTCTTCTGGAGTGAGGGAGGGCAGCAACTTGTCAATCTTCATATACAGGTCTGAGGAATCTTCTGCAGAGCCTGAGATAATCAAGGGTGTTCGGGCTTCGTCAATCAGAATGCTGTCAACTTCGTCCACAATGGCGTAATTGAAAGGCCGTTGAACCATTTCATTCAACCGGAACTTCATGTTGTCGCGCAAATAATCAAAGCCAAACTCGTGGTTTGTTCCATAAGTTACGTCCGCTCCATAGGCGTCCCGGCGCTCGGAATCGGTTAATCCATGAACAATACAACCAACTTTGAGGCCTAGAAATTCATAAATTTGGCCCATCCACTTAGAGTCACGATCCGCCAAATAGTCGTTAATCGTGACAACATGGACGCCTTTCCCGCTCAAGGCATTGAGATAGACAGGCAAAGTTGCAACCAGTGTTTTTCCTTCACCGGTCCGCATTTCGGTGATCATCCCCTCATGCAAAACGATACCACCCACCAGCTGAACATCAAAGGGACGCTGGCCCAAAGTACGCTTTGCGGCTTCACGAACTATCGCAAAAGCTTCCACAAGGATCTCATTTAAGGTTTCACCCTTTGTCAGGCGTTCTCGAAACCAATCCGTCCGGGCGCGTAACTGGTCATCGGAAAGCTTTGAGACTTCCCCTTCCAGCGCGTTGATTTTCTCGGCTGTTTTAAAATGTTTCTTTACAATACGATCGTTGGCAGAACCAAACAGTTTCCTAAAAGCCGTTGCTAACATATCAGCCTCAATTAAAAATTTCTTGTTTTGTTTTCAAGAGCCAGGGCACTTCCTTTATGAATTACAAGGATGCCCCCTTTAGCCCACAATATGATATCTTGCACTCATTGTAATTCTATTTTATAAAAGACTCAATGGTTATAGCCCGATAAGGGCCCATTAAATTTTAACTGCCTTGTTTTATGGGCATTTACAACGTTGCCGTTTTGCTTCCTATTCCTTAAACTTGACTGGGTCAGGGCTTTGGATGCGGATCCTACGGTAACCCGTATGTGTTTTATAATCAAGACAGTTACCAACAAAATCTGTGTTTTATATATATTTAGTAAGGAAATCTGTCACATGAAATCATTTTTCACACCCCGGGCTGCTGCTTTGGCCGTCCTATTACTCGCATCCTCCGTTCCTATGGCAATGGGCGCTGCTTCGGCTCCTACGACAACACCTTCTGCAGCTGAGCCTGCAGATAGAACCGTTGTTTCAAAGGTTACGATAGATGGCAAAGAGATTCAAATTACTTATGGTCAAGTGAAAGATAAGTTGAAATTATTGCCGCCGCAGCTTCAAAACGCCCCTTTTAAGGAGATCTTTCCTTTGCTTCAAAAAAGCGTTGGAACGGAACAAATCATTTCTTATTTAGCTGAGAAAGCTGGTCTAAAAAATGATCCTGAATATGCTAAAATGGTTGCGGAGTGCCAAAAAGGCGTTTTGCAAAAATTGTTCCTTGATAAAGAAATTGAGAAGCGTGCTACGGACGCTGAGCTGAAAAAATCCTATGATGAAGTGAAAGCGGCGGCGCCAAAGGAAGATGAATACAATATTAGCATGATCACCCTGACCAATAAGAAAGAGGCTGAAGATGTCTTGAGAGATCTTAAAAAATCTGGGATTTCCAAATTTGCTGAAGTTGCAAATACAAAATCTAAGAATAAAATTCCGGATGGCAATTTAGGGTATGTTCGTTTGGGCGAATTGCCAGAAGCCTTTCGCGACAAGGTTAAGACAGCAGCAAAGGCAACCATCATTTCGACAGTTGTCGAAATATCCATGCCGGACCCAACGGATCCAAATAAAAAGGTTACAACCTATAACATTATTATGGTTCAAGACAAGCGTCCAGCTACCTTCCCACCATTTGAAGCCGTTAAGGGCGAGCTGAAAGCGGCTGTTGGTTCCAAGTTTGCAAAAGAAGCCATCAAAGAGTTTGAAGCCCAAGCAAAGGTTGAGCTTTTCACGATGGATGGTAAGCCCATAGAACAAAAAGCAGAGGCAGCGCCAACGGCAGATGCTCCTGCAGCCTAGAGGTTTCTTTATTTTGACTAGAAAAGCCCCCAGTTCTTGGGGGCTTTTTTTTAAGGAGATTTTACACTGCCTGTTATTTTCTTAAGTATTTCATACTTTAAAGTATGGTTCTGTTCTCAAGCTTACGTCAAGATGTCACCTTTTAAATCCCAACTCACTGCAATTATTCTTCAATTATAAGAAAGTAATAAAAAAGTTCCGTCATTGCGAGGAGCGTATGCGACGTGGCAATCTATGTATTCAGAAGTCCTTTCAGTATCAATTACGTTGAAAAATTAAATACATGGATTGCCACGTCGCATACGCTCCTCGCAATGACGTAAAATAGGGAAATAGATCATGAAGCAACCAGCCATTTATATTATGGCTAGTAAACCAAGGAGAGTGTTATCTTAAGATACATGGCAAATTAACTGTCTTGTTAACATGATAGGCTGCGAAAAGAGCCATAGTTAGATCGACCATTTCCAAGGATCGAGAAGGCGCAATGGATTTACGTTTAAATCTCAAGAACCAATGCCGCTG
>CAMCRD010000078.1 GCA_945877185.1 Candidatus Finniella inopinata | reverse complement strand
CTAAGGATCTCTGGCATCTTTGCACTAAAGTTGGCAGAAAAATCCTCGCTCATACAATGGCTTTTTTCGTTAACATTACTCAAAATCCTCTGGAGCCATTAAAATTCGATGAGTTGATTGCTCTGCCAAAATAACTTGCACACTGCGTTTATCTATTTTTAAGTCAATAAATCAAAAAACTTTTACAAAATTAATAAAATTTTAAATCTTTAAGGATACTAATAAAAGTATAGCGCGAAAATTCTCCAAGAATTGGAGAGAACAGGGAGGCTTAAAAATGGTTGAAAGCTTACAACATAAACTTGATCGGGTTAGACCGCCTCGAGTTCAAATTACCTATGACGTTGAAATTGGCAACGCCATTGAAATGAAAGAATTGCCTTTCGTTATGGGAATTTTAGCAGACCTGTCTGGGATGCCGACAGAAGCCCCACCAAAGGTTAAAGATCGTAAATTCACAGAAATTGATCGCGATAACATTAATGAAATTATGGCTGCAATCAATCCACGGTTGGCTTTGCGGGTTAATAATACGCTTGCTAATGATAATACGCAAATGAGCGTTGAGTTGTATTTTAAAAATCTTGAAGATTTTGAACCTGTCAACGTGGTGAAACAAATTCCTGCGTTAGAGAGGCTGTATGAAGCACGGACACGCTTGAAAGATTTGCTGACAAAGTTAGATGGCAACGACACGTTGGGTGAACTTTTACAAGAAATTATTACCAATACGGAAAAGCGGGATGCTTTGAAACAAGAGCTGGGCATGAATGATGCTCCGGCAGCGACTTAACGTCATTAAGGAGACATAATCATGGCTGACGAAACAACCCCTGCAGCAGAAGTATCCGCCCTTGACGTTTTAATGACGAAAGGGAAATTGGCTCGTGACGAAGCCCAACGGCCCTTTGCCCGTGATTTGGTGACAGAATTTGTCAACCAGGTTCTTGAGCAAGGTACGGTGGTGAGCAATGATACCGTGGCTTTTATTAACCAACGCATTCTAGAATTGGATGATTTGATTACCAATCAATTGAATGAAGTGATGCATGATCCCGCTTTTCAAAAATTGGAAGGCTCTTGGCGGGGTTTGAGCTATTTGGTGATGAATACGGAAACCGCCGTGCACTTAAAGCTTCGCTTGATGAACATCACAAAAAAAGAACTTTTGGATGATTTGGAAAAAGCTGTTGAATTTGATCAAAGCCAGATGTTTAAAAAGATCTATGAAGAAGAATACGGCACGTTTGGCGGTCATCCTTACTCTTGCTTGATCGGGGACTTTGAATTTACGCGCCATCCTCAAGACATGGAATTAATTCAAAAGATTTCTCAAGTGGCCGCCGCCGCCCACACCCCATTTTTGACGGCGGCAGATCCAAAAATGTTTGATTTGGATAGCTTTGAGCACCTGGGCGTTCCTCGGGACCTTTCGAAGATTTTCGAAAGCCTTGAGATGATTAAGTGGAATTCCTTCCGGGAAACAGAAGATTCTCGCTATGTAGCGATGTTGCTGCCGCGGGTTTTAATGCGCCTTCCTTATGGCGCCAACACGCTGCCAGCAGAAGGCCTGAACTTTGAAGAAGATGTTTCGGGAGCCGATACGTCCAAATTTTGTTGGACAAATCCGGCCTATATTTTGGGTGAGCGTATCACGAATGCTTTCTCTCATTACAAATGGACAGCTGCTATTCGCGGTGTTGAAGGGGGCGGCATTGTCGAAGGTTTGCCAGCTTATACTTTCAAGACGACGGATGGTGATATTGCCTTAAAGTGTCCAACGGAAACGGCGATTACAGATCGTCGGGAAAAAGAATTAAGTGATCTTGGGTTCATTTCCTTGTGCCATTGCAAGGGAACAGATTATGCGGCCTTTTTCGGGGGACAAACGACCCAAAAACCAAAAATTTATAATTTGGAAGATGCAAATGCGAATGCGAACCTGTCAGCGCGTCTGCCTTATATTTTGGCGGCATCCCGCTTTGCGCACTACATTAAGGTCATCATGCGCGATAAGATTGGAAGTTTCTTAACACGTGAAAACGTTGAGAAATATCTCAACACATGGATTGCAAGCTACGTTGTTGTCAATGATAACGCCTCTCAAGCAGTGAAGTCAAAGTTCCCCTTACGGGAAGCGCGAATTGATGTGTATGAGGTTCCTGGAAAGCCAGGGTCCTATCGGTCCGTTATTTATTTGAGACCACATTTTCAAATGGAAGAACTATCAGCCTCAATCCGGTTGGTTGCAACGCTGCCGCCACCAGCTGTTGAGTGAGAAAACGGCTATTAAAGGAGAATAAAGACGATGAGTACGACGCATAAAGGGAATATTATCAAACCATCAATGAATACGGGTGATAATGCCGATAACCCTCCTATGGGATCTGTGACATCAAGTTTTCTGGTCTCAATCGGTGATTTATTAAGCAGTAGCGTGGATTCATATGAAACTTTCGCGCCTCTCTTGTGGTTTACGAGTACGGAAGAGCGCGTCAGCTCAGGCAAGTCAGCTGGTGATTTTAAAGCCAGCGCGACCCTTGCCCACTCTTTACTTGAATTACATATCCCAACGGATTCTTATATGCCAACCTTAAGGCAAGCTTTACGGGATAATTCCAATGTTACTGAAGTCAAAATTGTGCGTCTGGGGAATACAGATGGGACTGAGAATACGGAACTTTATTCTTCGACATTCTCAGATTGTAAAGTAGAAGGCATAGAAGAATTCCCAGATAAGCTTATTGTTCGTGTCCGCGTTTTCACCCGTTCTGATGAAGCGATCGCGGTTGATACAACGGGCGCAGCTGGAGAGTCGAATACGGCTTCTGGTTGGGATTACTCGACGAACAAATCAACGGCTTAGGTTCCATCCACTTTTGGTAAGTATGCGCCCCAACCGCGTCATCCCGGAATTTAGAGAATCTTAGCAAGCGTAGCGCAGCTTTTAGGTTCTCTTAATATCCGGGATCTATGCATTCTTATGCCCTTTCAGTTTCTATGCTGTTGAAAAATAGTAAAAATACATGGATCCCGGCTCCTAAGACTTTGTAACGCTTCGCTTACGCGAAGGCTAACAAAATCTAAGTGCCAGGATGACAGCTGGAGTCGTATAGGGTATCATAATTAATAATTATGTACTCTGATGCGAGGAACCCCCCTTGTCCAAAGCCTTAAAAAATGCATTGGCTGAGCCTAAAACAACCGTTGGTGCCCCTTCCCCTTTATTCGACCGTCTGATCGACCATGATCCAGAGTCAATAAGCGAACATCCCGTGAAAAAGTATTACAACCGCTTTGAGGTGATTCAGTCCATTGAACGGGAAGTTGAGCGGATCTTAAACACCCGCGCCACGGTCAAGCGCACGGAATATGATGATTTTTCAGAAGATTCTTTAAATTTTGGTCTTCCAGAAATGTTTGGCCTTGGGGATTTTTCCCAATTTGATGGCACCAATATGCAATATTGGTCGAGAATTGCCGAACTTTGTGAGCAAGCCATTCTGCGGTACGAACCCCGTATTAAAAACGTAACGGCAACGGTGACAGGATTTGATAAAAAGACCCAATCATTGGCCATGACCATCCAAGCGGATTTTGCCATGAAGGAATTCCAAGGGGAGCTTACGTTTCCAACCCTTTTTACGATGGGCGGGTAGGGGCTAGAGATACGGGGACGCTGAATCCTTAATTTTGATAGCTCCGGACTCTCCTCTCTCAGCCGTTATCCTGAGGTTTAGATTTTATTTTATCATCTGATAAGTCTTTTAAATTGATAATAATTTTAAAATAAGCACTTGACTTAATCCGTCAATGACGTATATTTGTAGGTATGGAGTATATAGAATCACCTTTATTTAGCAAGCTTATAAACTCTTACCTGGAAGATGAAGAGTACGCAGCTTTCCAATGGGATTTAGCCCTTCATCCCGAAAAAGGGGATTTGATCCCCAGAAGTGGTGGGTTAAGGAAGGTTAGGTGGGCTGGAACAGGCAAAGGAAAACGAGGGGGTGTTCGAATTATATACTACTATAAAAATAGAGACGGATAGATTTGGTTATTAACCATTTATGCAAAGAATGAGGCTGAAAATATTCCGGTGTCTATTTTGAAAAGGATCAAAGAGGAGTTAAAGCTATGAGTAAAAAGCGCGATATTGGACAAGAAATTCTGGAAGCAATACAGGATATTAAAAGGGGTAGGGGTAAAAGAAAGGTTATAGAAAGCTTTGAGGACGTGAGTCATATCCGCCATGAATTGCATCTTTCGCAAGAAGCGTTTTCTTCTCTCATGGGGATTAGCATCCGTACTTTACAAGAATGGGAACAAGGCCGCCGTACTCCTAGGGGGCCTGCTGTCTCATTATTGAGAATTGCTCATAAACACCCGGAGGCTTTTATTGATCTATAAATCTGAATTATAGATTAAATTTTAACCCCAAACTAATAATAAATGATTTAAAATCAATAGTTTATACGTAATTTCTGCGTCTTGCCACACTCCTTGCTACGCTACGGCTTTGCCGTGGTAAGTCGTTCCTTCGCGATGTTTCCCCTTTATATTAGCCTGGAACTATTTTTAACACTCGACTTTTTATCTCCCATCTCATTTTGAAGATTTAGGGGGAAGTTTGAATGCTTCAGGATTAGGCCATACCCCTGTTTTAGTTTAGGGCTTATTTCAAGTAGATTTTCGTAAATCTCGTCGTGCAGGAATTTTGAGAGATAGTTTTTAAAAAGAGGGATATTAAAGTTTAATATCATCTTGCTATGATTGATTACATGTGGAAAAGTTAACAAAGAGTTAACAGCGTTTATTCGGTTGCTTGCAACGTTGCCTCCTCCAGCAGCTGAGTGAGAAAGCAATAGAGTAGCTATTAAGGGAGAATCAAATGGGGATGCCTCTTCATAAAGGGAATATTGTTCAGGGAACAACCCAAACCCACGAAGGCACAAATAACCCCGTTATGGGCTCTGTGACAACGAGCTTTCTCGTGTCAATGGATAAGATGTTATCCAGTAAAATAGATTCATGCGAGGATTTTGCGCCCCTTTTGTGGTTTACGAGTACTGAAGAGCGCGTTAGCTCCGGCAAATCGGCCGGTGATTTTAAGGCCAGTGCAACCCTTGTGCACTCTTTACTTGAATTGCATATCCCAACGGATTCTTACATGCCAACCTTAAGGCAAGCCTTAAGGGATAACACAAATATTAAGGAAGTCTGGGTTTCGCGTGGGGGGAACTTAGATGGGGCTGTGAACCAAGAAATTTATAATTCGAAATTCAAAGATTGTAAAATAGAAGCTATTGAAGAATTCCCGGATAAACTCGTTCTTCGTATCCGTATTTTCGGCCGTTCTGATTGGGCGATCGCGGTTGATACGACCGGTGCGGCTGGAGCAGCGAACACGGCTTCTGGTTGGGATTACTCGACGAACGCATCAACAGCTTAATAAGGATGCTCCTAAAGTGAATTATTTTTGATAAAGGCAACGAAGTCCTTAACGTCGTTAAATTCCTTATACACGCTGGCAAAGCGAACATACGCAACCGCATCGAGGTTAAGGAGAGCATCCATGACCATCTCCCCAATATCTGTGGTGGGGATTTCTGTTTCACCAGATATTTCTAACTGACGTACAAGGCTGGAAATCACGCGTTCGGTGCGCTCTGGATCAATGGCTCGTTTATGCAAAGCTGTTTCGATGGATTGAGCGAGTTTGTCCCTATCAAAGGGGACACGAACCCCGCTTTTCTTCAAGACCATTAGATCCCGCAGTTGAACCCGTTCAAAAGTCGTAAACCGGGAGCCACACTCCACACAAAAACGCCGCCTTCTGATGGCAGCGTTGTCTTCTGTGGTCCGGGAGTCTTTGACGCCTGTATCAGAATGGCTGCAAAAGGGGCACCGCATTTTAGGCTCCTGTTAACTGAGGATATATGGGAAAGCGGTGGCATAAAACAATCGCTTCTTGTTTGACTTGTTCCTGGAGGATGGTGTCTGTTGGCGCCCTAACCACTTTTGCAATCATATCCGCAATTTGCACAAATTCATCCTTTCCAAAGCCGCGCGTTGTTCCTGCAGGGCTTCCGAGGCGAATGCCAGAGGTGATCATCGGAGACGTCGGGTCAAAAGGAATCCCGTTTTTATTACAGGTGATGTTGGCCTGACCCAACGCTTCTTCCGCCACTTTTCCGGTGACGTTTTGTGCCCGCAGGTCAACCAGAATTAAATGGGAATCCGTGCCGCCTGATACCAAAGAAAACCCGAGGTCAGTGAGCCGATTGCCCATGCTTTTTGCGTTGGCGATGACATTGGCGGCGTACGTTTTAAATTCAGGTTTTAAAGCTTCACCGAAGGCCACGGCTTTTGCGGCGATCACATGCATGAGGGGGCCGCCTTGTAAGCCAGGGAAAACCGCAGAGTTTATTTTCTTCGCCAAGTCTGGTTCATTTGTTAAGATGATGCCACCCCGGGGGCCACGTAAGGTTTTATGGGTTGTTGAGGTGACCACATGGGCGTGGGGAAGGGGGCTTGGAAAGACGCCACCGGCAACAAGTCCTGCAAAATGGGCCATGTCCACCATGAAATAAGCGCCGACAGCATCGGCAATTTGGCGCATGCGGGCAAAATCAATGGTTCGCGGATAAGCCGATCCACCTGCAATAAGCAACTGGGGGCGTGTCGTTTCGGCTATTTTTGCAACCTCGTCATAATCAATGAGATGGGTTTCAGGATGGACGCCATAGCTCATCGCGTTGAACCATTTTCCGGAAATATTGACGGGCGACCCATGGGTCAAGTGCCCTCCGGCGGTCAAAGAGAGCCCTAAAATGGTATCGCCAGGCTTGAGAAGCGCTAAAAAAACAGCTTGATTAGCTTGGCTTCCGGAATGGGGTTGCACATTCGCAAATTCACAGCTGAACAACGTCTTTACGCGATCGATGGCCAGTTGTTCAGCGATGTCAACGTATTCACACCCCCCATAATATCGTCGACCCGGATATCCTTCCGCGTACTTGTTGGTCAAAATAGACCCTTGTGCCTCAAGCACAGCCATAGAAACGATATTTTCTGAAGCGATGAGTTCGATTTGGTCTTGCTGACGACGGAGTTCAAGCTTTATGGCTTCTGCAATTTCGGGGTCTGCTTGAGTTAAGGAATCTATCGTTAAAGTCATGGTGTCTTTGAATCCATAAAAAGGAGAATAATTTTCCCCTACCTTATCGAATTTCACACCCTTTGGCAAAGAGATTGCAGATGGTTAATTTGGTTAATTTTGAAGTTCTTGACAATTTTTGTCATCCTTCCCATATTTATGGGGAGTTCAACACGAAACACAACAGGTTATACGTATCATGAAAATCACCTCTCGATAGGCCCTTTGCGGGGCTAAAGCGTACAAGAGTTCGACAGAGCTTTTGCGTAAAAATTGTCCTAAAAATTGCTTTTATCGAGAGATTTGTCATGATGCATCACCCCATTTCTTTTACCCAACTTGGGTTAAATTTCCCTCAAAAAATTTGCTTTTCAGGTTTTTCTAGTCAAGTTCAGTCCGGCATGCGTATTGCCCTTATGGGGCGCAATGGTTGCGGAAAGTCGACCCTTCTTCAAATGATCCAGGGTTTGAAAAATCCGTCCGAAGGGCAGATCCATGTCCCCAAAGATGTTACTTTTGGTTATGTTCCTCAAGTGATTGAGGACTTTGTGAATTTGAGCGGGGGACAACGTTTGAACGAAGCCTTGACGCTTGCTCTGGCATCGAATCCTAATGTGCTTTTGCTGGATGAGCCGACCAATCATCTGGATTTGAGGAACCGGCGCTCTTTGATGCGCCTCCTTCAAAAATTCTCAGGTACCCTGATTGTGGTTTCCCATGACGTCGAGCTCCTTCGGACGTGCATCGACACTCTGTGGCATATTGATCATGGTAAAATCTCTGTTTTTTCAGGGAATTATGATGATTATATGCAAGAAATTCGAAGCCAAAGGAACGCTCTTGAGCAGGAGCTCAAAAGCCTTGAAGGGGAGAAGAAGCAAAGCCATCTCGATTTGATGAAAGAACAAACGCGCGCCAAAAATAGCCGGTCTAAGGGAGAAAAGCACATCAATCAAAGGAAGTGGCCAACCATTGTCTCGGGGGCAAAAGCCCGTCGGTCTGAAGAAACCTCGGGACGCAAAAGAAAGCAAATCAGTGCCAAAAAACACGACCTGATCGAAAAGCTTTCTGACCTGCGGTTACCTGAAATCATTACCCCGAAATTTTCATTGAGAAGCGAAGAGCTCAATTTCTCAAAGATACTTGTGTCTATCAGAGACGGAAGCTGCGGATATGACGTTCCTCTTCTTGAGGGGATATTTCTGACCTTAAACGCTTGTGGTCGGATGGCCATTACTGGGGATAACGGATCGGGGAAATCGACATTAGTGAAAGCTATTCTCAATGAGGCGACCGTGATAAAATCAGGCGACTGGATTATGCCAAAGCTTGAAGACATCGGCTATTTGGATCAGCATTATGAGACCCTAACTCCTGACAGAACTGTCTTTGAAGAGATCCAAACCTTAATACCTCATTGGTCCCAGGAAGAGATTCGACGGCATCTCAATACCTTTTTATTTCGTAAAAATGAGGAAGTTTTGGCACGCGTCTTCACCTTGTCGGGGGGAGAAAAGGTGCGCCTGTCCTTGGCACAAATTGCCGCAAAGACGCCTAAATTGTTAATTTTGGATGAAATCACCAATAACCTGGACCTAGAAACACGCGTTCATGTGATTCAAGTATTAAGCCACTACCCCGGCGCTTTGATAGCGATTTCTCACGATGAGGATTTTTTAAAAGAGATTGGGGTCAAAGATTTTTATGAATTGAAATCGGGAAAGGAAGCAAGATGATTATCTTTTTAAATGGGTGCTCTTCTTCAGGGAAAACGACTGTTGCTAAGGCGATTCAGCATCTATCAAATGAGCCCTGGTTGCTTTTGGGGATCGATACATTCTTTCAAATGATGCCGTCAAAATATGTTGGTTTTGGGGAGAAAGCAGGGGAGGGATATCATTTTATTCCAGGTCAAGATGAAGAGGGCCCCCTCATGAGTATTGAAAGTGGTTCTTTCGGCAATGCGGTTACCCAATCGATTCCAAAAGTTGCGCAATCCTTAGCGAGGGATGGCCATAACCTGATTGTGGACGAGGTCTTGCGGACAGATAAAGAATTAGAGGATTATAGCCGCGCGCTCGCCTGCCATACGGTTTATTTTATTGGTGTCATGTGTGATTTGAAAGAGATGCAAGAACGGGAAATCTTACGGGGTGATCGGGCACTTGGTTTAGCGCGAGACCAAATGACGAGTGTTCATGGGCTGTCACGTCCCTATGATTTGACTGTGGATACCACAAAAAAATCAGCGTTTTCTTGTGGGGAGGAAATTTTAGAATTCATCAAGAACACGCCTAACCCCCAGTCTTTTCTTTCTTGACTCCTTAAAAATTAACCCTTTATTATTAAAAAATGGCGCCGCTAATGCCAATTTGAGACGCAAATTGGCATTAGCG
>CAMCRD010000077.1 GCA_945877185.1 Candidatus Finniella inopinata | reverse complement strand
CAGAAACAAAGACAGCACATCTTCTCACAACAAGAAAAAAATCTCTTTCAAAACCCTCAATTTAGGGGGGCGAACAAATATGCCTGTGCAATTGATGGAGCATTTTTAACGGGCGGAAGTGGGGTAGTTTTATGCGGCGTTGAGGCATTGAGTTCATGATGGAATAGATTCTCCTTCACAAAGTCCGCCGCACACCCGTAAGCCCCCGATAACACCATTGGCAAATAGGCAGCCGTGTTTTTCTTTAGAAAAATATGCAACGATTTCCGCAACGCTGCAGCGCTTGGACATGCGAGAATCAGCTTTTCAATCTGCTCCGGCACCACTTGATTTCCTTGGATCAAGGTTGGAATCCTCTCAGCTTTCTTTAACCACTCTTCTTCTTGATACTGTTTTCCATTACTGATGAAGCCACTGAATATTTCCGTTGAAGACATATAAGGGTATAGAAGCTCATCCATTTCTCTATATTGTGGATAAGGAAGGAAGGGCGTGTTTGTAACGTGATGAAAAATTTCAGACTCATCTTGAGCTTCAACAAGTTCCTTAAGGCGAGCCAGCCATTGTATTCTTTGAGCAGCTAAGCTTTCCTTCCGGTTTTCTAAGAATGCTGAAATTTCAGGGAACTCTGATAAAGACTGGAAACAAACATCCAGGCCTTGGTAAAGCCAATCATTTTCAAGCTCTTTTAAAATATCTTCAACAGAAGAGATGCTTTCCGGGATATGGGACAAAATATCTGAAAGGTTTTGCGGTTCTTCTGCATCTCCATAGGGAGAAGCATGCCTATCTGGAAACTGGTCATCCATAGCATCGTGAATAGACTTAGCAAGTTTTAAGGAACCCATCATGCGGTCAGGAAAATCCCCCATGCCGTCAACAAAACCAAAAGGGTTATGACTTTTCTTTTCTAATTCCCTTTCTTCCTCGCTTTGTCGCATCCTATGAAGGGCTTTTTTCAATTTACCAACCCAATAAGAGGCTGAATGAAGATGCATTCTTCTCTCAATGACTTTAGATAACTGCAAAGAATCAAGTTTATGCGAAAACTTCTTCCACAAACGTCCATCCGGACAAGTTTCAAGAAGCTTGGATAAATCTTGAGGCGGCATTAGATTGGCTAACTGCATTGCCCATTGGCGATTCCGTGATTGATATAGTAAAGAAGTATGATCTGCATATAGAGTATCTTCTTGATAATCAAGCCCATAAAGTTGAAAGAAGGGAGAGTAAGACTCTTGCTCTATGTCAAACCCTGCTCGTTTGTAAAGGGTTATAAAAGACGTCAGAGGTTTTGCGGGATAACCCTCCAAATGTGCCTTTTGGAAGGCTGCTAAAATCCCTAAACCCTCATCATTTTTAATAGTGAATAAGGCAGGTTTTGTTTTTAAATAGGTTAACAAATCTTTACAGAGCGGGTTTCCCCATTCAACCAGATCAAATATAAAAGGATTCCCTGACAGTCCTTTTTGAAAGAGTAAATCTTGATCGTCACTTTGTTCCAAAAAGTTAGTAAATAACTTCTGGTAAGGAAGCCCAAAATTTGCCATTGATCCCCAAGTCGCCGAGGAACATAGTTCCTTATGGGCTTTAAATATTACGTCACAAGGAGAAATAACATTCTGAGGAAAGAAAACGTGTGAACAAATCTCGTTAATGGCTTGGAAAAGGCTTGTCGTAAAAAGATGGTCCACGATCAGACCTTTGAACCAGTCTGGCTTATCAGGCACGGCCGTACACAAAGGAAGCAGTCGAATTCTTTTCTCTAAATCCTCAGGGCCTGGAAAGCCAAATTTGAGTTCAGGCTGAAGCAACTGATAAAGCACGGGAAGAGAGGCTTTTGAAAAATCTAATCGAGATTGTTGCATATGGTTCAAAATAAACGCAGCTGAACGATCCCACTTGGAATCCTTAGCAATACGCAGAAGTTTTGTCATCTCCTCTTCTGACACCTGGATATGAAGGTCATCTTTGAGATCGATTAAGACTAACTGCAACATGTCTGGCACGTTGCTTTTGAGGGCCCCCAGAATCAACCGAACTGTCGAAGCATTTTCTAAAATATTTGGATAAGTTTCAATATATCCCTTTACAGCCTCAACATGTCCATGTTGAACAAGATGAAAGAGCCCCTCAAATGAGAGCTTTTCTTTAACTGGATTCCCGGTAACGCCAAGATGGATACGATTATAAAGGTTTTTAGCAACAGGATACTGATGGAAAGAACCTTCTAAAATACAATTTTCATTTTCCAGCCAATCCGCAATCATGGCCATACTGACAAGTTTCATTTGTTGTGCATACAACGGCTCATTCTGTATCGGAAAGCGGGGAAAGGGAGTTACAAGGAATTTTTCAGGATCAAAAGCAATCTCTGGGTGGGGGAGGATGCGGATTTCTGATATTAACGCTTTTTTACGCTCTTTATCCTGCTCAAAGGGCTCCGGAGATTCTTTCTGCTTTTCGTATTCTGCTCGCAATCCCTCAAAAATTTGAGGGGTGGTAAGAAATTTTTCTTCAGGTTCCGTATAATTACGTGAGCGCGTAAAATCAAGCAGGGCTTTTTTGTCTTTGGGTTGAAGGGGGATCTTTTTTTCCACAGCTTCTTTAAGCCGACCAAATACTTCCAAGGCGATATCCATTCCATCTTGAGGAATTTCCATTTCTTCTTGATCTAAAACTTTGCAAAAAAGCCCGGATTCTTTGATATAGAGGGCAATATCTTTAGAGGCAAGACCATTGAACAAATCGGGCATTGGATTTTCTGGCAGGCATTGAACCGTATACTCATCTTTTTTCGTATAAGGGGAACCTCCTCCAAAAGCAGGATAGGTATATGTTTCCAAAAGTTCAGGATGGAGTTGGATCGCGAACATAACACTGTTAGCATACTCCGGATGATTATGGGCAATGAACTGCTGAAATAAGGCATGAAAATATTTATTTGTGGGATCATCAAACCCGGCTAGAGCCAAAGCTTCCTGAAACACGGAGCCGTGGTCAGGGGGGCGTACACTGTGATTATTCATCACATACTCAATAGACGATGAGGAAGTCCTCGTTGTATTAAGGCCTGCCAAGGGTGTCGCATTCGCGCACAAAACAAGATTGCTTCGTCCGTTTGGCTCGCCTGGCGTATAATCCCGATAGCCATATTTCTCTATGGCATCCCCCATAGTTTGGGTTCCTTTATAATAAATATCTGTTCCTCGAAATCCCGGGGAGCCTTCTAAGGGAATTGCCATCGTATATTCTCGCAACTGGGTAAACTCCAAGGTAAGACTATAATTACTATCCGAAGTTGCATTCCAGAAGGTCGGCCAAGGTTTATGACGTCCCCACTGTAAGAAGGATTTAAGTAAGGCATGGTCACTTAGCAAGACTTTGACATCTCTTTTTCCATCCCCCAACTCAAATGTTCCGTAGTAACAATCCAAATAGGTTTTGATATTTTCCACATCGGCAGCAACTTGCGGATTTTCAGCCTCTGGAAAATGCTGAGATGTTTTATAATCTGGCCCAAGAATAACGCGTAAGGACATGTCACCATAAGAATCTTCAAAGTTGGTTTGATCTTTGGGGACAGTATTATGAGCAGCACTTTCTTTTCTTTTTGAAAACAAACGTTTTAGCTCAATGATACTTCCCAAATGAGCAGCAACGGCTCCAGCAAAAATGGTTTTATCCCCCCTTTTATCCAAGGCAATAACCTCATGCTCGTTGGGAGGAAAGACAGCTTCAGCTAGAGAGTCTTTTTTCTCAATAAACGCTTCTCGTTTATCCTCATATTCCAATTTACCTTCTGGTGTTGTCGGGCAAATAAATAAGGGCGAACGGTACATATTTTTTATCGCACAATCTTGAGCCGTAGCAGCCTCACCTTCGGAATCCAAAGTAACTTGTGGCCAAGAAACCAATGGTATAGGTTTTAAATCCATTAAGGTGGAAGCTTCCAGTCCCACAAAATAAAGCCGATTTATGAGGGGACGTAGATCTTTGTCAAACCTCTTTAGCGCCTGGTGGTTAACAAGGTTCTTCAGAAAAGCCATACCAGAAAGGGTGGAAAGGGTTGTGAAAAGTTCTGGATAAATCTCAATTTCCTTTTCCGGGCTTACCTGAATCACCGGTTTCTTCTCCCCAACAGCTTGCAAAAGGTCCGAAGCTTCTAGCCAAATAAAATCGATAAATTCTTGGCCGACGGCTGTTGCACCTTGGAGACTTTTAATGAGGATTTTTTCATCTAAATATTGAACTTGGTGCCAATACATACGATAAAACAAGGATCCGTTATATGTATCAATAAAAGGTTGATTTTTGAGGATACGAGCATGAGGGCAATAGAAGCGATTTAATTCCTCGTCTGTTTCACGAACAGCCGTATGAAACAGAAATACCTCTTTACCATCACCCTCCTCACTGCCTCCTCCAGGATTACACCACTGTTTACTCTCACTTCTTTGCCCCAAAAGAAAGAAGACTTTTCCTTCATGAAGAGCATAAAGGAAAGTACCGGATGCTGTTCGTCCGGGTTGGGCTTTAAAGGAGAGGCTTGTCGGAATAGAAGAATACCTTCGTAAATCCTCGTGCTGTTCCAGATCTTCTAGACTTTGCATAGCAAGCGTTGGCGCAATAGACTGAAAACTAAGAACCGTACTTAAGAAAAAGCACGTAAAACGACGGAAAAGCATAACAGCCTCCTACATAATTTTGAAAGTCACATTCAATAAAAATATTTATAACTTGATTGTTTTTTTATATTTCCTTATCCACGTGAATGCAAGTTTATTTTATTATGTTGTATAAGAGATCCATTCTTTATAACAGACAGCTTACAGATGGCCTTAAGGATGCTTTAGGATATTTTTTGTCTCTTTTTTTGATTGCAAAATTAAGAGCTAAATGAGAATCCGTAAATTGACAAACAGTCGGGTACTTTTTAGAAATAATTTTATCAAGAAGCTTCCTTAATTTCCATATCCTCCTTATTTTCCGTGTCTTCCTTATTTTCCGTGTCTTCCTTATTTTCGTCTTCAATACCTTTTAAATCGTCGACTATTTTTATCCTTAGTTTTATGGTTTCTTCTATGATGTTATCCACATCTTTTCCATAATCCCAGCTTGGCATATTCACAAAATCTTTCAATATTCTTCTTATTCTACTGAGATAGTTTTTGAGTTCTATTTCCCGACTATATTCATAATGTTCTGTGTTGTTTTTTACCTTTAATTTTACCCCATAATCATAAACCATTTTAAGGCTATCAGACGGGCAATTTCTTTCGACATGTTTAGAAAGGAAAGGTATATTACTCGATAGGAGCCTACTGCTTTTTTCTTCACATCTTTCACAAAAAAAATGAAAATATTTTTTCTTCATTCTCCACTCCTCTTCTTTACGATTAATGTTGGCATGTCACATTTCCCGAGATGCACCTAATTCTTCAAATGTACCTGTTTTCAAATTACAGGCGTCAATGCTGCCTGTTGATAAATCAAAGAACCAACCATGAATAAATAAATTACCTTGTTGAATGCCGTCAACAATCCACGGAAACGTCATGAGGTTATTCAAAGAATTGATGATGGCATAATGCCCACAGTGATGGGCTTTTTCTTCCAAAGATGCCGTTGGGTGATTTTGATAGGTTTGGTCGCACGCCGACTGGGCGAGTTCCATCCATTTCGAAACAAAGCTGTAGGACGGATAAGGAATATCAGCATTTTCAACAAGGGCCCGAATGCCGCCGCATTGGCTGTGCCCAAAGACAACAACATGGCGGATTTTCAAATTGCATACAGCAAACTCCAGCGCAGCGCTGGTTCCATGATGGGAATCATCGGCTTGATAGGGCGGCACAAGGTTCGCAACGTTACGAACCACAAATAAATCGCCAGGCTCGCAGTTGGTGATAATCGCCGGATCAACCCGTGAATCTGAACACGCAATCATTAGGACTTTAGGGTGTTGGCCATGACGGACGAGTTTTTCAAAAACAGCGGAATCCCCGCTGTAATATTGGCTGCGAAACTTTTTGTAGCCTTCAATTAAAGAATTTATGTTTTTTGGCATTAGTGCGCCTCATCCCAATTATTGCCACTTCCCACCCCAACCACGAGAGGAACTTTCAACTCTAAGCCCTTAATATTTACCATCAATTTTTGTAAAGCAGGAACGGTGGTATCCATTTCTGCTTCGGGAACTTCAAAGACAAGTTCATCATGGACCTGTAAGAGCATGTGCGCCTTTGAATTCAGGTCTTTCAAATAAGAGGAAATATGAATCATAGCTCGTTTAATGATATCCGCGTTCGTCCCTTGTAACCGAGCGTTGATGGCTTGGCGTTCCGCAAATTGCCTTGCAACAGGGTTGTTGTCTTTAATTCCCAGAGTATAACATTTTCGACCCCATAGGGTCTGGACATATCCATCGCGGCGGGCCGACTCCTTGCACCGCTCCATATAATCTTGAATACCTGGATACGTCTCAAAATATTTCTTAATATAAACTGCAGCTTCTCCTTGTGCAATACCCAGCTGGTTGGCGAGTCCAAAAGCGCTAATGCCGTAAATAATGCCAAAATTAATCGCTTTGGCTTGGCGCCGCAAAGAGCTATCGATTTGATCAGCAGGAATCCCAAACATGGTTGACGCTGTTGAGGTGTGAATATCCATCCCTTTACGAAACGCCTCAACCAAGGCGGGAACCTCTGCCATATGGGCCAAAAGCCGCAGCTCAATTTGGGAATAGTCGAGAGAAACCAAACGGCACCCAACATCCGCGACAAAGGCCTGTCTGATTTTGCGGCCATTTTCGGTACGGATGGGAATGTTCTGAAGGTTTGGATCGGAGGAGGAAAGCCGCCCCGTGGAGGTTCCTGCCAATGAGTAAGATGTATGGACACGGCTTGTTTTGGGTGATACAGCCGCAATCAGGTTATCAACATAGGTTGATTTTAGTTTCGAAAGGCCGCGCCATTCCAGAACACGTGCGGGCAAGTCATGCCCTTGGGCGGCCAGGGTTTCAAGAACATCTACATCCGTTACATAAGCCCCCGTTTTTGTTTTTTTAGGGGCTTTCATTTTTTGAGAGTTATTCGCTTCGCTTGCCATAGAAAGGCCCATTTCATCAAAGAGAATCTCTCCCAGTTGTTTCGGAGAGCCCACATTAAACACGCGTCCAGCCAGCTGATGGATGGTTGTCTCTAATTGGGCCATTTGATTGGAAAATTCTTGCCCCAACCGGTCAAGAAGCAAACGATCAACCCGAACCCCTTGACGCTCCATGGCAGCAATAACCGGCACAAGGGGGCGTTCAAGGCGCTCAAAGATATGGACCATTTTTTCAGCGATCAGTCGGGGGGAAAAGACATGATAGAGCTGTAAAGTGATGTCCGCATCTTCTGCGGCATAGGCTGTGGCTTGATCAAGGGGCACATGATCGAAAGTTTTCATGGCCTTTCCCGTGCCAACAACATCTGTAAATTTGATGGTTTTGTACCCAAGATGAAGCTCCGCCAATTCATCCATGTTATGGGCATTTTTTCCCGCATCCAACACATAGGACATCAGCATTGTATCTGTGAGGGGTGAAATCGTCACGCCATAATGCCCCAGCACCACCAAGTCATACTTTAGGTTATGCCCGATCTTCAAAACACTTGGATTCAGGAGAAGAGGCTGCAATGCTTCTAAAACGATATCGGTTGTCAATTGAGGGGCATCTGTTTGATGGGCAACGGGAATATAGCAAGCTTGACCTTTATCAAGGGCCAAGGACAATCCCACCAACTTAGCCTCCATGGCATTTAAGGATGTGGTTTCACAATCAATAGCGAGGACAGAGGAGGCTATCGCCTTTGTAATCCAACGATTTAAAGCGTCCATCGTTGTTACGGTTTCATAAGTGGTTTGAAGCTGAGGCGCTACGGCGATGGAGAAACCAGGGAGCTCTTGAGGGCCAGGAGGGACGTTGGCCGCTGTATTCTGACGCTCAATGCGGGCGATAAGGCTGTTGAATCCTTGGGTGCGTAAGAACGTATTCAAAACGAATTGCTCAAGCGGTCGAACCTTTAAGTCAGACAAAGGCAACGGAAGGGGGGAGTCCTGACGCAACGAAACAAGTTGATGAGAAATACGGGCTTTTTCAGCATTCTCAATAAGGGCTTCCCGTCGTTTAGGTTGTTTGATTTCATGGGCCCGTGCCAAAAGGCTTTCCAAGTCACCATAGGTATTAATCAATTCAGCCGCGGTTTTGATACCAATGCCGGGAACGCCGGGAACGTTATCACTTGCATCCCCCGCCAGAGCTTGGACTTCCACAACTTTTGAGGGGGGTACCCCAAACTTTTCAAAAACTTCCATCTCCCCAATCGGACGGTTTTTAATAGGGTCTAGCATGGATATACCGGGGCGTACCAGTTGCATCAAATCTTTGTCGGAGGAAATAATACACACCTCGAACCCCGCCTCAAGGGCGTGCTGGGCATATGTTGCAATAAGGTCATCGGCTTCAAATCCCACAGCCTCAGTGGCCGACACATTAAATGCCGCACAAGCATCGCGAATCAATTGAAATTGAGGGATCAAATCCTCAGGAGGGTCAGGGCGATGGGCCTTATAATCAGGATAGATGTCCTGTCGAAATGTTTGACGCCCCGCGTCAAAAACAACCACCAGGGAATCCGTGTGGTTTTCCATCAATGTCTTAAACAACATCGAGCAAAACCCATAAACAGCTCCGACAGGCACACCATCCGGCCGACGTAAGGGGGGCAGGGCGTGAAAGGCCCGGAAAATAAACCCAGATCCGTCAACCAGTGTGAGCTTTGCCATATTTTTACCTGTAGGGGGCCTCTCTTGACCTTAAGGGTTACCATAGGGAGAAAAAAAACTCTAGGGGTGCGTTTCATTAATTTAGATCTGTGATTATGCTCAAGAGCTGTCATCCTGGAATTCCCGGCTACGGCTACGGCTACGGCTATGCCGTGGCGAGTAGAAAACCTTGGCAAGCGAAGCGCAGCCTCTAGTACATCGACCATTTTGTTTTACCTATCAGTCTTCCCATCGCCGTTTGCCCTGAGCGTAGAGAGTGGCGCTCGAAAGAGCGACACAATCAAAGTCGAAGGGTAAAGAAGCGAGCCCGATTCCATCTATGCTACCCTTCGACTTCGGCCTCAGTCCTTCGGTCTTCAGCCTACGCTCAGGGCGAACGGCGAGGGTGTAGATTCGGCAAAACAAAATGGTCGATGTACTAGGTTTTAATATCCAGCAACAACTATAGGACTTTATCCACCCCCTACCCCCCTAAATCAGCAAGCTTGGAAAGTTCAAACAAGGCATAGTTATGTTCCTTACAATAATTTTGGCACCATTGTTGTTGGAGAACCAAGACATCAACATCCACCGTAACTGGAATAAATATGGGATTTTTGACGTCGCCATTGACCATTTCAAGGACATCGAAATTTTCGCCACTGTCTTCTTCTGCGATCTGTACTGGAATTTCTTGGTCGCGGATATATTTATAAAAAGACAACACGCGCTGATGGGAGTGACGGGCGAAAATCCATTTGCCCTTTCCTTTGTTCCGCTCCAAATTTTCTAAATGGTTATAAAGCTTTCTATAATTACGCAGTGTGCAAGTTGTTTATGTAGTTGAAGAGGCAGGTTCGCCTAGTTTATATATTTTTTGACGAAAAATTTATGAACCAAGGAGAACAGCATGCCTCTCGAAGAGTATATTATAACAGTTTTTTGTTTTGTCGATGATTTTTTG
>CAMCRD010000076.1 GCA_945877185.1 Candidatus Finniella inopinata | reverse complement strand
TTGAGACGCAAATTGGCATTAGCGGCGCCAAAATGAATAAGGAAAAGGCTTCATGACGTTTATTTCGCGCTTTTTTACCCTTCCCCTCCAAAGTTTTTTTCTTTTTGGACCGAGAGGAACTGGCAAGTCAACGCTGATGAAATCCAGATATCAGAATGCGTTATGGATTGACCTTCTGCGTCCAGATACCTTGAGAAGTTACCTGGCGCGACCCGAACGCCTTTATGAAATTGTCGACGGTTACACCGGAAAAGCCGATGGATCCGGCTTTTTTGTCGTTGTGATTGATGAGGTACAAAAAGCGCCTGCTTTGTTGCCTGTGGTTCATAGCCTTATCGAAGAAAAACGCAATCTTCAGTTTGTTCTGACAGGTTCTAGCTCCCGAAAACTCAAAAGAACAGGGGCTGACCTTTTGGGAGGCAGGGCCTTACGATGCACCTTGTATCCCTTTATGGCCGCAGAACTTGAAGATCAATTTTCTTTCTCCCAAGCTTTATCCTATGGGCTCCTCCCTCTTCTTATGGGAAAGGCGAATCCCCAAGAGACATTGAATGCGTATATCCATTTGTATTTGCAAGAAGAAGTTCAAATAGAGGGTCTGGTTAGAAACTTAGAAAACTTTGTACGTTTTTTAGAGGCGATTTCTTTTTCCCATGCATCTTTGCTAAATGTTACAAATATTGCTCGAGAATGCGAAGTTAAACGGAAAACAGTCGAAAATTATATTACAATCCTAGAAGAACTCCTGCTTGCTTTTCATCTCCCCGTTTTTTCGAAACGCGCCCAACGTGAATTAACGGTCCAACCGAAGTTTTATCTATTTGATGTAGGTGTGTTTCGAACGCTTCGTCCCCGAGGGCCTCTTGATAAACAAGAAGAAATTGAAGGGGCTGCTTTGGAAGGTTTAGTCGCTCAACATCTTAAAGCCTGGGTCGATTATAGCACGTCTTCTCATACGCTTAGCTTTTGGCGAACGCGAAGTGGTGTTGAGGTAGATTTTATTGTTTATGGGCCAAAGGATTTGTGGGCAATAGAAGTGAAGAACGCCAAACGGGTCTCTTCAAATGATACCAAACATCTTGAGGCATTTTTAGAGGATTATCCCATGGCAAAAGCCCTGTTGCTTTATCGCGGGACAGAATACGTTCAACTCAAAAACGTTCTTTGCGTTCCTTGTGAAGATTTTTTGCATCAGCTACGACCCAATCAAAACCTTTGGGGAACATAAAACAGGGGAGTTTATATTTCCATAAGCGCCCGTCTCAGCATCAGTATATCTTGTCAAGGTTACATTTTTTGGCTTCCATGATCCCGATCGGGATTGTTTTTCCTTTTATAGCCTCAAAGATTAACAAATAGACCCGATCGGGATTATTTCATTTGTTTCAGGGAAAAATATAATACAATCATCCCGTTTAATTTACCCACCGGAACACATTTTATCGTGCATGTTTTCTTTCCGGTAGATATCCTCATCACATAATTGTTTTTTGAGACGTACGACTGTTTCTTTATATTTAGAGCCATTAATGATTTCCTGGGCTTTTTGGGATAAATTTTCTGTTGTCTGCTCTCTCACATCATCCAGTTTTTTGTCTTCCTCCGCCAAATAGACCTGCAACCTTGTATAGTTACTTTTTTCTTTCTCGCGAAAACTATTCAAGACGCTCAAAAACACTTTTGTTGCTTCATCGGCATTTTGAGTTTGAGCGCTCATAAATCCCTTGATTGTTGGTTTTAACATCATGAAGGGGCTTCCCTTTCTTCCCATATTCTCTTTCTCAAAGTGGTGTTTAGCTGTCCCTGTTCCTAAAGATAAAACCTCATAGGCAGGTGCAGTACAATATTCTTTGGTTACATCCATAAGACCAATCAGCGTTGGGTTGTTTGAGCCAATACCCCCGTCGATTAATTGCATTCTGAGTCCTGTCCCTACTTCATTGTTCGTGAACTCTAAAGGATGAATGGGGAAGTAAAAAGGGGCGGCGCTGGTTGCTCTGGCAACGTCTGCCATTTTGAAATCAAATAATTTTGATCGCTTAGCCAAAGGCGTTGATAAGATGAGCGTTGTTTCGCTACTTAAATCAAATGTTGCAACAAATACAGGCTTTATCGCTTGAGAAAGTGTTGTATTCTCATACATATCTGCTGCAAGTTTTTCCAGAACCTCTGGATTATATTGAGCCCCTGTCGTTAGCAGATTTTTTGCCTTTTTCAAAGTTGCTTTTGTCTTACTCAGCACTGATTTTTGGACGCCGCCGAACATTTGGGCAGACAATTCCTTAACTTTTTCAACAATTTCTAAAGCTGTAAATGCTGGTTTTTGTTGGGAAGCGTCTGGTTTTGTGAGAATAAGGGCGAGCATACCACCGGCTGAATTTCCAACAAAAATATCAAAGGCTTTTGTAATGGATAAGCCTAAATCCTTTTCCAGTTGAGCCACAACAATAGCAGGGATGAGTCCCCGTACACCGCCGCCATCGATGGCAAGGATCCGAAGATGTCCGGATGATGGCGCTTTTTGGCAGTCACGTCGAATTTCTTTGGATGGGAGAGGCTGTCGAGGTCGTGGGGGAGGGTTCTGACGTTGCTTTGGCTTATCTGTCTCCGCGTCTTTTTTACTTTCAGCTTTTAGGGGATCAGAGGGAACTGGTAGGGGTCTAGAAGGATTGAGTCTCTGTGGCTTTTTTTCTCCTGGTTGAGGCTGGGCCTCTTTTTTGTTAAGAAGGCTTTCGATTTGTTTTGCGCGGGACTGAACAGAGCCTTGTGGGATTTGTTGAGAGTTATTCTCGTCATTTGATGAGCTGTATCCTTCTTTCATGAGACTAAGGTTTAGAAGGCTTAAACATAAAACAAATTTAAACATGCGAGCGTTTTCCATCTAGTTCTGTAGGGTTCATATCCCAAGTTTAAAAGATTTTTTGTTAAGTAATGCTTAAAAAGGGCATGATGGTATAGATTTTTGGGTTATTCTATAGGATTTAGAAATATAGGTTCTTAACTTAAGCCAGCCGCCTCGAGCGCCTTTTTAATCATCAGCATATCTTGCCAAGACTGCGCTTTTTGACCAGGGGAGCGCAAAAGGAAAGAGGGGTGATAGGTGGCGATAGCCTTGATAGGCTCTTTAAGTTCAGGGGAGGTGTAGGGCTGCCATGTACCCCGGAGGCGCATGATACCATCATTCGTATTAAATAAGGTTTTCATAGCGACACCACCGACCAGCACTAAAATTTGAGGCTGGATCAACGCGATGTGTTTTTCTACAAAAGGCTTACATGCGGTAATTTCTTGCGGGGTTGGTTGGCGATTTCCCGGCGGGCGCCAGGGGAGGATATTGGTAATATATACCGATGTTCGGTCAAGGCCTATGGTGGCGAGCATTCGGTCTAACAGTTGACCACTAACGCCCACAAAAGGCTTCCCTTGTCGATCCTCATCCGCACCGGGCGCTTCACCAACCAACATGACTTTAGCTTTCGGGTTGCCGTCGGCAAAGACGAGGTTTGTTGCTGTTTTTTTCAAAGGACATCCTTCAAAAGCAGCAATTGCGCGATGGAGGTCTTCCAGCGTTTTGCAGTCGGATAGTTTAACAGGAGAGGCGAGGGTAGGCGCTAAAGGAGATGGGCTGGGTGGCGCGGAGGTTTTTGCGGGCGCACACCGGAGGGGTGCAGCATGGTTACAAGGAACCTCACCAACAGCAACGTCGATGCCTATTTCTTGATACCATTCTAAAGTTTCGACAAGTTTCTGATTTATCGTCATACTTACTTTGTCTAAAGTATAAAAAGAGAATTGACAACTGCTTTTAAGAAGGCGCGCGTGAAATGGATGAGATGCACTATGACGTGGTGATTGTGGGCGCGGGCCCCGCAGGTTTATCGGCGGCCATTCATCTGAAACAATTAGATCCGGCGCTTACTGTTTGTATCTTGGAAAAGGGATCAGAAGTGGGAGCGCACATTATTTCCGGGTGTGTTTTTGAGCCGCGCGCCTTAGAAGAATTGCTTCCTGAATGGCGAAAAATGGGAGCCCCTCTTTCGACACCTGTTGGGGAAGATCATTTCTGGTTTATGACGAAGAAGCATTGTTTAATACTCCCCATTCCTCCTCAAATGCACAACAAAGGCAATTATATTATCTCGTTGAGCCAATTCTGCCGGTGGCTCGGGCAACAAGCCGAAGCACTCGGCGTGGAAATTTATCCTGGGTTTGCGGCTGTCGAACCTTTGTTCAATGATCAAGGGGCTTTGCGGGGGGTGAAAACAGGGGACAAAGGTGTGGGAGCCGACGGCAAACCAACGGAGCAATTCCAACCGGGCATCGCGATTTGTGGAAAGCAAATATTGATTGCGGAAGGAGCCCGTGGAAATTTAGCTGAAAACCTCATAGACCATTTTAAACTACGGGAAGCGTCCGATCCTCAAACCTATGGATTAGGCCTTAAAGAAATCTGGCAAATAGACCCAAAGTTACATAAAGTGGGGACGGTTCTGCACAGCATCGGGTGGCCTCTCAATTTGCACACCTATGGGGGCGGCTTTCTTTATCACTTGGCGGATAATCAAGTTGCGGTTGGGTTTGTTGTTGGACTGGATTATCAGAACCCCTATTTGTCCCCTTTCGAAGAGTTTCAAAAATTTAAAACCCACCCTCTGATTCGTCCCCTATTTGAGGGAGGGAAACGCCTCAGTTATGGGGCCCGGGCTTTGAATGAAGGCGGATGGCAATCGATGCCAAAGCTGACGTTTCCAGGTGGCGCCCTTATTGGGTGTAGTGCGGGGTTTTTGAATGTGGCAAAAATCAAAGGGACCCATACGGCCATGAAGTCAGGCATGTTGGCGGCGGAAGGCAGTATTGAAGCATTGCAGGGGCGTCCTAATGATTATGAAGGTCGGTTACGGGAGAGCTGGGTTGCTCAAGAATTGCGTCAGGTGCGCAACATCCGACCTGGGTTTCGGTGGGGGGTGATTGGGGGCATGATCAATGCGGCTTTGGAAACCTATGTTTTTCGGGGGCGCAGTCCTTGGACACTTCGAAACCATGCGGATCACCTTCAGTTGCACTTGAGTGCAGATTGCAAGCCGATTGCCTATCCCCAACCAGATGGCATGGTTACGTTTGATCGGTTAAGCTCAGTCTTTTTATGCAATATCCATCATCCCGAACATCAACCAAACCATCTGAAATTAGATATCCCTGAGCTTGCCATTACCCATAACCTGGAACTTTACGATAGCCCTGAGCAACGCTATTGTCCGGCGGGGGTTTATGAAATTGTGAAGAACCTCGAGAAGTCTTATCTGCAGATTAACAGCACGAATTGCATTCACTGCAAAACGTGTGATATTAAAGATCCACTCCAGAATATCCACTGGGTTCCTCCCGAAGGGGGGAGTGGTCCAACTTATAGTGATCTTTAATCTTATGTTTGAAATGATTTAGAAATGGCCATTACCCGACGTGCTCCTGCTAAAATTAACTTGATGCTTCATGTGGTAGGGCGTTTATCAGATGGCTTTCATCATCTGCAATCGCTGATTGCCTTTGGGGCGGTGGGTGATCACATTACCGTTGAAAAGGCAGACAATTCCAGCCTAACCATCGATGGTCCTTTTGCAGATCAGGTGCCTTTGGGGCCAGAAAATAGCATCATTTTGGCAGCCCAGTGGCTTGGAAAAAAGTATCCAGACATCGGGCAAATCCATATTCATTTGACTAAGAATCTACCAGTTTCATCAGGCATTGGGGGTGGAACGAGTGATGCGGCAGCGACGATTGCGGCTCTTTTAGAGTACGACCAAGTTTCTTTGTCACCAACAGAAGAAGATAATCTTATTTTGGCCTCCGGCGTATTGGGGGCTGATGTTCCCATGTCTCTGGCTCATCAATTTGGGCGGGGGCCTCTCTTGTGGATTGATAGTTCCGGGCGGGAATCGTTGCCGCTTCCTATGGACCAAAAATTACCAGGGGTCCTGGTTTTGGCAAACCCTGGCGTTCCTATATCCACCGCTGCTGTTTTTAAAAAAATTCAACCCCCTTATACTGCCTATCAAGATTTTGGAAAAATCTTCGAGGGGGAATTTCAGGGTGATACGCTTGAGTATTTAAAAGCCCAAACAAACGATCTGATGCCTATAGCCATTGCACAAGAATCTGTGATTGGAGACCTCATCGAAACGCTTGAAGCAGCGCCGGGGTGTCTCCTCGCGCGCATGTCGGGCACCGGTGCGACTTGTTTTGCTTTGTTTAAAAATGAGGTTTCTGCAAGAAAGGCGTGTGCTGTATTAGGCACAAAATACCCTCAAGGGTGGTGCGCTATTTAACGCTCATTTAACTCCTACTTCCAAAAGTGTAACTTAAGATAGGCTTTCCAGTTAAAACATCAAAAACAGACGGCTGTTTTTAAGGGTAAGTATGAAAAACAGCCGTCTGTTTTTGTTGACATGTTCTATGCGTAAGGCTTTGGGTTTACATCTTACTGTATTGGATGGCGACTCACCTGGGGCATCTGTTGTTAGCCGTTTCTTGTCATCAACAAGGATATAGATTAATATTGTATTTGTGATAAAAACATGTAAAATTTGATTTGTTTTGTCTAAACTAGGCGTGACCATAAAATTAAGATTTTTTTCCAACAATAGCTCCCTCCAATGTTAGCTCATGGTGGGTTTTTCATGGCTCCGAAAGGGGTGTAGGGAAGATTGCGGCAATCTTCTTAGAAAGTAGCAACCGAATGGGGAAATTGAAAAATCTTAATACGAAGGTTCCGCTCGATATAACTCATAATAGAAGGAGATCAAGGAATGCGTTTTATTAAAGAAGTAGAGAAAGTTATGCGTGGTTACCACTCAAGGGGAACCCTTTGTGACCAACCCACCAGGAAAAGCTTGTTTTCTGTAAGGGATGTAAGCCTTATTATAAATGGGATTTTTGGTTATTTTCAAAAATTATGCCTACACTCTTTGAGTGCAGGGCACTTTGTCTCCTTACGATCTATGCTCTTGCGCCCCCTGACACTGGTCTCTTTTTTGATTTTCTATAGTATTGCCCAGAGTTCTTTGGCGGCAAAGGGGAAAGAAATGAGGGAAGTGGCGCTAGAAATGGGGCCCGAAAGAACCTCCCTCCATCCTCACGCCTCAGCCTTTACCAAGGGAAACACTTTTCCGCCGAGTAACACTAAATACCATATGGATCAAGGGGATTCTTACATAGAAATAGATGACTTTCCGCAGGGAAGGGGTGAGAGCTCACAACAGGGAGCTATACAGAACGGCCAGCCTCCGCGACCTCCCTTAAACAATAGGTTCCAATTTATGGAATTTCCACAAGCAGACTATGCTCGGCCTACTGTGGTTATGTATGTCCTTAAAGACGCTTCTGCGCCAGGCGCCCCTACCTGGGATATACCGACCCAACATATGTATGCAACAGATAGGGCGTTTTTTAAAAATCCCCAAAACCTGAAAACGCTCATTGCAGGGCTTTTGGGGGGAACAATTGGGTTGATTTTCCCCGCTACACCAGCGACAGGCGGGATCTTGTGGTCAATTGGGGACGAGATGGGAATTCCTGTTGGCAGTGTCACGTCTGGCCTTCTTATCACAGAGATTATGGTTACAATGAGCCCTGTTTTTGCCAGGCAGTTATACGAAAGGGCGCAAATTATAGAGCGCTCTTTGAAGGGGGACGCACAATTCCCATCCAAACAGAAAGGGGCGCATTTTGATAATAAACCCCATATATATCCTTCTGCGTCCCTCCATACGGCTTTAAAAGGTGTTGTTGGCGCCAATGCGGTACTTGAAGGAGCTTATTATTGGGCCATTGTCGGTTTGGCGGAAGGCGTCGCGTATAAGAACATTACATTCGGAATGGGTTGGGGGTTGGCGTTGGCGCTTGCTGAACGGTATTACACTGTGGGCGTAAGAAGGCTTGACCGCTTTTTTGTCCAATATGATTATAGCAGTGAACTTGTGAACCAGCATAGAAAGATATTGACGATGCAAGCCAAGAAAGCCTTCAATTATCTTGGTCAATATCCTGATTTTGTAAATGCAGTTTATGATACCATTCAAGATGAGTTGCAGTATGACAACACAGTTGATTCGCAGCATTTTTTCGCGCTAGGCTCCCTTTTTGCTCGGCATTCGATAACGGTTCGGCTTGATCAAGACCCCTTACTCCACGATCCCGACCTTAGAGATGAGAAAAGAGAAGAAGGTGATCCACACTTAGAAAAGTACCCAAGAGGTTCAGAGGTATCTGAAATAATAAATGAAAATATAGATTTAAAAAGAGAGCGCGAAAAACTCGAAAAAGAAATGGATGATTTAGCTCTGGAAGGCGTAAAGACCCAAGTGGCTGGCGCCCTTGTGGACCAATTAAAACCATTACCCAAAGAAAAGCTTACAGAGTATTTAAGCATCTTTATGACAGGCGCCGGTAGCGTTTCCCGCCTGTATGGTAAACAATATATGTTTGAATATATTATGGAAAATATATTCTCCATTGACCCAACATATGCGAATATAGCAGCCTGGTGTTTGGCTGGTTTGCATGTCAGCATGAAGACGGTCCAGGAGTATGATCTCCAACAAAACTATATGAAAAGTTGGCTGAATACTTTTTCTTTGACGCACCTGGTTGATTTTCACTATTTGAGGAAAAGCGTTAACGGAGCTTCCTTTGTGAACGGGCTTTTGTTCGCTGCTGCCAATGCGGGGCCATCTTTAGCAAAGTTCAGCGAAATGTCCGTGGCGCCTTCTCTTCAAGTTCTAACAATTATTCCGAGTGTTGTTCTGGATGTTGGATATATACAGTCCTATTCAAAGGAGAATCTCAATGAAATCATCACGGCTGCTGCAACAACCCATCAAGCCACCACAGTTACTGCAACAAAACGGTTGTATCCGCAAATGCAGGATGATCTGATCTGGAAACGGGCTAAGTGCCATGATTGGCTCAATAATCTCCTAAAATTTTTAGAAACTGCTGATGAGGAAACAACGGAGCTCTTATACAGGAAAACCCAATTGTGTTCATGACGACATACGGGTTTTCAGGAAAATGGGGGAATTTGCCTGTCTAAGCTATTATGATTGAATAAAACACCAGATGGCCTATAAGCCGGGTTTTGTCCGTAAGGCTTGGGATTTGCATCCCTGCCTTACTGGATGACTATTCATCTGGGACGTCTGTTGCCAGCCGCCTCTAGCGATCAACCCGGATGACATGCACAAACACATGTGAGGGGTTGCTCCCTCGCTCATCCCTATTCGATCTTGCTCCGGGTGGGGTTTACCCTGCCACTTCTGTTGCCAGAAGTGCGGTGCGCTCTTACCGCCCCATTTCACCCTTACCTTTGAATTTCCTCAAAGGCGGTATAATTTCTGTGGCACTTTCCCTAAAGCCAGCCTTTGTCAACTGGCCCCGGCGGACGTTATCCGCCACCCTGTTTTGTGTGGAGCCCGGACTTTCCTCCAATTTGCAGTTACCCGCAAAATCAGCAGTCATCCAGCCATCTGGTGCTCCATAAGATAGGTTTTCTTTGACGTTTTGTCAATGAAGCTCTATTGTTAAAGTAGTTATACCTCATGAAAATATGAGAAAGAGTACAAGAGTGGCTTTACACCCGTGTCATCCCCGCCCAATGGCATTCGGTTAGTGGGCTCCCCTGGTTCGTTGTCCCCTCTTTGACCAGCCGCTTTCAATCTTAAATGATCGTCTTGGAAACGATCTTCCTGGTCGAATTTTTTGCCGTACACGAAGAATCATATGAATCATTTTAGTAGTCCA
>CAMCRD010000075.1 GCA_945877185.1 Candidatus Finniella inopinata | reverse complement strand
CATCCAAGGAATTTAGTGACTTTCCAGTACCGTTTTAATCGCAATTTTGTTTTGGGAGACCTGATCAATAGATTGGTATTTGTATCTTTACGGACGCCTCCTATGCCGAAGCGTCTCCTAAAGCTAGCTGACTATTGTTGGTAATCAGGAAAAGTTTTGGAAAGTTTGAGGACAACGTTCAAAATTCTTGGTCGGCTAGATTGAACGAAAAATGTACCCGTATTGGTGTTAGGTATAGCCAAATCTTTATCAATTTTTATAGGCTGGTATATATCATAGGTGATTTCTGGGCCCATTGAAACTCCCTTAGCAAGAATATACTGGCACCCGATCCCTAAGCCGCCCCCCCAACGGGATTGCTTGCGTTGTCCTGATGTTTGTAGGCCTTCAGGTATAGCAATATTTTTCTCGCTAATAAATTCATAATTGAATTTCCCGAGCCGAATGTTGGCAATCCCATACAGAGAAAAACAAGGTGTGATGATCCGTCCTGCTCGAAAGCTTAGGCCAAAATCATGGCGGTGGCCTTGCTTAAAGATAAAGTCGCCAGGTTCAGTAGAAAGAAACTCATCACCAGAGATGATTTTACCCTTATTGGCAGTCGGGTTATAGCGGTAATCAAGCTCGATCGAGATAAGCCAGTTATTTTTAATCCAATCATAAGCCACATGCCCCTGATAGAAGGCAGACTGCCAGGTAGATGTTTTTCTGCGTTGTTCACTGGCTAATGGGAAAGGAAGTAAAAGGTTGTCTGATGCCTTAAAATCATACTTATTTACCGTGCTGTGATTCTTATATCCCAGCCCTATGCCTGCGCGAAAGCCTGAATGAAACCCACAAGGGTTCGTGCTTTCAACAGGGGGCGCAACAGGTGTTGGAGACGAAGGGGGATTGGCGAATGTTGGGGAAAGAAGCATTAAAGCAGCTGCAGAGCTCAAAATGGTATTTTTCATTACTTAAATTTCTCCTTGATAATCTTATAGATATAAAACATCCCACCACTATCCCCCAAAGCAACCCAGATAAAAACCCAGTGGGCATTTAACCAGTGAGCATTTAAGAAGACTTCGGCCAAATGCCTGTTGGTTTAGCATTTCTCGAGTCTGTTAGGGAGCCTCATGGAACTCAGGAACCCTTTGTGGGATACTATAGTGATATTTGCCCCCTTTGTGAAGTAGGTAAATCATAAAAATGAGAGCCGCCTCAATCCTCGTTGTGGTTTAAAAAATCGATCCCCCCTAAAATCAAGGTTTTGGTTCGGGGTGAGGTTATGCTAAGGTGAGGCCATAGAATTACCAAGATTTTACCTTAAGAGGAATTATAATGCAGAAAAACAATGTAATAAAAGGCATGGCTATAGCTCTTTGCCTGGGGTTTTTACAAACAGCCTGTTCAGACTCAGAAGAAATATATCAAGACCAGCCGGTTGAGGTGCTTTATAATGAAGCGATGGATAATCTTGAGAAAGGGAGCTATAAGCGTGCAGCCCTCGGGTTTGTAGAAGTGGAGCGCCAGCACCCTTATTCGACCCTTGCGCCCAAATCGTTGTTGATGGCCGCTTATTCTTATTATCAAGCGAAAAAATATGAAGATGCTTTAGAAAACTATAATGTTTTCATTCAGCTCCATCCGGGCCATGAGAATATCGCGTATGCCTATTATATGCTGGGCATTTGCTATTATGAGCAAGTTCCCGCAGTGGAACGGGACCAAAAGACAACAGAAGATGCGTTGCTGGCTTTTGAAGAAGTAACCCGCCGTTTTTCATCAAGTCCTTATGGGAAAGATGCCAAGCTTAAGACCGACCTGATTCGCGACCACTTGGCAGGTAAAGAAATGGATGTGGGTCGTTATTACTTAGACCGACAGGCTTATTTGGCGGCTTTAAACCGGTTTAAAAATGTCGTTGAAGGCTTCCAGACAACGTCACACGCGCCGGAAGCCTTGCACAGAATGGTCGAGTGTTACCTGGCCCTTGGGATTTTAGACCAAGCCCAGAGAACAGCTGCGGTTTTGGGATATAACTACCCGGGAAGCTCTTGGTATTTTGACACTTATGAATTGATTCGAAATACCATGCCAGAGGCCTTGAGCCATTCGCCAAAGCCAGGCAGCGGTGCGAAAGGTCCTGCAAAACCTCAAGAACCGTCAGAGGGTTCTTCTCCTTTAACAAAAGCACCTGTCTCTGGGGCCAAAGCGGGCCCTCAAAAGAAGCCAGCGGGCTAGTTGGTCTGAAGGATGCTCTTAAGCCTTTCCATTAAAGATCTGGTGTTGATTGATACACTTCATTTGACTGTGGAACCAGGTTTGAGCGTCCTAACGGGCGAAACAGGGGCTGGAAAATCCATTTTACTGGATGCCTTAGGATTGGCCCTTGGCATGCGGGGGGATGTATCTCTCATTCGGCAGGGGGCGGAGCAAGCCATTGTTTCGGCAGAATTTTATATCAAGGATAATGCCCACATTACCCAGATCCTCCTGGATCATGGATTGATTGACGAAGGAGCTGGACCTGCTGAGACGCTTGTGTTTCGCCGCATTGTCAGCCGGGTGGCAAGCGCTTCGGGGCGAAGCCGTGCCTTTATTAATGACCAAATGGTGAGTGTTGGTTTGTTAAGGCTCTTAGGCGACGCCCTTTTGGAAATCCATGGTCAATTTGATCGCCTTCTGGATCCGGCCTCCTATCGTTTATTGTTGGATGAGTTTGCGAAAGTACAAGAGATCCGGCAAACGATCCGGCAGAGCTTTCACGCTTGGCAACAAGCCCATAACCAATGGCAAGAAGCGGAAAACAACTTGACCCTTTTGCGCCAAAACGAAGATTTCTTAAAACACCAATTAGCAGAACTCAAGAAACTTAACCCCGTTTTAGGGGAAGAAGAAAATTTATTACGGGAACGGGAATCCTTGGCACATGTTGGAAAGTTGAGCGGGGCCATTCGAGAGGGCACAGGCCATTTACAAACCCCCTCCATAGAGTCCGCTCTCCACGCAGCGGCAAAATCCTTCCAAAAAGTCCAAGGTCTTGTAGAAGGAAAGATTGATGCCGTCATTGGGGCCTTAGAGCGGGCCTTGACCGAAGTTGTGGAAGCCAATGCCCAAATTCAGGAGATCGCAGATCAATTAGCGGACCATCCCCGGCGGTTGCAAGAGATTGATGAGCGGCTCTATGCCTTGCGGGCAGCGGCCCGTAAGTACGGTGTTATGGGCGATGCGCTTAATGAATTACAGCAGAAACTAACGGACCAATTGTCCTCCCTAGACCAGTCAACGGACCTTCTGGCTAACTATCATCGAGCGGCAACGATGGCCCGGGCAAAGTATCATCAAGAGGCGACAGGCTTACACGTCTGCCGGATGGAGGCCGCGCAAACCCTGGAGCAAGCCGTTATGGCCGAATTGCCCTCTTTGAAGCTTCCCCAGGCGCAATTTAAGGTTCAAGTCACGGAATTGCCTGAAGCACAATGGAGTGAATTTGGGCTTGATCGTATCGATTTTATGGTCGTGATGAACAAAGGACAAGAGTATTGCAGTTTAAGCAAATCAGCATCCGGTGGGGAATTGGCCCGCTTTATGCTGGCCTTAAAGGTTGCGCTGGCAAGCCGGTCTTCCATTCCAACCATCATCTTTGATGAAATTGATACCGGCGTTGGGGGGGCGGTTGCCGCGGCCATTGGGGAGCGTTTGACAAAACTCAGCACCCATGTTCAAGTGATGGCGATTACCCATTCTCCGCAACTGGCGGCTTGTGCGACGACCCATTTCTTGGTCTTTAAGCAAGATCAAGGAACATTTATGCGCACGTCTGTTCGGTGTTTGAGCCAAGACGAGCGCCAGGATGAGCTGGCGCGGATGTTATCTGGTGCTGAAATTACGGTGGAAGCTCGGGCAGCAGCCCAAAGTTTGTTAAGTGCGAGATGAGTAAAAGCCGTAAAAAGGTTCCTAAGACTTTCTATTACTTCCTCCAAACCAATCGATAATTTTTTGCTCTATCAAAGAATCATCTATGTCTAATTGGGGGACAGGAATTTCTTCGAAGCTTTCAGGGTAAAAAACAATTGTTGATCCATCTTTGCGGATTACTGAAGCTTGTTGATAGGGATCACGTGTCACGTTACACTCGATTATTTCATCTCCCTCCCTAAGGCCTGCCTCATAGGCTTTGCTGGTATGATTAAGGCCAATGATCTTCTTTTCCGTGAAAGATTCTTCTGAAAATCCAAGGTAATACCTATGCATATTCATAGTTTTTAACGGCAATTCCTCTATTTGTGAAAGTTCTATTGTTTCTCCATTTTCAATATAATGTTCAATCTCAAAATCGATGCCTTTTGGTACATATCTGGCAACAATCTCTTTGAAAATCTCCATTGAAAAATTCCCGTTATCAAAAAGGTCCCACATGACATTATCAAGGGATTGCTGATTCGAAGTGATTTTCTTGATCAAATTGTTAAGATAAATAGCAAAAACAAAACCCCGCTGGTAGGGTAGCAATTTTGTATCGTGATTGTTCCAATAATCTGTTTTGATTTTTTCGTTAGGCTCATTTAAAACGGGTGATAAGTAATAATTCCGTAAAATTTGGTTGACCTCATCAATAAAGTCTTGGAAGCTTAAATCGCCTGATCGTAGTCCCAACACGCGGGGATAATACTCTGTAAAGCCTTCTTTCCACCACGCAACCCCCTGGCTTATATCAAACGGCTTAATTTTTCCTCCTGTCCAATTATGGAAATTTTCATGAGACAAAAGCAGGTATAGATCTTTTTTGCTTATATCCTTGGGAATATAGCAGGCAATACAATTATCAAGGTGGACCCCTCCCTGGGAGTTGGGATCGTTTCCTTCAACGAGACTTATTAAATAACAGGGAAAATCATTATCATTAAAAAATGACCTTTGTAGTGAAATGATTTTTCTTGCTTCTTCAAAGAGCTCCTCGCTTGTTAGATTAAAACTCCCATAGAACGAAAAACAAACTGGTTTTTCACAAATCTCAAGTGAATAAGGGTTTGTTTTTGTAGCAATAAATAGGCTGTGTCCAAGTTTTAAAAATGAGCCTCTAATTTTTTGTTTTGAGCCGACACCATAACTCGTCATAACGTGCCAAGTCTCAGGTACGACCCATTTAAGGGTAAAGTCTACTGAGTCGTTCAAGCATTCTATTGTTTGTCCATACATGGGGTATGCACCCAAACCATACCCTGGTATATGAATAAGATCTGGCCTAATAATCGCTGAATGTACGTCAGAGGGATTTCCTTCTTGTTGGTGAATTTCATACCTTACAGTAACCTCAGTATTTGGTTCGTGAGTGATCAGTTGATCAAGCTTTCCGTTATTGCATGAAACCATGGTTGCATTGTTAACCTGGATATTTCTAATTTGGGGTTTATAATCAATACCTGCCCAAACATCAGAGAATGCCACCGGGGTTTTTCCTGAAGGCGTCCCTTTAAAGGTTAACGCTACGGATAAATGACAGTTCCCATTATCCATTTCAGGTTTAAAAGCATAGCTCACAGAGGGGATATCATCATAAATAGATTCTGTGGCTAGAATTGAATTTGATAATAGAATGCTCTGACTGACGGTAAAGAAAGCCATAAGAAAGGTTGAGCAACTTTTATGCATAATTGAAATTCCTAATTTTGATTGTATTTTATATTATTTGAGTTTGTATAATAATTTTTCTGGTTAAGCAATATTTATTCCAAGAGGTACTTATTTACATTCTTTCTTGGGAATAGAGCTTGGGAGAGTAAGATATTTGTATTATTAAGGGAACCGGATGATTGTATTTAAAAAATAATCATGCTATAAGCTTGGGTTATAGCAAGCTATGCTAAAATTTTGATGGGAAGGAGTTGATGATTCGTGAAAGTTGATGTACGTGATAACAATATTGACCAGGCCTTACGCGTTTTAAAGAAAAAAATGCAACGTGAAGGAATTTACCGGGAAATGAAGCTTCGCCGTCACTTTGAGAAGCCTTCTATTCGCCGCGCGCGCGAGAAAGCTGAAGCGGTCCGCCGTTTCCGGAAATTGATGCGCAAGCGTTTGGAACGTGAAGGGTATTAATTTACCTCTTTCTTTTCGCATCAGTTAAGTAAGAAAAGGGGGCTTTTTGTCCCCTTTTTTTGTATATACCCATTTTTTGGGGGTGAAGGGGTTGGTGAAGATCCAGTCCAATAAAGGAGAATCAGTCATTGTGAAGAAAAAGCAACAACCGCCTCTATCATCAGCGGAATTATGCGCCATCATTGAAAAGATTTTGGATGATAAAAAGGCAGAAGATGTGGTCACCTTAAATTTGGTGGGGAAGACATCCATCACGGACTATATGATCATTGCCAGTGGTCAATCATCACGCCAAGTCGGCGCCATGGCAGAAGCTGTTCAGGTGGAGCTCAAAACTTATGGTATATCTAGTGCTATTGAAGGGATGCCTCAGTGTGACTGGGTGCTGGTTGATGCCTTTGATGTGATTGTTCATCTCTTCCGTCCAGAAGTTCGGGCATTCTACAATTTGGAAAAAATGTGGAGCGTCGAACTGATTGAAACGTCAGCATCTTAATACGACAGCCTCTATGAAACTCATTCTCTTGTGTGTTGGAACCCTAAAGGCAGGCCCTGAAAAGGATTTGTTGGATCAATACCGCACGCGCCTGTCTTGGCCCTTTGAGATGCGAGAAGTGATTTGCCGAAAAATAGGTTCGCCTGATCAAGTCAAATCTTGGGAAGGGGAACTTCTTCTTCAAGCTATTGATCCGGATTCCGTCGTTGTTGGATTGGACGAGCGGGGCGCCTCCCTCACAAGCCCTGAATTTGCCAAAATTCTTGAGAATTATCGTGATGAAGGGACCAAATCCTTGACATTCCTCATTGGGGGGGCGGATGGTTTTAGCGATGCTGCTCGGAGCCGTTGCCAGCGCCTCATTTCATTTGGCCAGATGACCTGGCCTCATCTGTTGGTGCGGGGACTATTGGTTGAGCAAATTTACCGCGCCCAACAAATTCTCATTGGACATCCGTATCATCGGGTGTAACTCAAACTGAAATCACTGTTTAGTCACAGCCTGAATAGGCCAAAAACGAAACCAAAGCAGCGCCGTATCGACGTTGGTCGATGAGTGCTGCTCTGGTGGGTAGTCTCAAAGGTCTTTTTGCAGATGTTTCTAAAATAATCAAGGTTTCAGAATTGATCCAGCCCTGGTTGTGAAGTGCCGTCAGGCAAGGTTCTTCTATGGCTTGATCGTAAGGAGGATCAAGAAAGACCAGGTTCATGGGCTGGGGTGCTTTTGGGGGATTGATTGCATCTCCCATCATCACGGAACATTGGGAGGAAACGCCCAACAGAGCAATATTTTCTTTAAGGACGCTGATTGCATGAGGGTTTTTTTCCAAAAAAGTTACGTGAGCGGCTCCCCGGGACAGGGCCTCAAGGCCAAGGGTCCCGCTTCCTGCAAAAGCATCCAAAACGAGAGTGCCTTCTAGTTTGGTTTTGTCTAAGCTATTGATAATGTTAAAAATAGATTCTCGGGTCCTGTCCGATGTGGGGCGTGTTGTTGCGGAGGGAGGTGAAAGGAGTTTTCGACTTCGAAATTTTCCAGCAATAATACGCATGCCCTAATAAAAACCTACCCCATAACGATGTATGAGGTAGGTTCTATCATTAATCTATCATTTATAAAAGGTTCTTTTAGCTTAAGAACGTAACCTTATTGATTGTGTCAAAGGTGACGACGGCGCCGTTGACATTATTGGTAATTGTTCCACTTAAGGTATGTCCTGCGGTCGCCACCCAAGAACCATCGGCCATATGATTGCCAGCACTTGTATCCGTGAGGTTAATTGTCCAAGTTTGAACGTCTGCGCGTCCGATCAATCCAAGAACATTTTCTGTGCTACTGGAGTTTCCATGGACAGTATCGATGCCCTTGCTGACGTATTCAAAGTTGCTGGTTACATCTTGGTTGAGAAGGGCAACAGGGAAGACTTTATTGCCTTGTATGCCTTGGCTCAACGAAGGATATTTCAGGTCGTTGAAGACAAACAAGTTATCACCAACGCCCCCGAAGTAGGTCGCATTACCGCCTCCGTCGAAGAATGTATTCTGGGCATTGTTACCACCGGTAACAGTTACACCATCTCCCCATTCAGCATAGAAAGTATTCTCAGAGTCATTTCCTCCAACCATTACCGCCTTTCCGCCACCTGCGTACATGGTATTAACGGAATTGTTGTTTCCTCCATGGATGTTAGCGTCTCCCCCACCCCCAAAGATGGTGTTAACGGAGCAATCGCCACCTGTTAGTTTATTTGCATCAATTCCTCCGTAGAGAGTATTGACGGAGTGGAAACCACCTTTGATGTCATCAATACCCCCCTTTTCGGTATAGATTTCATTAACTGCGTTTTTACCGCCAACAACTGTATCATCACCACTGCCGGTAAAGATCTTGTTTATGGCCTCATTAGCGCCTGTAATGTTATCGTTTCCGGCCAAAGAGTAAAACGCGTTGGTAACGTGAGAGTCTCCCGTAAGCGTATCCGCAAAGAAGGTGCCAGCTACTGTCTTGACGATGCTGTAATCTCCAGCAGGTGTCCCGGGAGGCGTTGAACCACAGTGGCAACCACAAGTCGGTTCATCCGTGGTGCCGTTAATGGTGACAGTAAGGCTGGCAGAATCCGTACCACCATGGCCATCACTGATATGGTAAATGAAGGAGTCTGTCAGCTTTTGCCCATCGTTCAACGCATTCACCGCAGGGTTGCTGTTATCCAGGGCAAACGTATAGGATCCATCGGCATGCAGCACCAAGGTTCCGTGATCCAGAACAAAGGTTCCAGGGTTGGTTACGCTCAGGGCATTGCCGTCTGGATCGTGGTCATTGGTTAACACGTTACCTATCACAGGGTTTGGAGCCGTGTCTTCCTTAATACTAATAACATCGGCACAAGCGACCGGTGGGCGGTTGTCCGTGCTGCCCTTGATGGTGATATTCAGCTCGGCGGAATCGGTTCCACCCTTGCCGTCACTGATCGAGTAAGTAAAGGATTCTTTCAAGGTATCCCCGTCATTCAAAGCATTGACGGCGGGGTCACTGTTGTTAAGGGTATAGGTGTATGACCCATCCGCATTGACCACCAAAGTCCCATGGGACAAGGTGAAGGTGCCTGTAGAAGTAACACTGAGGGGATTCCCGTCAGGATCACTGTCGTTGGTAAGGACATTGCCCATAACCTTGTTGGGTGAGGCGTCTTCCTTAATAAAGGTGGAGTCTTCACAAGCGACCGGTGGGCGGTTGTCCGTCGCACCCTTGATGGTGATATTCAGCTCGGCGGAATCGGTTCCACCCTTGCCGTCACTGATCGAGTAAGTAAAGGATTCTTTCAAGGTATCCCCGTCATTCAAAGCATTGACGGCGGGGTCACCGTTGTTAAGGGTATAGGTGTATGACCCATCCGCATTGACCACCAAAGTCCCATGGGACAAGGTGAAGGTGCCTGTAGAAGTAACACTGAGCGGATTCCCGTCAGGATCACTGTCGTTGGTAAGGACATTGCCCATAACCTTGTTGGGTGAGGCGTCTTCCTTGATAAAGGTTGAGTCTTCACACGCAACGGGTGGGCGGTTGTCCGTGCTGCCCTTGATGGTGATATTCAGCTCGGCGGAGTCTGTTCCGCCCTTGCCGTCACTGATCTTGTAGAGGAAGGAATCCGTGAGGGATTGCCCGTCATTTAAGGCATTGACGGCTGGATTGCTGTTGTCCAAGGTGAACGTATAAGTCCCATTGGCGTTCAGTACCAAGGTTCCGTGATCGAGCACAAAGGTTCCTGGGT
>CAMCRD010000074.1 GCA_945877185.1 Candidatus Finniella inopinata | reverse complement strand
GGTGGATTGAGAAGTGTTTTGATATCTTTTGAGTAAGGGGATTTAGTTTCATTATTTTAGAATCCTTTCTTTGATGAGGAGCGATTCCAAAATGTAAGCTATTTCTCCTTACCTCTCAATACGTTGCTAAAAGTGACGGGTAGTGAGGTCGGAACCTAAACATCAAAAGTTTTGAGGACGCCATTACAGAGGATAAAGCATTGGAATTACTCGAATCCGATATGCTGAAAGCCTATCAAGCCCTCTTCCGTCTTGTTCATGTTCCCTTATCCGACAATCAGCAGACGGCTCTTGTCTCGTTTATCTTCAACCTGGGGGCTGGCAGGTTCCAGGCGTCCACCTTGCGTCAAAAGCTCAACCGCCAGGAATATAAAGCAGCAAGCTCTGAGTTTGACCGATGGGTCTATGCGAATGACCCCATCAAAGGACTGATGAAGCTCAAAGGGTTGGTGTCCCGAAGGCAGCGGGAAAAAATGGTCTTCCTCAGCGAGGGCTATCAAATCATGCCTCTCAAACAACGTCCCGATATCCTTCCTTTTAAATATCACAAGCCCCGCTCATCGGTACCCCTGGTGTCTGCAAAGGCATCTATTTGGCAAAAGGCGGCCATCGTCTTTGTCGGGTTCTTCAAAACAGGGTAGTAAAGACATTTTCAAGAAGTCCGCCCATGCCAGGCGAGTCTGCCAGACAAATTGTAAATTAAAATCATGCCCAAAGTGATTTGAGCCGCTCCCGACATTTCTCATGAAAAAAATTGGCAGCTTCATTCTGGGCAATGATGAGCTTTTCGTATTGGTTGAACTCCTTGACCACTTCTTCTTGAATTGAGAGTGGGGGGAGTGGGATTTTAATGGATGCCATATTTTCCAGGCTGATGCTCTTGACAATGCTGCCAGCGGAAAACTTCTTGATTTCCTTTATGTAGGTTTCGTTTTTGAAGAAATAATATAGGTACTCGCCTAATAGCAAATCCTTGGAGTTAATCTCAATTTTGGTTAAGTCAGACGAAAATATCCCTTTTTTATTGGCAATCGTTGCCCTTCCCAAAATTGCGGACTCCCTGTTTTTGTCCTTCAGTGCAACGAGGATATCCCCCTCAACGCATGTGTTTTTTTCGTTTGTTTGGGTTTCATACTTTAAAAACCTTGTCGATGGTCGACCCCCTGTCGATAGCCGACTCCCTGTCTCACAATTGGGAAACAACTCTTTTTTTACGGATTTCAAAGTAAAAAAGGGAATGCCGTCATCTGACAAGTGGCTGGTATTGTGCGAAAAACCAGTGGAAACGAAGGTAACTAATTTGCCAAGGGGTACCAGGGGATAAAGAGAATGGGCGCCACTGTTGTCCAGGTAATGTTTGCCAATCCAGTTTTCATGATGCTGCCGTATTTTTTCAAAAGGTATTTTGGCATAGCCAAGGGAGGTTAGCTCTTCTTCCGATGCACCCTTAAAATTTGTGCTTTGCAGGGTATTGAGGGAATCGGGGCTATCAACATCGAAATACCAAAAATGATTTTTCTGATCCGGACACCGGATGTTATCAAAATATACCAAGGCAGTCTTGACATGGGTGTAAGGGAGGAACGTATCGTGGGGCAAAGAGATGACAAGCCTGAGATCCGTATTGTCCGTTAAAAACCGCCTGGCATCAGCGCGTTCTGTGCCAAACAAAAAACCTTCCGGCACAATAGCCACCATTCTTCCGCCTTTCTTGATGGATTGAAAAAGATGGAGGATACAGAGGACATCTGTCTTTTTTCTTGCAAGTCCATTTTCATACAAATCGTTGTACGGGTAATTTTTGGGATCACGCGCAAAGGGAACATTTGTCAGGCCAATGGAATATTGTTCATGTAGCGGATGTGACAAGGTGTTTTCAACTTGTTCAATGCCGCTATGGTCGCGCCAATGCAGGATAGCGTTCATTTTAGCGACACGGGTTGAAACCGAAACATCTTTGCCAAAAAATGTATTGCCTTCTTTTTTTGAGGGGTCAAAGTCGATGGTCGACCCCCTGTCGACGTTCGACCCCCTTTCCTTGATGTGATTGAACGCCCCTGTCAACAGTCCGCCCGTGCCACAAAAAGGATCGTAAACCGTGTCCTTATTTGTTGGGGATACCAGAGCAGCCATTAGTTTGACAATAGGGCGGGGGGTAAAATACTGTCCAAGATTTTGTTTTGAAACGATGTTGTTTCTCAAGAAATATTCGTAAGCATCCCCCAGGATATCGGAGTCAAAAGAGGTCAGAAGGTATTTGTCCAAAATGGCCACGATCTTTTTGACAACGCTTTCTTTTGTTATTGTTGTTTCCGTGAAAACATCCAAGGCGTTATATTTTGCCTGTAAGCTTGGGATCGCAACCTCATTGAGATATTGTATCTTGTTTTGTTCAGATTTCAGGGATTCCCATAAGGTATCTTTTTGACGTTCTTCCAAAAGTTTCAAAAAAAGGAGGTTGGCAAATTCAAGGAAACGGGGCAGCCCAGACTCAATATTGCCTTCCCAAAGGGAACCCTCCACACGCTTGAATATGTCAAAAAGAACCGCTCTGTCCTTGGCCATTTCCGGCTTTCCACCCATCTGATAATCCTTTACGCATAAAAACAATAATGGTATTATAATACCATTATATGTTAAAGTAAGCTAGAAAATAAAGGAGTTATTACGTGAGCCATGAACAATTTTTGCTTGACCGTCAAAAAGGAATCGGGGGATCTGATGTCGCAGCCATCATGGGACTTTCCCCGTGGAAAACACCGCTTGACGTTTACCTGGAAAAAACAATGACAGTTCCAATGGGCGAGGATTTTGAACCGATGGCGGATAAACCCGCCTTGGCGCGGGGGAGGAGATGCGAAAAGTATATCCTTGAGGAATACGCCGACCATACCTTCAACATACTGACGCCTGGCCGCCTCATCCGTCATCCCCGCTATCCCTTTTTACAAGGCCACGTCGATGCTTTCGTAAAAGGGTGTGAAGGCATTTTGGTAGAGGCAAAATCGGTAGCAGGGTCTCCCAGCATTTGGGACAATGAAATCCCGCCCTATTACAAAACTCAAGTTGCTCATTATGCCCTAATCTCGGACTGCTGGCGGGTTGATGTGCCTGTCCTGTTTGACCGCTGGCAATATGCGTGCTTCAGCTATTACCGCAATCCAAAGTTTGAAGACGATATTTTGCAAGCTTGCCTGGCTTTCTGGCATGACCATGTTTTAAAGGAAAATCCCCCAAAACCAAGGAGTTTAAATGATGTCCAATCCTTATACCCAACGCCTGAAGCGACTGGTTGTCCGGTTACAAAAGAAATTCAAGAAGACTTGGAGCAACTGGCTTGCGTTCTTCAGACGAAAAAAAAGCTGACGGAGCGGGAAGAAACGATCAAAGTTCGCATTATGGACTATATGAAAGAGCATGAGATGCTTCTGGATGGGGCGAACGTCCTTGCCACCTGGAAGGGACAAAAACGCTCCACGCTGGATATAGACCGCTTGAAAAGAAACCATCTCGCTCTTTATGAGCAATACAAAAAAGAGCAAACGACCCGTGTTTTTAGATTGAAAGGAAATAGCCAATGACCCAAACCATGACTGAAATAATGTCACCTAACCAAGCCGAGCCTGTTCCAGATGGGTCTGTCACAGGCAAGCCTGTTTCACAAGAGGGTGTTGCTCCATCACCCAAACCCTTCACCATTTACGATGAGATCTCCAGGCGTTCTGATAAGTTAAGCCTCCTCCTCAAAGGCACAGATGTTTCAGCGGAGAGGTTCATCTATGCGTTTCAATTGGAATGGAACCGCAACCCGAAGTTGCAAAGCTGCCATAGGGACTCTTTGATCCAAGCCCTCATGCGGTGTGCAGAAATGGGTTTAATGCCTGGGGTTGGGGCTTACCTCATTCCCTATAACGGCACCGCCCAAACACAGGTAAGCTTACAAGGGTGGCTCACCTTGTTGTGGCGAAGTGGCAATGTCGGGAACATCACCCATAACCTCCACCGCAAGGGTGATGAGTTTGCATATTGCATTGAGCAGACGGGAACCACGCTTTATCATAAGCCAAAATTGGAAATGGACGGGGAAATCTTAGGCGCGTATGCCATGATCACCCTGAAGAACCATCATGTCCAGTTCAAATACTGCAACCGCAAGGAAATCGATGCCTCGAAAGACGCCAGCAAATCCAAGAAGCCGGAATCCCCCTGGTTCACCCATTTTGATCAGATGGCACAGATTGTCCCTTTACGGAAGCTTGCCCGCATCCTTGCGCCTTCCCTTCGTGAATGGAATTCGGAGGAGCCCAGTATTAATCATCCAAGTCCCCTGCCAGAAGCCCTGGAAGTCTCCCGTCCTGCAAATATTGATGGATAACTGCCGCTCAATAAATTTGAGGCCAACATACAGAAAACTTAGGTTTCAGGAGTTCAGGAGCACAAAATTTAGGCAACTTTAGATAACTTTAGATGAACTTTAGATGCTGGGAACTGGCAGAAAAGGCTAACTTTAGACGCTTTAGGCGGTTTAGGTGGTCTAGACAGGGGGGTAGAAAAATAATCCCCTCGTCCTAGAGCCGTTTAAAATGCAAATATGCTAAAGGCATTTTATAAGGGCAACTGACCTAAAGTTTTCTATAATCATCTAACCAGGCCGAACCGGAATAAGAGGGCAATAAGCTTCCTTCCTATTCCGGTTCTGGCGTCCCCCTAATAATCACATTCCGTGAGAATCAGTTTATGCGCATGACAGTAGTCATCGCAGAAATCATTCCTAAAGCCTTCAATATCAACTCCAGGTGATGCAATGACCAGGTGGGGATTGTTCTCATCACCCTGGCACATTTCAATGATGCCGCTTCGCTCTTGCATAGCCCTGGATAAAGTTTCTGGATCGTATCCTCGTTTCTCCAAAGATTTGGAAAGCTCCACAACCCTCTCCGGCGAAAGAACCATAAAACTCCATTTTGTTTTGCCAAATTCAGGATGGTCTTCAAAAAGCTTCGAGTTTTCCATATCCCTAATATGGATGTACAGTTCGTTATAGTCTTCAAAGGTTGCGATGGGCGTGCCATCATTCTTGCTAAGTTTTAACATTTTCATCTTCAAGTTCCTCCTTAAATCAATTACTTTGCGATATTGTTTATTCCGCAAGTAAAACAATCTTTATGAACACAACCCATGGTAGCGGGTTGGTTTCAATATAAGGCTGCCGTGTGACGGTTGAAAAAGATTTGTCCAAAACCTAATCAAGTTTGAGTGTGAGCGTTTAAGTCCATACCCTCGACGTCCCACAACAGCCAGCAAAAAAGAAGCCCCGTTCCCGAATCGGGAAAAAAGCTCCGCCGCCTCAGCTTATGTGAGCCGTAAGAGTAAGTAATACCGACCTTTCAGCCGGTCGTAGGAAAAACTTGAAAAAATGCCCCTTAAGGGCTAGATTTATCTGAGCCATGATGAACTCCGCTATAGTTTGTCTTGGTTAGTGGGATTCAGGTGATTCGTCGTCGCCTGGATTCCACGCCTTGCTAACCATTAGCCAGGCTGGTGTAGACCATAGTATGCAGCTTAAAGAGGAGTCAACAGATATTTTTTATTTTTTTATCTGTTCTTGCAGTTGTTTTAAGATGAAAATCCGAATGGCGCTGGAAAGGTTGTGATTCTTGGATCGAACAACGTTTTTGTCAATTTGGAGAATAAGGCCAGCAACAGACCTACCTTCTGCGGCTGCAATTTCTCGTAAAACCTCCCAAAATTCAGGTTCTAGGGAAACGCTTGTCGCATGCCCTGCAATAACAACGGATCGTTTGATGATACTTTTAGACAAATTATAATTGTGGATAGTTATTTGTTATTGAAAATTTTATCCACTTATCCATCTCTGGTGCAGAGTGCAGCATAATTTTAAGCCTTCCAATTTTTCCTGTTGGTAGATATTTGTTAGTGATTTTATTTTAACCTATTTCAAAATTACCCTGAAATCCTTGATTTTTATGGCGCGCCCGAAGAGAGTCGAACTCCTAACCTCCAGATTCGTAGTCTGATGCTCTATCCAATTGAGCTACGGGCGCAACGCTCTAAAAACCTAACGGATCTGGATCTCACATGCAAGCAAAAATTAAAAAAGGGAATAGGATAAATCCTATTCCCTGCTGATTTTATAGATAAGGGAGCTTATTCTTAAAACAATCTCATCTTATCGAAGGATACTTCACCCGTGCGACCCATGAAACAGAAATCATTGACGTTATTTGCAACTTCTTTTTCATCGATGCTAATCATAACTTGCATTTCGTGGGGGCGCAAAACCTGAGTTGCTCCTGCAAGATGTGCTGTGGAACTTTCAGATAAGGACCCTCCCCGGACGCTTTGGACTTTGCCTTTTAAGACACGGTTCTCCCCAACCAGTTTGATGGTGGCAGAATCCCCGGGTTTAACCTTATGGAAATAGCGTTCATGAATGGATGCATCCACAAAGACTTTGGAACAATCCACCATCTCGACAAGGGGTTTTGTGGTATCAACGTGGGCGCCTTTTGCGCTAAACACACGCCAGGTAACGCCATTAAAGGGGGCTTTAACAACAGCTTCAGACATTTTTTTAAATCGTTCTTCTTCCAAAGCAACGGCCTTTTTAATGGATGCTTCACGGATCTCGGCCTCTTGGATCTTGCTATTGATATCATGTTGGCGCATCGTAATGTCATCAATACGCTGTTGTTGGTAGGGGACATCCGTGCGGCCATCTGTATTGATAAAGATGCCTTGCTGTAGTGATTTCAATTGAGCTTTCAGGCGCTCAATATCAAGTCTGGTTTGTTGTGCGCTTTTGGTGGCCCGTTCCGCGTTGAAAAAGGCTGTATCGGCTTGATTCTCAGCGACAACCCCTTTCTTAAAGAGTTTTGATTTCCTTAAGTATTCCGCTTTGCTTTCCGAAATTGTGTCCCCGCGCTCTCTCAGATATTCCTCAGCACGCTGAATATCAATTTTTAAGCGTTCCTCAAGAGACTCTGTGTAGTTCTTAAAGCTTTTGAGCAAGTCCACTTTAACGAGTTCTAATTTTTCTTTTTCTTGCTTCAACGCGTCGATCTTTTCCTGGACGCCTTTCATTTCTGTGCTCATATCGTCCAAACGCCAGCGATCAAAGCGCAAGTTTTCCACAACCCCAACGACGTCACCTGCTTTTATTTCTGTTCCCATGGTGGGGGGAGCATCTTTTAAGATACCTTCAATAGGAGATGTAATGGAAATAACAGGTGCGCTGACAATGGCTGTAATACTGTAGGTATAGAACAAATGAGGCAAATAGACAAAGCCGATGATGAGCAATAAAACACCAGCGAAAGTGATTCTTGCAATGTGTCCTGGGGAGATCTTCATGGTTTGATCCTCACGTAAAGTTCTTACACATAGCTAAAGAATAGGTTTCAATAGTTGATATTTAGTTAATAAATTGAAAAACTTTACATAAATTGTTAAATAATGACAAAAGACATGGTTGAAAAATTTTTAAAGGCCTGAAATTGAGAATTATAGCGCTACTGTTCAAGCCCTTCCCCCTCAGAAGCAGGATATGATTTATTGTCCTTCAAAGAGAAAATAGAATTGTTCGTAATAATAAGATAATCCACCAGCTTTATATCAATTTTTTTAAATCCAGCTTCAAGTTCTTTAATTTTCTTAATATCTTGAGGGGTTGGGTTTGGAGAAGAGCACAATTTGTGATGGATTAAAACAATGCTGGAAATCCCGAACTTTAAAATCTCTTTGGCAATTTCTCGAAAATAAAATGAGACGTGATTTCCAAAGCCTTTCTTATAGAGATAGTCCTTTAGGATCACATGATCGTCATCTAAGAAAAGAAGCCTCAAAGAATCGCCATCAAACTGAGGGGCCGTGAGCATAAAATAAGAAAGATCCCTAAAGGTTTGGGGCGCTTTTGCAGGGTAGGAATCCGGTTTGATGATTTCTCTGAAAATTGAATATATCACTTTCATGCGCTTGATGGTTGTTGGCGTCAATCCCTTTATTTTCTTGAGGTCGGCATTGGTTTGGCGCAAAATCGCGCTGATGTTTCCAAATTCTTGGATGGCGAATTCTGAGATTGCGTCAATATCTCCTGCCACTCTTAAGATAAAAAGAAGTTCTTTTAATAACTCCTTGTCAGATAGTTTCAAACGGTTACCTATGGACGAATGCAAATCCATTAAAGGAGCCTTTCTATGTCCTGATAAGCTCTGTACAATGTTTCAAGGCCTAAATCTTTCGTCTCATGATGAGAGATGAACATCTGGGTGGCTCGAATATCACTTAAGACTTCCATAATTTTTGTGCGATGTTGCTTCTTCTGCTTGTGATAGTCTTTTTGCCAGGTTGTCAATTCATTGACGAGGTTAAGCGCCATGCCTTGTGTTTCATTCTCTTTTTCTAATATATCTTTATAAGTGATCATCATTTGGCATAAAAACTGAAGCTCCGTGCCCAGTTCCAAAATTTTCTGCGGAGAGAGTTTTTCACCCTTGTTGAAAGAGAGAGTAAGGGCTCCAGGAGATCTGGTTGAAGAAAAAGGAACAGTGATCCCTTTAAAAACATGAAAGTCTTGGGCTTCTTTGAAAATTTGACCTTGAAGAGGCGTGATATTTGGTGAGATTTTTTCTCCCCACACAAAGGGGAGAAAGGATTTTTTTAAAAGGACATAATCATTCTCATAATACTTTTGAGTTAAATAACGCTCTAACCATTCTTCGGGATAGGTTGAGAAGGAGGATTTTTCTCCATTTTTAATGTCGAAGAAAGTAAGATGATCATGGTCGATGCCAAAGAGGCATTTTTGCGAAAATTCTCGGAGAGAGAGCGTCATGGTATTTATATTACCTACATCTTTGGGTTAATTTACTGATTATATGCCCCTTGAGATAAAACAATAAGATGAAAGATCAGCGCATGTCACCTCAACTTGCTTCCAACCTTCTTTTTGATACAGATGAAGAAAATCTCTTTGATGTGGATGAAATCTGCCATGAAGCTGCTTGGATCTCAGCACGCGTCTATCAGACGATCCAAGAAGGGGCTATTTGTTATGAGGTTTGGTTTTATGAGTGGCACCCCAAAACGAATGAGGAAAAAGATTATTTTATGCAGGATTTTCAATCTCTTGAAGAAGCAAAACTTTTTGCCCTTGAGCTTACAAAAAAATCAAATCTAAAGTAGATGGGCAATAAAATAACTTTGTGTTCAATTGTTTGTCTAGTATAAAATCTTTCAGAAATAAATATTTCATTCGTTGATGTTTTTTTGAAAGGATTTTTTTGCTATATATTGTTGCTCCCGATAATAAGAAATTATTTAGACAGGAATTAGAGGGTTATTTTAAGCTTCGCAAAAGAGTCCTCATTGATCAGTTGGGGTGGGATTTAAAATCCGTTGATGGGAAAGAAACTGACCAGTTTGATCATGATCAAGCCCATTACTTGATTTATAAAACCCCTGGAATAGGTCAAATTGCAGGGGGTGTTCGCTTAACGCCTTCGACCGTTCCTAACTTAACAATGGACATTTTTTCTAACCTGATTGACTCCAAAAAGGAATTTACGCCTTCAAATCGAATATGGGAAAGCAGTCGGTTCGTAACTGAATCTGTTAAGGCAACAGCCCAGAAAAGCATGATTCGAGAAGCGACATTGATGCTTTTTATTGGGATGCTCGACTATGGTCTCTCTCATAACCCCTCAACGCCGCATAAAACTACCCCACTTCCGCCCGTTAAAAATGCTCCATCAATTGCACAGGCATATTTGTTCGCCCCCCTAAATTGAGGGTTTTGAAAGAGATTTTTTTCTTGTTGTGAGAAGATGTGCTGTCTTTGTTTCTGTC
>CAMCRD010000073.1 GCA_945877185.1 Candidatus Finniella inopinata | reverse complement strand
GGCTATCCTCTCTATTCTGTCTTCAAGCAAGGTCTGATCACTCTTCAATTTCTTCTTGCACAATCGTTAAGCATAGCGACGCAAACCATACAATCTGCCTTACAAAGAATGTAAAATGTTAACTTTTAAAAAAATGACGGGTAGCGAGGCTAGTAGTTGTAGAAAGTAAGTAAGACGTAACAATAATGGGAATGACTGCACCTGCTACAGAATCTATAATCACTCTTAACTTTTCAACCGAAGTATCACTATCTATTATATTTTTCATAATGATAGGAGCCAAATGCTGGCCCGGGAGAAAATCCAGGTTTTTGGGCAATTTTGTTTTTACAGAACTGCACAATATTCTCTGCCCTGAAATTATTAATATCAAAGACTCTATATCTGTAAAATGAAAAATGGTTTTGCGTTTGTACATATCTAATCTCCCATTACATGCTTGTAATGATAGCACCAATTTCTTACGATTCGATTGATTCGTATGGAAAGTTGCAATATGAAGCATAGTTCTTCAGGTGATAATTTGGTGACAATGAGTTTTTGGAATGAGATTTTATCAAGACAGAATACAATCTATCTATTTGTTTTTTAATGATTATCCGAAACAGCAAATACCCACTACCCCCTTGATTCCTAATCTTGAGAGCGTGGGATGGGCCGAAGCAACGCTGAAGGAAAGAACCCGTTTACACACGTCTCCCACCAAATGCCCAGCTGACAAATGAGGAAAAATCTGCAATAGTTCCTTGAGTAAAGAAGTCCCTTTCAAGGAAAATGATTGCATGCCCTCTTCCCCTGCTCTTCCCACTATTTTGTGCATTCTGGATGGTTGGGGAATAGCGCCTTCTTCAAAGAACAACGGCATATCGAGAGCGTATACCCCGACTTGGGATCATTTGATGCAAACCTGTCCTCACGCCCAGTTACAGGCTTCTGAACTGTTTGTCGGCCTTCCCCCTGGACAGATGGGAAACTCTGAGGTGGGGCATATGACGATGGGAGCGGGTCGTATCATCCTTCAAGATCTCCCACGCATTGATATAAGCCTTAGAGACGAAGCCACAAAGATGGGGCAGGATGAAAAACTCATTTCCAACCCAAAATTCGTGAATTTTATCAACGCATTAAAGAAGACGGGTGGCGCCTGTCACGTGATAGGCCTTCTCTCTCCTGGCGGCGTTCATTCTCACCAGTCACACATGGAGGCCATTGTCCGCTTTTTAACACAAGCCGCTATCCCTGTTCATGTTCATGCGATTCTGGACGGGCGCGATACGCCGCCCCAAAGCGCCCATGATTATGTAAAAGAATTTTTGGCCAATACAAACCATCCCCTTTCCACCATTGGCGGACGCTATTACGCCATGGACCGCGATAAACGCTGGGACCGGATTGACAAAGCGTATCAATCAATTGTTTTTGGTCAAGGGCCTCACGCCCAAGATCCCTTGGCGCTTCTCAAGGACCAATACAAACAGGGTACAGGAGATGAGTTTATCCTTCCTCACCCTATTGGGGATTACGCAGGTATAAAAGACGGTGATGGCCTCTTCATGGTTAATTTTCGGGCCGACCGTGTTCGACAAATTTTAAGTGCGCTTCTGATGCCTGATTTTGCCGCCTTTGATCGAGGGCATCCCGTTTCATTCGGTGCAACTCTGGGGATGGGAGAATACGCAACCGAACTAACTCCCTTAATTCCGCCTTTATTTCCCAAGGAAAAAATGACAGCGCCTCTTGGGGCCGTCGTTTCTGCCGCAGGTTTGAAGCAGTTGCGCATTGCAGAAACTGAAAAATATGCGCACGTCACCTTTTTCTTGAATGGTGGACGGGAAGAAATTTTTCCAGGAGAGGACCGCATCTTGATTCCTTCGCCTGACGTTGCGACTTATGACTTAAAACCCGAAATGTCCGCCGAACAATTGACGGATAAAGTTGTTGAAATTGTTACGTCCCAACAGGCACACCACAAATATGCTTTAATCGTCATCAACTATGCCAATACAGACATGGTCGGTCATACAGGCATACAAGAAGCTATTGTTAAAGCTGTCGAAACAATCGATCACTGTTTGAGTCGTCTTGAAGATGCTGTCAAAGAAGGCGGATATGCCCTCATCATTACAGCCGACCATGGAAATGTTGAACAAATGATTGATGAAGTCACAGGGGTAACCCATACAGCCCATACCTGCAATCCCGTTCCTGTTGTATTGATCAATGGCCCCAAAACAGTTTCAGAACTTGCCGATGGCCAACTCTGTGACCTTGCACCGACAATTTTGGATCTCTTGGGCCTGCCCATCCCTTCTGACATGACGGGCAAATCATTATTAAGGGGGGGAAATGCCCATGCTATGGCTTAGAATTTTACCCTTTCTGCTCCCTGTAGCTCTTACGGCAACTGCGGCCCCCTCTAAGACGGCACCCAAAAGAACAACGCAAGAGCAATTGATTACGATTGCTGCGACGATACAAAACCATGAATTTCAATTATCCGCTATAGAAAATGAATTAAGCCAAGCTCGTGAAGAAGAAAGCGCTATTTTGAGTGAGCTTGACCATCATAACAAACGATTAATGGAAACGATTCATTACTTACGCCATGCGACTCAATATTCTCCATTGTTGGCCATGCTGTCTGCGCCTAAACCAGAAAATGTCATCCATAGCTCCATGCTCCTCCGCTCGATCACGCCCGAAATCCATCTCCGTAATCAACAGCTCCTTGGAAAGGTGAAATCATTATCTCAAATTCGTGGTCAGCTCGAAGAAAAACAAAATAAGCTCCGGGATATCACCTTTCAGTACCATCAAGAACATGAAAATCTGGATACATTGCTCAAAACACGCTCTAAAACAAACACTTCCGCGAATAACCATCTGGGGAACAACACTGAGATTCTCAATTTAATACCACCTGTCGTCGGAAAACTGATCCCCACTTATGGAGATACAAATCCTGAATGGGCGCCCTTTACCCAAGGGGTCTTATTTATCACACGTAATGGCGCTCATGTTATCTCCCCCCTTTCCGGAACAGTTGCTTCAGCGGGTGACTATGCGAATGATCAAGGAAAAATGATCATCATTGAAACGCCAAATTCTCATATTGTCATGTCGGGCTTGGGATCATTAAACTGTATGGTAGGACAGAATGTTATTGCCGGAGAACCCATTGGTCGGATGCCGGCAAAACATCCGAAAAAGATCCAGGCATCAGCTCAAAGCTCCTCCCGGCTTTATCTTGAGGTATGGCATCAAGAACAAACTGTTGACCCACAATCTGTCCTTAATGAAAAAAGGAAAGAATCATAATGTATCGTTACTATACCCTTCTCACTGCAACAGCGATCCTTCTTATGGGTTGCCGAGACTCGACGACGGATTCAAGATCTAACATCCAATTCTCGGAGCCTCTCATCGCCCAAACCCTTGAAAGGGTTCGACAAGAATACGTTGAAAAGCCAGATGAAAAAAAAATGCTCGATGGAGCCCTGAACGGCATGTTAATGGCTTTAGACCCTTATTCTACCTTCTTAAACCCTGAATCTTATAAAATTTACACGCAATCTCACAAAGGTGAATTTGGTGGGCTTGGAATCGAGGTATTGTTTAGCGACGGGATGCTCAAAGTTATTTCTCCCATGGACGATATGCCAGCTCAAAAAGCTGGGATCAAACCAGGTGATATCATCACGCACGTTGATAATATTGCCATTGCCGGGCTGGCGCCAGAAGAAGCTTTGAAGCGGCTTCACGGGAAACCAGGAACATCGGTTTCTTTAAAAATCAACCGGGGAAGAGCCGCGCCTTTTATCGTTAAAATCACGCGCGATCATATTATTCACAATCCCGTTAAGCACCACACCGAAGGAAATATTGGATATATCCGAATCAGTTATTTTAATGAGCAAACCACAGAAAAACTAAAGGCGGCCCTCAGCTCTATTCAAAAGAGCCTCGGCAAAGGTCAACAGGGGCTTATCTTAGACCTGAGAAACAACCCTGGTGGCAGCCTTGACGAAGCTGTATCTGTCTCGAACCTATTTCTAGACTCAGGTATAATCGTTCATATTAAGGGACGTAACCCAGCTCAAAATCAAACACACAAAGCAACGGGGAAAGATCTTCTAAAAGGTCTCCCGATTGCCATTCTTATTAATGAGGGGTCGGCATCCGCTTCTGAAATCGTTGCCGCTGCCCTTCGGGATAATCATCGAGCCGTTTTGGTGGGGGAGAAAAGCTTTGGCAAAGGATCTGTTCAAGCACTTTATGCGCTCGACACCTATGGGGGCATAAAAATCACGATTGCGCGCTTCTATACGCCAAAGGGTGAAGAGATTCAAGGCCGTGGCATCCAACCTGATGTTCTCTTAACCCTTAAACCTCTTGAATGCTTGAAAGAACCTGGCAAAGAAACAAGCACAGACGATGTACAGCTTCAACGGGCCATTGATCTTCTAAAAGGCTTGTGGGCAGTTAAAATACGACCATGAACAAGATTTCCAGCCGCCTTAAAATTTTTGTGTTTTTAGCTTTAATAGCCGCGGTTATCTTTGGAGGGGGTCGCTATTTCTGGGCCGCAAAGAGCGTACCCAAAGCCTCTTCCTTGCAAGCTCTTCCCCCACCGCTTCCTACTGACAAGACAACCGAACCTGAAGAAGAGAATGAGGAAGAAGAGAACGAGGATGAAGATGAGGAAGAGAGCAATGATGAAAGCAGTCCCTGGACTGTTCTAAAGACTGCCCTCCCCTCCAAATATTACAAACCTATGGCCCAAACAGAAACACCGACGGTTGCCGTAATTCTAACAGGCTTAGGCCTCAATAAAAACTGGACAGCCCATGTTTTGACAACATTTAAGGACAAAGCGACTTTTGCTTTTAGCCCCTATAGCTCCAACATTGAGGATCAACTTCAAGAAGCGACAAATCTTGGGCATCAAGCTCTTATCGCTCTCCCTCTGGAACCTTATAATTATCCGAACCCTGACCCAGGGCCTCACACCCTCTTAACAGGCGTGAAGGCTGAAGAAAACATCGCAAAAACAAAAGCCATTTTGAAAAAGATTCCCAAAGGGATAGGGATCATTGGGGAGTATGGATCCCGCTTTACCTTGTCTCAACCTGATTTAGAACCCGTCTTAAAAGAAATTAAGAAGCATGGCAGTATTTTCATTGACCCCTACACCACCCTCCATTCTCAAGTTCAGCAAACATGCAAACTTTTGGATATGGGCTGCCATCAGGTGGACTTGAAACTTACCGCGAGTGAAGCGGTCACCCAAAGCGATGAATTTTTCAAAAAAGTTATCCAAAGCGCGAAAGAAAATGGTATAATTATCGTGACTGTACCTGCGATTCCAGCTTTTACAGATCGTTTGCTTGAATGGATAGATACTTTAGAAAAAAAAGGCATAAACTTTGTGACGATTGCCCGTTTAAAAACCCCGGAACTTTCTGCGGACACGTCCGTGGAGTATCAAGGCGCAACAAATGTCAGCAGATAAGACCCACATTAATCCGGATAATATCGTGTACCGTAAAGGTGTTGGGCTCATGATATTGAATGCGGATCGACAGGTATGGGTTGGTCAACGGCGCCATACGGGTAATGTTATTGGCGGCGCAGACGCCTGGCAAATGCCGCAAGGCGGGATTGACGGAACAGAAACGCCTTGGCAAGCCGCATTACGGGAAATGAAGGAAGAAATTGGCACCATCAATATTCGCCTTATTGCGGAAAGCAAAGATTGGATATCCTATGACTTTCCGGAAGAACTTCACACCACCTTATGGGGGGGGCGCTTTTTTGGACAAACCCAAAAATGGTTTTTAGTTGAATTTTTAGGCAATGATTCGGAAATAAACATCGATACGCGCCATCCGGAATTCGTCGATTGGCGCTGGGTTGACGCTCCTCAACTTCCCGACCTTATCGTGGCATTCAAACAAGACCTCTACCATAAAATTTTGGAAGAATTTAAAGACTATTTACAAGTATAGCCCCTCTACGTCTTTTGGGAACCTAGCTTAACGTTATAAGCTTTTATGATTCCCTCTTTATAAAATTGGGGCATATTGAGTTCCAATATATTTTCTAGAGAAAAACAATTAAATTCCGCTTTTCCAGCTTCACCTTCTACCTCAAAATCACCAACCTTCCCTATTAAGTTACAAAGATAACTCACCACCAAGACGTTACTTTCCTGTTTCTGGGGCGGGTTAATCGTAAAGAGATGTGATTGAATAATATCCATCACCTTAACATCAAACCCTAATTCTTCTCGCAATTCCCTGACAACGGTTTCTTCAGGCTGTTCCCCAATATCAAGTTTACCTCCCGGTAATTCCCATTCGTCGCGCTCGTTCTTTCTTAGCCAAACTCTATGCTTTTCAAAAACAATGCCTTTGATAGAAATGGGAACAACATAATAGGGGGAAGTATTTGACGGAACCATTTTCTAGCCCTTTCTTTTTGATTTATTAAGGAGCTCCTTGCCCTTAAAATATATCAACATCAAAGAAGAAAGCCAATAATTCTTAACTATTTGTTGGGTATTTCTGTTTCTCAAGAAGCCCCCTGACAAACCATATTGCAGGAAATGAAAGAAGAAATTGTTTTTTTCAAATTCTTAAAACAGCAACGGGTAAGAGCCAAAAACAGTATCTACTGATTTTTCATATTTACATACCATACATAGAATCACGCAGGATACGATCAGGACTTGTCCAATCTCTTCAAAATCCGCTAGTATCCATCGATAAGAACAGCGCTCACCAAAGAAGTTTTGATGCCTTCATCCCTACCCCCCGTTGATCAACTCACCCGCGAGGAAGCGGCAGAAGAACTTGCTCGGCTTGCAAAACTCATTGCCCAGCATGATTATTTATATCACCAACTGGCGACGCCAGAAATCAGTGATGCAGATTATGACACTTTGATTGCCCGCAACCGTGCCATTGAGGCCAAATTCCCGGATTTGCGCCGCATTGACAGCCCCTCTCACCGCATTGGGGCGCCCCCTGCCCCTGGATTTAAGAAGGTGAAACACCGCACGCCGATGCTGTCCCTCGACAATGCCTTTACGCCAGACGATGTCACAGACTTCCTCAATCGCATTCGGCGGTTTTTGCAGTTACCAGCCGATCAACTCATTGAAATGACTGCTGAACCTAAGATTGATGGGCTGTCCGCCTCCCTCCATTATCAAGAGGGCCGCTTTATATTGGGCGCAACCCGGGGTGACGGAAGCGAAGGGGAAGATATCACGGCGAATTTGCGCACTGTCAAAGGTATCCCTTTAATCTTGCAAGGGGAAAATATACCCCAAAATCTGGAAATTCGCGGTGAAGTCTATATGCGGCGGGATGATTTCTTAAAATTAAATGAGGCCCGGATCACCGCCAGAGAGCCCGAATTTGCCAATCCTCGTAACGCAGCTGCCGGATCCGTTCGCCAGCTTGATCCCACCATCACGGCTAAACGGCCGCTTCATTTCTTTGCTTATGCTTATGAGGTTCTGTCGGGCATCAAAGATAAAACACAAAGTGAGCTTCTTGAATCTCTTAAAAGATGGGGATTTTCTGTTACGACCTTACGTCAGGTTTGTAAAAATGAAGCAGACTTGATGGCTTTCTACCGCAACCTCGAAACCATGCGTGCTGATTTAGACTTTGATATTGACGGCGTGGTTTATAAGGTCAACAATCTCGATTGGCAAAATCGGCTCGGCACGGTGGGACGAACCCCCCGACATTCTATTGCCCACAAATTTGCCGCTGAAAAAGCGGAAACAACCTTAGAAGATATTCTCATTCAAGTGGGACGTACGGGTGTCTTGACCCCTGTTGCGATCTTGAAACCTGTTACTGTGGGCGGTGTGGTTGTCCAGCGCGCCACCCTTCACAACGAAGACGAGCTTGCCCGCAAAGACGTCCGTATCGGTGACCACGTCGAAATTCAACGGGCCGGAGATGTCATCCCTCAAGTTGTACGGGTCATCACCGAAAAGCGCCTGCCCACTTCCGCGCCTTTTATATTCCCTAAGAATTGTCCTGTTTGTGGTAGTGAGGCTGTCCGGCTCGAAAACGAAGTGGCCAGGCGGTGCACCGATGGGCTTGTTTGCCCTGCTCAGGCTGTGGAACGCCTCAAACACTTTGTTTCCCGCAATGCCTTTGATATTGAAGGCTTGGGCGAAAAACACATTGAGGGTTTTTATCAAGAAGGGCTCATCCGCAGCCCTGCCGATATTTTTACCTTGGAGGCGCGTGATCGCCAATCTTTAACACCTTTGCGCAATAAAGAAGGGTGGGGAGAGCAGTCAGCCCGGAATCTATTCCAAGCGATTGAACAGCGCCGCACCATTTCCCTGGATCGCTTTATCTATGCCTTAGGCATCCCTCAAGTAGGCGCCGTAACAGCTAAGCTGTTGGCGCGCCACTATCGGACACTAGCAAATTTGTGCATCCAAATGGTGGACGCCCATGACAGGGATTCAGAAAGCTGGGCAGATTTATTGGCGTTAGAAGGGATTGGACCCAATATGGCATCTGACCTTGTCGGTTTTTTTAACCAACCCCATAATCAGACGATTGTCGATAATTTAGCAGCCCTTTTGACTATACCAGAATTTATTGTTGAAGCCGCCATTTCTTCCCCCTTAACCGGTAAAACCATCGTCTTTACAGGAACGCTTTCAAATTTGAGCCGCGCCGAAGCCAAAGCTCGTGCGGAACGTCTGGGTGCCAAAGTGACGGGGAGCGTCACCAACAAGACAGACTATGTGGTGGTCGGTGAAGATGCAGGTTCTAAAGCGAAAGCTGCCAAAGAGCTGGGTATTCAAGTTTTGAGCGAAGACGAATTTGTGGGGTTGATGGGAGAATAGGAATTTGTCAGAGCTCTTTGAAGGCCTCATAAATGATACACTAAAAGATCCTCAATTTCTAAGCTGGAAGAATTGCGAAAACCTTGCTCTTCCTATTGAGGAAGCATTCAAAATCTGCCAACCCTATTTAGATATTGATTTTAAAGGACAATTTTCTCAGTCTTTCTTCTCAAGATTGTGGGAGCTGTATATCTGTTACACCCTACTCAACAGTTCCGCACAAACATTCCTTAAGGCAACTAAGGGAAAAGGGCCTGACTTTATACTTGAAAAATTCTGCGAAGGCACAAACATATATATTGAATGTGTCTGCCCTCAAGATGAGGATCCTAAAATAGAGAAGGGAAGTTCAATTATAAATAAAAATTACAGTCGTAAAGAAGAGGAAACACAACATGGATATGTTTCTACATCACAGGGTTATGATGACTTTATCGTTTCTCGCTTTAGTAATTCTATAAGCGCTAAAGCAAAATATTTTGAAGAGAAGTATAAAGATATTACTAAGGGTCAGTACCGAGTGCTCTGTGTCTCAGGGGCTGTTATGGGTTCGCTTAAAGCAAAGCGACATAGCTCATTCGATTCATATCTTACAACTGAAGAAGAATTTAAATCCGCTGTATGTCCAAAAAAATATTGGATTGAAAAATATAGAAATTTTGAATCAGGACCCATCATACCCGAGCCTCTCACCATTAAGATTCAAAAAGGGGTAAGAGAGCCATTCGAGGTAGGACACCAAGATTATCTGCAAACCTTTCATGCTATTATTTTCAGCGATATAGTGCCTTTTAATACAAAGGCAAAGACCTCTGGAAATATCTTTACTATATACTTCAATCAAGAAGCCCCAGAAAACTTCCGTCAGGCTATAGGGAAAATTTTCTATTAACCCGAGTTATGAATTAGTTTTTAACCCAAATTCAATAGTCCCCACACTCAATAATTAATAATTTAAAATCAATTTCTTATCCCGTCATTGCGAGGAGCGAAGCGACGTGGCAATCCATGTATTCTTTAAATATTTCAATACAATATAATGTTGGAAGAGGCTTTGGATACATGGATTGCC
>CAMCRD010000072.1 GCA_945877185.1 Candidatus Finniella inopinata | reverse complement strand
CCAAGGAATTTAGTGACTTTCCAGTACCGTTTTAATCGCAATTTTGTTTTGGGAGACCTGATCAATAGATTGGTATTTGTATCTTTACGGACGCCTCCTATGCCGAAGCGTCTCCTAAAGCTAGCTGACTATTGTTGGTAATCAGGTTTTTTTATGCTTGAGAGCTCGAACCGGTCAGGTTTTAGCAGAAGGAATTATCACCAAAGGGCTCTGCTAAAACCATAGCCTGTATTGTATTGTTTTTGTATGTTTTTGGCGCATATAACAAATTCATGAAAGCAGATTCTTAGAACCTACATCTGTGTTTTCTAAATCATCTAATAATGTTGATTGTTATATTGTCGAGTTGCAATTCACCCCATATTTTATCGGCCGTATAAACGGGCGCTTGCAGCTTTTGTCCTAAGGCAATACAAGCCCTGTCACCAAGGGATAAAGCTTTATGGCGTACATGAGGTTGGAGTTCGGCCGCACATTGGGTCTGCTCTATATCAAAGGGGATCATTTCTTGGAGAATGCCACCTATGGATACGATTGCATCTTTAGGCTGAACCTCAACCCGTTGCAATGCGGTTAGGACTTCGGCCACATTTACAGTAGACATGACAGACTTTTTTAAAAGAGGCCTGATAACATCTGCCCCCTTCTCATTCTGGATAAGCGCTAAAAGCGCGGAAGCATCGAGTACAACCTTATCACTCATCTTTAGCCTCAGCACGACGCATCGCAATCAATTCATCAACCAAAGAAACAGGCTTGCCTGCTTTATCAAGGTAACTTTTGACTTTTGCTTGTAATTTGAGTAAAGCCTGCTCCGGTGTTGTAATGTGAAGCTCATTATTTTCAAAATGGAGAATAATTTCGTCCCCGGCATCTAAGTGGAGAGCTTGGCGAAATATGGCGGGTATGATAACCCTACCCCCGTCCCCTATTTTGGTACGAATATCATTCATATCTCCATATCCTTTCATGTATGCCATTTATATTAATAATATAGCATAATAACAAAAAATGTCAATAGAGCAGGAAAATGTCATTTTATTTTTAAAGTGCACACATTTGGGCTTATGGCACTTTTAAAACCATTTGTAGAGAAAATGCCATACAGAGAGATTAACCACTGAAATCACGTCCATAACCATTAATTAAGGTTGCGCAACCCTTTCAGGCATGCTAAAGATTTGATCGAAGTCCACACACAGGGGTGGTTATGAAGGGAGAGCTTTCAGAAACCGTCCGGTGTTATTGTGTCTCAATCTACGGTTGAGGAAAACGTCAATAATCACACCCCCTGTGGAGGTTTAACCGGAAAAAGGAGAAAAATTCAATGGCTATGCCAACGTTTACCATGCGCCAGCTACTTGAAGCAGGTGTTCACTACGGACATCACACACGTCGCTGGAATCCCAAAATGTCCCCCTATATCTTCGGCATTCGAAACGGCGTCCATATTATGGACCTTCAACAAACGGTTCCCATGCTGCACCAAGCCATGGAAGCCATTCGAAATACCGTTGCTGCAGGCGGCCGCGTTTTGTTCGTCGGAACAAAAGCTCAAGCCTCTGAAAAAATTAAAGAAAATGCCAAGCGCTGTGGCCAATACTACATTAACCATCGCTGGTTAGGTGGCACGATGACCAATTGGAAGACCGTGAACCAATCTATTAAGCGTATGAAAGAAATGGAAGAGCGCCTCAGCCAAGCCGGGTTGACGAAAAAAGAGACCCTGGATTTGGAGCGCTCTTATAATAAGTTGGAAATGGCCCTCGGTGGTATTCGTGAAATGGGTGGGTTGCCTGATATTTTGTTTGTCATCGACACCAACAAAGAGGCAATCGCCATTCTAGAAGCCCGTCGTTTAAATATCCCCGTCGTTGCCGTTCTCGACAGCAATTCTGACCCTGAGGGTGTTACTTATCCTATTCCTGGAAACGATGATGCTTTGCGCGCTATTGGAACCTATTGTGAACTGATCTCCGGAGCTGTATTAGATGGTTTGCAGGCAGAGATGACCTCTGCTGGTATTGATTTGGGTGATGCTGTGGAAGTTCCTGTTGAGGATTTTGATGCAGAAATTATAGCCGAAATGCCTGTTGAGACGTTGGACGTAGCCGTTGCCTTATCAGCACCTATTGCCGACGAGACGACAGAAACAAAAACTGAAGACACAGCCGGGGATGACGCCCCCCCCACAGATACTGGAGAAAAAGATATGGAAAAAGACGACAAAAACTAAATAAGAGTTGTTTTAAGGTATCTTTTCGTTTTTAAGGAGAATGAATTATGGCAGAAATTACAGCAGGTCTGGTTAAAGATTTACGGGAAAGAACGGGCGCTGGCATGATGGATTGCAAGCGGGCCCTCACAGAAGTTGAAGGCGACATGGAAGCTGCCATCGATTGGCTTCGTAAAAAAGGTCTCGCCGCTGCTGCAAAGAAAGCAGGACGCGTTGCCTCAGAGGGCCTTGTTGGCGTTGCTATTGATGACACTAGCAATGGAATTGCTGGCGCTGTTGTTGAGATTAATGCTGAAACAGACTTTGTTGCCCGAAACGATACGTTCCAAAATCTGGTGCGCACCACAGCCCTTATTGCCGCAAAGCATGACCATACGATTGACTCCCTAAAGACTGCCGCATTCCCAGGCGAATCCGCAACCGTTGATGAAGAAATCACGCGCCTAATTGCCGTTATCGGAGAGAATATGCATTTGCGTCGTATCGTGCGATTGAGTGTTTCTCAAGGGCACGTGGCTTCTTACGTTCACAATGCGGTCGCCCCTAACCTTGGGAAAATCGGTGTGCTCGTTGCTTTAGAATCTTCAGGGGATAAGACACAGTTGGCTGACCTTGGTAAACGTATTGCCATGCATATTGCTGCCGCCAATCCTCAAGCCTTACTCATCGAAGACTTAGACCCTTCCTTATTAGAGCGGGAACGCACGATTGTGACGGAACAAGCGCGAGCTTCTGGCCGTCCGGAAGAGATCATTGCCAAAATGGTTGATGGACGTTTGCGTAAATTCTATGAAGAAGTTGTCCTGATGGAACAAACATTCATTATTGATGGCAAAACCAAGATTCGTGACATGTTAGAAAATGCCGCTAAAGAACTAGGAGCCCCTGTCCACTTAAAGGCTTATGTCCGCTATGCCTTGGGCGAGGGTGTTGAAAAGGCTGAGTCTAACTTTGCCGCTGAAGTACAAGCACAAGCCGGTATTACAGGATAATGCAAGCCCCCTATTTTTAGATGGTATAAAATGCGATGGTGAATCCTCCCTCCTCTTCCTCAAAACCTCTCCATCGCCGGGTATTATTAAAAATTTCTGGTCAAGCCCTAGCTGGTACTCTGGCTGGATCCGATTCTGATTCCCAAGGCATCAGCCAAGAGATGCTGGAAAAAATGGCTTCTGAAATCGCCCAAGTCCGTGATTTAGGCACCCAAGTCTGCATCGTGGTTGGAGGCGGCAACATCTACCGCGGCGTTGCTGGCGCCAAAACCCATGGCATTGACCGCGCCACTTCTGACTATATGGGCATGATGGCTACAATCATTAATGCCTTAGCCCTTCAAAATGCCCTTGAACAGGCAAATATCCCCTGTCGTGTGATGTGTGCCTTCCCCATTGAAGCTATTGGAGAGACCTATATTCGTCGCCGCGCCATCCATCACTTAGAAAAAGACCGCGTTGTCATCTTTGCGGGGGGTACGGGAAACCCTTTCTTTACAACAGATACGGCCGCCGCCCTACGAGCGTCTGAGATGGGGTGTGATTTACTCTTAAAAGCCACGAAGGTAGATGGCGTCTATAGCGCCGATCCCTTGAAAGACCACACAGCTGAATTTCATCCCATTCTTTCTTACGACGACATTCTCACGCGCAATTTAGGCGTCATGGACGCAACAGCCATTGCCTTAGCGCGGGAAAACTTGATTCCGATCGCTATTTTCTCTATTTATGAACAAGGGTGCTTTGCTAAGGTTATCCGTGGTAAAGGGAACTTTACCCTCATTACGGAAAAAGAATAAGGGGGCTATAAATAATAAACTGTACATTTACTCGAGGAATTTATGAGTCAGGTGCAAGTTATTTTGAGAACCGGAACGCAAGCATAGCCTAAGCTAAGTGCGTACCGGAAGCGCAAAAATAACGACGCAGATGGCTCATAAATCGAAGAAGAAATGCACATGTTAATTTTTATAGCCCCCTAAGGGTTAAACATCAATAAAGGAATCAACATATGACAGACGCTCGATTAAATGACCTTGGGAAACGCATGGATAGCGCGTTTGACATTCTTGTACGTGAGTTTACAGGCCTTCGGACAGGTCGGGCTTCCGTGAATTTACTTGATACCATTAAAGTTGATGTGTACGGGTCCGTGATGTCGCTTAATCAAATCGGAACGATTGGTGTCCCTGAACCTCGACTCTTAACTGTTCAGGTTTGGGATAAGAGCATGGTCAAAGCTGTAGAGAAAGCCATTCGGGATTCAGACCTTGGCTTAAATCCTTCAGCCGATGGCCAGCTCATCCGAATCCCCCTGCCCCCCATGAGTGAGCAACGTCGTCAAGAATTGGTTAAAATCGCTGGAAAATATGCCGAAGATACGCGCATCAGCGTGCGCAATGTCCGCCGAGATGGTATGGAAATGCTGAAAAAATGGGAAAAGGACGGTGACATCTCTGAAGATGAATACCACCGCCTTTCCGGTGACGTTCAAACAATCACAGATGACCACATCAAAAAGATTGACGACTTGCTTAGCGTCAAGCAAAAAGATATCATGCAAGTGTAAGTTTTCAGGTGACTAATCAAGGAAGCAATGCTTACGGGTGTTTCTTCTTTACTGCGATTATCCCGACAATGCGTCCTTAGCTCAGCTGGATAGAGCAACGGCCTTCTAAGCCGTGGGTCAGAGGTTCGAATCCTCTAGGACGCGCCATATAAACAAAAACCCTAAAGGTCAAGAGCAATAGCGCAGCGCCTCTTGAGCTTTAGGGTTTTTGTTTATAAAGTGTCTCAGTGGATGAGAACCTCTAGAGGTTCGAGCCGAAGCGTAAGCGAAGGCAACGCATGAGCAAAGCGATATGCGATAATCCTCTAGGACGCGCCATTCATCTTCGCTATCTCGCCTTAGCGCTTCGCGCGACGGCGGACGTGATTTATCACGGAGTAGCGTGCGAAGCGTGATGCCACGACGTAGTGAAGCGAAGCGTAACGAAGGCGGGCTTTTTATGTATATTGTCTATTTGAGTGTTCGCTATTCATCCTAAAAATTAAATTTAATCAAATATCTTTAAATTTAAGAGTAAATTTTTTTCAAAAATTTGTTTAATTTTATAAAAATATGGTTGTTATTTTAATTAAATATTCTATGCTAGAGTAAACCATATGGACACCTGCTTTCGAGAAGAGAAAATAGTGAAAGTCGTAGCCATTGTATCCCTCCTACTGCTCAGCCCCATCTTGGCTATGGAAGATGATTTTTCTGTAAATCTTAGTTTTTTCCACGATGACTCCCTTACCCAATTGTGTGAGGATCGTATTCAGGGAGGAGAAAAAAGAATCAAAGGACTGCAAGAAGAAGCCAATATAACCACTCAAGGAAAAAAAGATGTTATTGTGTCTGTCAAAGAAGAGATTCATGAAAAACGCTCTAGGCTTTCAACACACAAATCTTTTCAGGAAGAACTCGATGCGCTCTTAGGGTCATTACGTCACCCAGAAGACTTATTAACCATAGAGCAACGACGTGCGCTTATCGGTTTTCCCGTTTTTAAGCATTTCCAACCCATTATAACCGCTACGAATCTCCTTAAAAATTTTATCGAAAAATGGCAATTGTTGATAAGTTACGGGAAATTTATGCAAATATATGCAAATCACACTATTTGGTATCACCATCAGTGGATACAATTTGCTGCTAAAATAGATGACAAATTAACACAAAAGAAAATGCTTCGTGAGGATCTTGTAGAGATATATAAATGGATGAGCTTTTTCCACATACAAGCAGCTCAGCTCGTAGGTTCACGCAAGGAATTAATATTCAGCCTCCAAGGGATAGAAGCAACCCTACCAACAGACCTGGAACCCCTAGACGTTATGTTACATGCGTTGACGTCTTTTTTTCACGTAAGAGGCAGCGCTTTATGGGAAATTATTAGATATTCAAACCTTATCACCGATACTGAAGAGGCAAAAGGTTTGGCCGAAAATTACGAAGACCTACCTATAAATTTCTGCTTATGTGAAGACAAATTCGTCGAAGAAACTCTTAACAATCCAGAAAAAGATTCCCTTGAAATCGTCACTATTTCACCACCGCCTATGCGACAAAACCATTCCCCTTCAAAGGCCTACTCCACACGTTCTCTTCCAATATCCCCACAAAAGCATTCCTCTTTGCTGAATAAAGGAGCATTGTCTTCTTCAAAAACCCAGCAATCCTACTCTGCTCCACAGAGTAGGTCGGACACCCCTCTTCCTATAAGAATGAAAAAAGAAACTTCTAAGAGAAACGTCAAAAAAAATCTCTCAGACATCTTTGTTCAACCGAATCACTGGGAATCGTATGTGAATGATTTTAAAGAACAAGTTTTATTGTTGGTTCATGCGAAATTCATCGTAGACCCTCTCTCAGACCCGCTCTGTGGGCTTCTTGGGTATTACAATAATTTTACACTCTCGTTCCAACAACGCCCAGAGGCAGCTTATGATAACCTTTCGCCTAAGGCATACCTGGATATACCTGGGCAATTCCTTGTCAGAATTCCTCAAACAAAAGCAAGAAAGGTATGCAGCTTAAAGTCTAAGGGGCCTCTATGCTTTAACCAAGCAGAATGCGATGTCGAAACAATCCTTACTTTTAGCAGCGTTATCGATAATCTGATCTTTAACAAAGGGAGAGAAGGCTACCTTTCCTACACACGGGAACAAATCTTCCAATTTTGGTTTGACAGTTTGTTTGGTTTTTCCCCAGATCCCATGCTCGTAGGCGCCTGTGGGGATGTTCCTTTTTATGAGCCCCCCAGCAACCGAAAACTGGGTTTTGCTTCCTCCTATTCTGAAAAGTATATAACAAATCCTGATGGCTGGAGTGAAAACAAAAATCTAGACTTTATTACCATCCACAAAAATCATAAAAGTCAAATCCTTGGCGACTTGTTAAATCAAATTGCCATTGGCCAGGGCTCTTTCAAAAAACTGCTTGGTAAAATCTCTGTTGACGCTGGTATACGGGTATTGTCCGCCTTTGTAACGGGAGAAGATGCATCACCAGAAAATTTTGTGCTCATAAAAAATAACAAAAAATTTAACATAATGAGAGCGGCAGGCGTAGGGGATGATTCAATTTTTCAGCCTTCATTTACGGAAATAAATGATAAAAACCATTATCTTATCAGGCATAATATCTTTTATCTTCTTTTAATGGATGAAAAAATCCCGGAAGACGTCAAAGGAGAATTTAAATCTGATAAGATGCTTTTGGGGTTGCCCTTTTTCCTCACACAACTAACAAAAACCCAAAAAAGCTTTGATGAATTTATTCAAAAACATAACTTAACCACAGCTGACGATATTCTTGGTACGATGGGGTTAAGCAAAGCGAATGTTTTAGGGCTGACCCTTACCGCACGCGAGGAAACCATTCCTGAAATCTTACGAATCCAAAGCATCATTACAAAAAATTTAAAAACTCCTGGCATCACTTATGGTCAAATTTTTCAGAAAGTCCGCCCTTTTGAATACGAATGCAATAGACAACTTCTGGAAAATGCGAAAAAGAAAGTTCAGACGACCCCCGTATTTTTTACGGAGATTATCCCCCCCATTATTAAAAAACTTCGTAAAATCCATATAATCTCTTTGGAAGAATTAAATTCCTTTGAAGAAGCTTCAAACTGTTATCACGAAAAAATAAACGAATATCTTAAAGAAATCGGGGAATTCAATGATCAAAAAGCATTCGCAACCTCTCAAATATCCAATCTTAAAGGGGCACAAACTAAAAATGACGAGAAAATTTTAGAATTACAGCAACAATTAACCCTTCTTACCCAGAATACAGCCTCTGAAATATCGCCTCTCCCCTTGGAAACAACCTCCGTTACGGAAGTTTCAGAAAAACAAGACATCACTTTCGAAGTAAAAGAGGCGGGATTAGACAGCCTTGTTGAAAATTCACCAATCGATAATAGCACGGCCATAAAAATTGAAGAACTCCGTAAACAGCAACGAGAACTGCATCAACAGTTTCAAAAAACAACAGAAGAAAACGCAACAGCAATTGAAGAAGAGAATGAAAGGAAGTCAACGGATAGCCTTGAATTAATAAAAAAAACAACTTTATATCAAGAGCTTATAGAATCACTAGAAGAAAGGAAAAAAAATAAACGAAAGCTAGAAGATGCCCATGAAACATTAAAAAATTTCGATCTAATTTTAAAAAATCTTCACATACGTCTTTTGCCAGAGAATCTCTTCAAAGAACTTAAAAATAGTGTTGATGAAAAAGCACAAACTTTTTTTCAAGATCAATATAAATGGGCAGAAGAGGACCACATGTTTTACGTAAGTGTTGTGCTAGAAGCCTGGAAGAAACTCCTTGATACTGCTGAAAAGCCGATTATCTATGAAACCTTCATTAAACCAGCATCTGAATCAGATTGGACTGGTATCCCTACAATCATAAACCAATACGCAATGTGTGATTCATTGATACAGTCTACTTATCCTATAAAGAAGATGGTGCAAGATCTGATCCACTACGCTGATATATCTTCTTTATCCCCCCCTACAGCTTTAGAGTTTCTTGATCGCCTCCTGACGTTAGTTCCTTCTCTGGAGAAGAAGCCTCATCCAAGCTGGGAGGGGATGGTTTCGATAGCCAAACAATATTTTCTGGGCATGACCCCACATGTCCAATCTTTCTTTCAATCTCTTGGGCTAAAACCTGAAGAGGAAGCAAGCGTCTTGCAAAATGCACAAATTCAAAAATTTGAAAAGTATGAACGATCCATCAAAATGATAACATCTCAATGCTCTAACCAACAGCCAACACCAGATCAACTTGTCAATGACCTTTTGCACCAACTTTGGCTTGGATCTTTAGAACTGAATCAAGAAGACCAGCTTTTTTTTGATGGGTTAATCAGACTCTTCACTTTGCCCTTACACGGCTCGCTATCACCCGCAGGGTTGGCGACCAACCTAGAGAGCAAAGGAGGTGTTTTTGAGCTTCGTTATGAAGTTAGCGATCATTACAACCTCATTAGCATTGCAGAATGGATTAAATTACTTCACTCGTCCCGCATCCTTCCTGCAAAAATACGCCTCGCTTTCTTAAGCCAAGCCCCGCACCTCTTGCTTTTTCAATGGCTGGATTTTCTTAAGGAATTTTACCCAAACATTTCATTTCATGCTTGGTATCCTCAAACAGTTAGTCATAAAATAACGCTTCTGCAAGAATTTTTGCGCACTCACTTAACCCCTAGATTTAATGAGATTATGCTCGCCGTTTGGCCTGAACTTTATTTCGTCGTTGAGGAAAAACTAAGAGAGAACCAGAACAACGTCGACCTTACACTAAGCGCATGCATGAAAGAAAATCCTAAACAAATCCCTGTTGAAAATAACAAGGTGAAGCTTGACCGTCACAATATGTTCTCCCATTTGGACAAATGGGAAGAGGTGTATTTGCGCTGCATCGATTCTGACCCTCTTTCCCTCGATAATACCGCAACGGAATGGCTTGCCGACCTCAAGCCCGCAGATTATGGCCCAAAGGTTTTAGCCCGTATTTTAAATGTGGCAACACATTTTGACATTGATCTCTCACTACCCGTCACTTTTTTAAAAGGTTCCATTTTTAGCCAATTCCAAGAGGTTTAAAAGGGTTTCTAGAACTCCAACAGCCGACTGAGCAAGTAGAAACTGAAAGCGAATCAGGCCTTGCTTGAAGACTGAATAGAGAGGACAAT
>CAMCRD010000071.1 GCA_945877185.1 Candidatus Finniella inopinata | reverse complement strand
TGTCCTTCTCTGACCATCTTTCTCTCCAACGTTGAGGGTTGAAGAGTATTGTGATCCAATTCTCTCTCTTTTGACATGATGTCCTCCTTTGGTCAGGGGGGGAATTTTCAGTGACCATAAAGGGGGAATATTGCATGACCAGTGACACTGTCGAGATAGAGCGAAATAACGGAGCGCAACGACATTGGTTCGCGCGCTTTCGCAGAAAGTCTATCGTTGTTTCTAAGTCACGAGAGATGGTTGATATTACTATGGCCATCTTTGCTGCCGTTCACGTCAATAAGGTATGTTCATTAAATGCTATCTTTGGTTAATACCCTCTATTTTTTATTAACTATTTTTTGTGGAAGATATTTTTATTGTGATAGGGGGGAAAGAGTCAATTTCCCTCTTGAGTTTCCCCAATTTCGGCTTCTTTTCCTGCCATTAAACGTTGAATATTAGACCGATGGGTCCAAAAAATTAAAAGAGCGATAAAGAAGCAAAAGATGGCCATAGACCAGGAGAGGACAAGGGCGGCAAAAATGGGCGAGAGCGCAAAGATACATAAGGACGATAAGGATGAGATTTTGACAAATCGGGTAATGATGATCCACATAAAGGTTGAAAAAACGCCTAACGGTAAGGACAAGGCCCCAAACACACCAAGGGAGGTGGCAACACCTTTTCCGCCTTGATATCTCAGCCAAATGGGGAAGACATGCCCAAGAACAGCTGCAAAAGCAACTGCCAGGAGAGGAATTCCTTCAATTCCAACATGGGAAGCCAAGATAATGGGTAAGAATCCCTTCAGGACGTCACAAACTAACGTGGCAGCAGCAATGCTTTTATGGCCCGTTCGCAATACATTCGTTGTCCCAATGTTGCCAGAGCCAATTTTTCGAACATCGACGCCACTGAAGAGTTTCGTGAAAATCAATCCATACGGCACGGATCCTGAGAGATAAGCGATAAAAATAAAGATATATTCCATGAGAAGGCTACTCAATCCATTTCTTCGCGGGAAGACCGAGTACCCAGTCAAAAAATTGCATGGAGAGCCGAAAAGCGAGTGAAGACTCTGCATTTTGCAAAATGACAATCCCAACTTGCTGTTCAGGTAAAAAAGCGAGCATCGTAGAAAATCCCCGCAACCATCCTCCATGAAAGACAAGGGGGCGCCCAGCAAACGTCAAATGTCGCCATCCCAGTGCGTACTGTGTTTCGGTAATGCGGTCCCGATGGTTTCGAGTTCGGTGCCATTGATCTGGCGTATGAATCACCGGACGGATAAAATAGTCTAGTTCTTGGGAAGAGATGACATCCGGTCGCGCGCCCATGACAGCTGCTAAAAAAAGGGCCATATCATGGATATTACTGCTGAAGCCTCCAGCGGCGGGAAAATTTGTGTAATCTTTACGGTATGGGGCTTTTTGCATGACTATTTTCGCCATTGCGCCCTTCTTTCCCTTTAGTTTTACCTTCTTTGAAACATGTATGGAAACGCGATTTTCTTGCGAAATAAAAGCATCCCAGGTAGAAGAGGTGTTTGTCATATTGAGAGGTTTTAGTAATTTTCTTTGTAAGACTGATTCAAAGGAGGCTTTGCTCTGGTCTTCAATGACATTTGTGAGTAGGTTATAAACAACGTTATGATACGCAAATTTTGTCCCGGGTTGTTCTTCGAGGGTGATGCTTTGAATCTTTTTATCCGCTTCCAAAGGAGAGCCACCCCGCTCAATCAATGCATTAAATCCAGCGGATGGTATGCCTGTTGAATGGCTCAGGACATGCCATAAGGTTGCCCCTGGAATTATTTCTATAGGGTGGTCGAGGCTAATCTCTTGTGCCCGGTTTAATATGGCGATGAGGGTTGATGAAATAGCCTTAGAGATAGACCCTATTTGAAAAAGCGTTTTTTTGTCAACAGGGGCCTGTTGTCCAACGGTCCGGACGCCAAATCCTTTCATATAAATGATTTTACCTTTTGAAACGACAGCAACAGCGACACCAGGAATCTTTTTTTGATGCATCGCCTTTTGAACAAGGGATTCTAGCTTAGGCACGATCGATAGGACGGGATCACTCTCTGCATAAGCTGCTGTGAGCACCATAAGAAACATAAAAATGATACGCATGGGACTGTCCACAATCCTTATTTTTTCGTTAAAGGGCGTTTTAAAATTTTACGATAGAACCTGATCACTTTATACCACACTTCGTTTCTGGAGCAACGCCTCAACGACTTCGGGATCTGTTAATGTTGACGTATCTCCCAGGTTTGAGACATCTCCTTCAGCAATCTTGCGTAAGATGCGGCGCATAACTTTGCCGGAACGGGTTTTTGGGAGGTTCTCCGCCCACTGTAAATGGTCAATGGTTGCAATGGGACCGATGGCTTTTCGAACCCATTGAATCAACTCTTCCCGATTGGTATCTGAGGGATCAATTCCCTTTTTGCTCACAACGTAAGCATAGATTCCTTGTCCTTTGATATCATGGGGAAAGCCGACAACGGCGGATTCCGCAACCAGGGGGTGCGCATCCAGGGCGCCTTCGACTTCAGCTGTATCCAGGCGGTGGCCGGAGACATTTAAAACATCATCCACCCGTCCAATGACCCAATGGTCCCCGTCGGCATCTCGATGACAGCTATCGCCTGTAAAATAAGCGCCAGGGACTGTCGAAAAATAAGTTTGGACAAAACGATTATGATCTCCATAAATCGTACGCGCTTGGCCCGGCCAGGAGTCCTCAATAATCAGATTGCCTGTGGCTTCTCCGATCAGGCGCGTCCCATCCGGTGCGGCGATGGCGGTTTGGATGCCGAAGAATGGCTGGGTAACGGAGCCAGGTTTTTGACGAGACACATTCGGTATAGGGCTTAGCAAAATGCCCCCCGTTTCGGTCTGCCACCAGGTATCCACAATGGGACATCGGCCATCCCCCACAACATCATGGTACCAAGCCCAAGCTGTTGGGTCGATAGGCTCTCCGACTGTTCCCAAAACCTTTAAACTTGTGCGGCTTGTGGATTTAACGGGGGCATCTCCTTCTCTCATTAAGGTGCGGATGGCTGTTGGCGCGGTATAGAAAACCTCCACAGCATGTCGATCGATGGTTTCCCAAAACCGTGACACTGTTGGGTAAGTTGGGATCCCTTCAAACATCACGATAGTCGCGCCATTGGCTAGGGGGCCATAAACAACGTACGTGTGGCCTGTAATCCAGCCAACATCAGCCGTACACCAATAAATTTGACCCGGTTTATAATTAAAGACGGTCTCATGGGTAAGGGCGGCAAACACCATATACCCGCCCGTTGTATGCAAAACACCTTTTGGCTTGCCGGTGGAGCCAGATGTGTAAAGAATGAACAGCGGGTCTTCGGCTCCCATCGGTTCGACCGGACAAACTGGAGAGACGGCGGCAATGGCTTCGTGATACCAAACGTCCCGTCCGTCTTGCCACGGAATTGGGTTTCCGGTGCGTTTTAAGACCATGACAGAATTAAGGGTATGGCTTGTTGCCAGAGAAATAGCTTCATCCACATTTTTCTTAAAAGGTAAGATCCGGCCTCCCCGTAAAGCTTCATCTGACGTAATGATCACTTTGGGGGCGCAATCTTCAATACGGTTGGCAATAGATTGAGGGGAGAATCCCCCAAAGACGACGGAATGGATAGCGCCGATTCGCGCACAAGCCAACATGGATACAGTGGCTTCGGGTACCAGGGGAAGATAGATGAGGACGCGGTCTCCTTTCTGAACACCTTGCGCTTTCAAGGCATTGGCGAGGCGGCAAATTTCCTCATAAAGTTCTTGGTAGGTTAGTCGGCGCACGTCATTTGGCGTGTCTCCTTCCCAAATAATGGCTGTATCGGCCGCACGCGCTGATAAATGACGATCCACACAATTATAGCAGGCATTCAGCATCCCATCCTCGTACCACTGAATGGAGACGTTGGGGGCTTGAAAAGACGTATTCTTTATGATGGTTGGAAAAGAAATCCAATCAAGGCGTTTGGCTTGTTCTGCCCAAAACCTTTTTGGGTCTGTTATAGATTGATCATATAAGGATTGAAATTTCTTATGATCCATGGCGTTGGTCTCCTTCAACACCTAAAGGATGCCATAGGACGCGGGGAGGATGCAATGTGAGAAGGAGAAATGCAATACCTTTCTAAACTAAGACCAAAAATGCATGGGTCTCCTTGCTTTGCTTGCTAGAATTTTACATTCCAGTTTGGCAATGGCTTTTCAGAGAAAATAGAATAAGTTAGAAGGTCAGCGAGCTGATTGTCAGGTCTTGGCCACCCTCCTTTTTGGGAGTATTCTAAAGCAAACCCAAGCTTCTGAGGTATTTTTTGGCTAGCGATATTTTCAGCATCACAATATATTTCCACTTTTTTCGCGCCTAATGTTCGAAAGGCCAAAATAGTTAGGGCATGAGCGGCTTCAGAGGCAAAACCTTTGTTACGGGCGTTGTTCCGTATAAAGTAGCTGATTCCAAATTGAGGGATGGGCCAAATGGTTTGAAAAGAGGGGAAAGCGCATCGCCCGATGATCTGGTTTGTTGCTTTTTCGAAAATGATATAGCGAATGAAGTCACGCAAAATAAATTCGGCATGGTGTTTCCGGCAATCTTCTTCAACCGCTTCTGGTGTTGGGATTGAAGATGACCAACCAAGCCATTTTACATAATCATCATAGCCATCTATGATGGCGTCATAAAGGTCTGCGCCATATCCGGCTTGAGGCATTTTTAATAACAGGCGAGACGTTTCAATGACTTCGGGTAGATTAATGAGAATAGGTTTTGGGATCATAAAAGTGCTTTCAAAAACCAACCTATAAACCTTTCACCACGTCTTCACAAACTTTCTTGGCATCACCAAGGACCATAAATGTATTGTCACGGTAAAACAGGTCGTTATCGACCCCTGCGTAACCGGAGGCTAAGGAACGCTTAATAAACAAGACCGTTTTGGCTTTTTCCACATCCAGAATCGGCATTCCATAAATGGGGGATGAGGCATCTGTTTTTGCGGCCGGGTTTGTGATGTCGTTAGCGCCAATTACAAAAGCAACATCGGTGGTTGAAAAGTCGCTGTTGATTTCATCAAGCTCTTGAACTTCTTCATAAGGAACATTCGCTTCGGCAAGAAGAACGTTCATGTGGCCTGGCATACGGCCCGCGACAGGGTGAATGGCATAGCGAACTTTCACGCCTTTTTTCTTTAAATGGTCGCACATTTCGCGCAAAGCATGTTGCGCTTGGGCAACTGCCATCCCATATCCAGGAACGATAATGACGGATTGGGCATTGGATAAAATGAAGGCGGCATCTTCCGCGCTGCTGACTTTTACAGGGCGGTCAGAAGCAGCGCTGGCATTGGCTGCCGCCGTTGCTGGGTCTGTTCCAAAGCCTCCCAAAATGACATTGAAAATAGACCGGTTCATGCCCTTGCACATGATGTAACTCAAGATAGCGCCCGATGCGCCAACCAGGGCGCCGATGATAATGAGCAAGTTATTGCTTAAGGTAAACCCAATACCCGCAGCAGCCCACCCAGAATAAGAATTCAACATGGAAATAACCACAGGCATGTCGGCGCCGCCAATGGGCAGAATTAAAAGGAACCCTAAACTTAAAGCTACCAGCGTTAACATCCAAAAGATAAAATGGGACTCTGTCATCATGAAGATAACCAGGAGAAAGACAATGGCAGCGCCCAGGGCTGCATTTAACAAATGTTGTCCCGCAAAAGACAGGGGCTTCCCACTGATCAGACCTTGTAATTTTCCGAAAGCAATCAAAGACCCTGTAAATGTAATTGCCCCAATGGCACTTCCGAGCCCCATTTCGGCGAGGCTGGAGGCTTTCAAGGTACCAATGGCGCCAATGCCATAAGCATCAGGCGCATTAAGCGCAGCGCCTGCGACAAGAACGGCTGCTAACCCGACGAGGCTGTGAAACCCTGCGACCAACTGCGGTAATGCGGTCATACGGATTTTTTTAGCAATAATTGCGCCAATACCGCCACCGACAGCAATTCCAGCTAAGATAATCCCATAGCGGGAAATAGTGGGGGTCAAGAGGGTGGTTAAAATCGCAACAGCCATGCCAAACATGCCATAAAGGTTTCCCAATCGGGAGGTTGCAGCGGAAGATAAACCGCGCAAGGCCATAATGAAAGAGACCGCAGAGATAAGGTACAAAAAAGACGACATATTCGAAGACACGAGGGAACTCCTTATTTATTTTTAGAGAACATGGCCAACATCCGCTGGGTTACGATAAACCCTCCAAAAATGTTGATGGAGGCAAGGACAACTGCACAAAATCCAAAGGTCGTCGAGATATTGCCGATGCTGGGGCCTGCGGCTAATAAGGCACCAACAATAATGACGCTGGAAATGGCGTTGGTCACGGACATTAAGGGAGAATGCAACGCAGGGGTTACTTTCCAAACCACATAGTATCCAACAAAACAAGCCAAAATGAAGACGGTTAATCCCATGATAAAGGGGTCAACGTCAGCGCCGTGTTGGGACTTTTCCATCACGCCTTTGGCGACGGTACGCAAAGCGTTCGCTTCATCCAGCAGAATTTGGGCAGCTTCTTGCATTTTACCCGTTTTATCGACAATGCTTCGCATATCCATGCTATTTCTCCTTTTTTTTCTTCGGCGCGGCTTTAGGGCTTGAGGGGGCCACTTTAGGTGTGGTTTTAGAGGTTGAGGGCGCGACCTTCTTAGGTGGAGCTTTAGGAACAGCTTTAGAGATTGAACGCTCGGTTTTAAGAGCTGGAGGCGCAGCTTTAAGGGTTGGGTGAATCACGTCTCCCTCATGGCACAAGGCGGCGCCCATCACAATTTCATCCTTCCAATCGATGGCCAATGTTTTCTTGTCCGAAGCTAAAAGCAGGTGCAAGAAATTTAGGGCATTTCGGGCGTAAACTTGGCTTGCATCAAAAGGAATGCGGCTGGGAAAATTAGGATATCCCAGAATCTTTACGCCATGCTTTTGGGCAATCTTCCCGGGTTCTGAGACGGCGCAGTTGCCACCGGTTTCCACAGCTAGGTCAACAATAATGGAACCAGTCTTCATGTCTTTGACCATCTTTTCGGTGATCAAAATTGGCGCTGGCTTTCCAGGAATTTGGGCTGTTGTGATGACGATATCTTGTTGGCGCATCACGTCTTCCAGTTTGGCTTGCTGACGTTTTTTATAGTCATCGCTCATTTCTTTTGCATATCCACCGGCGCCTTCGCCACTTTCGGAAGATTCGACTTCAACAAAAGTTGCCCCTAAGCTTTCGACTTGCTCTTTAACGGCGAGCCGTACATCAAATGCTGAGACAATGGCTCCCAAACGCCGCGCCGTTGCGATGGCTTGTAAGCCCGCAACACCGGCCCCTAAAATCAAGACGCGGGCAGGGGGGATCATTCCAGCAGCCGTCATCATCATGGGCATGGCCCGACCAAACGTTGAAGCGGCATCAACAACCGCTTTGTATCCCGCTAAGTTGCTTTGAGAAGATAAGACATCCATACTTTGTGCGCGAGAAATGCGCGGAATAAATTCGAGGGCAAAAGCCGTAATCTTTTTCTTCGCCAATTCTGTGGCAAGCTTTTCATTGCCATGGGGTTTCAACATCCCAATCAAAATACTGTCTTTTGGTAAAGCTGTGATCTCACTACTTGATGGTGGGCTTACCCGAATAATAATCTCAGCCCCTTGATAGAGGGACTTGGTGTCCTTTGCAATTTTGGCGCCCACAGCTTCATAAGCGGCATCGGGCATCCCTGCCGCAACACCAGCTCCTTTTTCAATGACAATGTCATGCCCTAAATCCGTCAGTTTCTTAGAAACTTCAGGAGTAAGGGCGACACGGCATTCAAAATCAACACATTCATTTGGTACAACTATTTTCATAAAATTCCCCATGAGGCTAAAAATCTTTGCCTCAACCTATCATACCTTATCCACCCTTGGCGAGGGGGACATTGACACTTTCTTTCGGTTTTTCGGTTGGCAATTTTGAGACGATAAGGGCAATCTTGCTGCAGAATTTTTTGATAGTTTGCCTTAATTCTTGGAATTCTTTTGATTTTACCTCTTGGGCGGTAATAAAGCTTTTGAGGATGGTGATTTTCTCCACCATCTTGACCCCGTCATCCGAAAGGCAACATTCCCGTTTGGCTTCTACCCAAGGGGTTTTAAACGTGTAAGCGAGGGCTTTTGCTTGTTCGGCATCTACATTCTTGATTGTGGTCGTTCTCTGCAAGGTCATGGGCAAACCAACAAACGTTGTTCCTTCTTGGGTAGTAGAGGTATTAATAAAATCATTAGCCCAGGAGAAGTTAAACAGAATCCCTGATCCCGTATTCGTGAGAAGAAGGTTGTTTTCTTGGTCGTAGGCATAAGTAACCACCAGGTCTTTAACAATGCGAGAATCGAGAGGGGGCAATGTGACTTTCTTTTTTAAAGGGGAGGCTTCTCCGCTGAGGATTTGAATGACGGCTTCTTCGATGAGCTGGAGAGAATGGCTTAAGGCAGCGCCTGTAAACTCCTGGGCAGTTTCACCGATAAGCTTAAGTTCACCTTCTGTTTTTAAAATGTCACGGTCTGTCACCTCCATAGTCGCTTTGATGACCATTTTGGAATGCTGATCGTTAATGGGGGGAGTTGTTTCATAAGACGGCTCTTTGGTGTCTAAAACCAGGACAGGCCTTTCAGAGATATCCGGGAAAATACCATCGGCCATGCTGGCAAAATTGGTTGGATCAATCCAAAATATTTTCCCGTCCTTGGCGGTTACTTTCACAATGGCATGGTTAAACATAAAGAAACTGGGCAATGATTTTTTAGGGGGAATGTAAGATGTTCCCCGCATCACAACGACGGCTTGTGCCTTATAGCCCAGTGACTTGAGAATAGCCGCAGTCGATGCGGAAAAATCTTTGCAATCTCCAACACCGCTCTCAGCAACCGCCTTTAAGGAACGTGGCGCAAACTTACCTTCAATGGTACGCCAATCCCCCATGTAGCGAATCTTTTCAGACAGCAATGAGGTGACCTTATTTATTTGATCAACAGGATTGGAGATATCGGCTGCTGCTTGTCTGATGGACTCTTGCAAGGGGGGTAAGTCTTGGTTAATCGCCTCTTCGTAGTCTTTTGCGAGTGCTTTGGAAAAGTCTTCAAAACGATCAAATGTCGATAGGCTAACCCATGTTTTTAGGTGATTCGGGATTTGATGGGTGGCTGGCTCATTCGCGAGGTCATTATAAGCTGGTTTTTTTGAAGTAATGTCTAACTTATAATACTTTCCCTCTTTGTATTCTTTAACCTCGAGTTGCTCATGGGGGTCATTAACCAGCATATGAAAGGGTAATTCTGATTTAAGTTTCAGGGAGGCTTTTTTCCAATAAGCCCCCTGGCCGTAAGAATATTTTAACGCAAAATAGTTAGGCAAGGGTTGTTTGAGCGTCTTCACTTTATACTTCAAATATAATTTGGTCCCCACCCCAACGTGGGGGTAAGAAATAAGGATTTGAAACAATTGGTCAAATCCCCGGACTTCACTGGCCAGGGGTTTTGTTTCAATCATCTCTTTTGGGACGATATGCTCCTGGCCATCGACAATTGTCTTTGCTTCGAGAATTTCTACTTGTTCAATATTTTCATTAAAATGAACGCGCTCAACACCAAAAAGGTTTCTCCCTGTTTCATTCAGGATTTTGATTTGCTTTTCAACAACCTCTTCTGATTTCCCCTCTTTGTCGACAACAATGTCGCTCGTGCTGAATTCTATTTCGGCAGGAGCATCCTCATATTTTGCCCATCGAGCGTGGGCTGAAGATAAGAACAAAGAGGAAAAGGCAAGGCAAAGAATTAAGGAACAGAGAGATAGTTTGCGCATCGGAGCCTACTTTTTATTAAAAGGCATTATTGTTTTTCTAAAGGGCAGTATAGAGTTTTTCTCCTCAAATTCAATAAGTTTGTTGATGTAAAAGGTGAGTTTGCTGAGAAACTTCTCCTCCTCTAATCTCAGAGGTGGTCCCCAAAATTTGGACAGTTTAGCAGCAAAGTTAAGCTATAGTCGTATTATGTTACGCTGCTAATCTGGTCTCTGAATGGGGCGCCCCATTCAGATTTTTTATTTTTACGTATACCTCATGGGGCGTTTGACCGTCAAA
>CAMCRD010000070.1 GCA_945877185.1 Candidatus Finniella inopinata | reverse complement strand
TGCCAGGTTGACCCATGCCAGGTTGACCCATGCCAGGTTGACCCATGCCAGGTTGACCCATGCCAGGTTGACCCATGCCAGGTTGACCCATGCCAGGTTGACCCATGCCAGGTTGACCCATGCCAGGTTGACCCATGCCAGGGTGGCTCATGCCGGACTGATCAAAACCAGGTTGGCCCATACCAGGCTGACCCATGCCAGGGTGGCTCATGCCGGACTGATCAAAACCAGGTTGACCACCCATACTACCCATTGGTGGATTCATACCCATCGGTTGGCCACCCATCGGAGGCGTCATACCCATCGGTTGACCACCCATCGGGGAAGGATTCATACCCATCGGTTGGGCACCCATCGGAGGCGTCATACCCATCGGAGGCGTCATACCCATCGGTTGACCACCCATCGGGGAAGGATTCATACCCATGGGTTGGGCACCCATCGGAGGCGTCATACCCATCGGTTGACCACCCATCATTGGAGGTCCATAGCCAGGGTGATATCCACCCATAGCCATCGTCATATTATTGTTCATCTGTTGTTGTGCGAGGCTGCCTCTTAGGTTCATGTCTTGTGAAGCCAGCTGGGTTCTTTCCAGATTTGCAGCTTCCGTGGTTGTCGCTTGTGTTTGAATGCCCAAGCGCGCCGTTTCTCCAGATTGAGTCAACGCATTGTTCGCCACTGATGCAATGTTGCCAAACAAAGCCCCAGCTCCTCCATCTCCACTGGATGGTTGAGGTGGCATAGGAGGTGTAATATAAGAAGGCTGAGGCATCGGCATTCCCGGTTGCATAGGAGGCATCCCTGGCTGTCCACCTGGCTGTGCTCCAGCGCCTCCTGGTTGCCCACCCGACTGTGAAGGATCTCCATTTGGAGTCGGGTCCGCAGAGTCAGGAGTACCATCCCCATCAGAATCCTTAGTATCTGAAGCAACAGTTGATTCAATCATCGCTATTGGGGACACCGTCAATAGGATAGAAAGCATTAGATATTTTATATAACTCTGCATTTATGTTGCCTTTATAATATGTTCAAATAAAAATAGCCTTTATCCGAATATATAATTATTTAAATCATATATTATAATTCCCTAATAATTCATAAAATTCACGTTAATCCACAAGTATTAATGTAAAATTTTAAGGAATAATTTCAAGAGAACAGTAAAAATAGAGAAGGATATAACAGATGCCCGAGGTTAATCTTGACAAAAAGCCCATTGTACAGAGACAGGCTCTCGCGCTTTGGTACGCCCCAACAAAAGGATGGCTTGACTTGACCCGTATGGTTCACACAAAATTTCTTCCACACTGGAGGCAAGGAGGCGCCATTGTTGGCCTTCTTGATTTCTTGGGGACTTCCCATGAGCGGGCAAACGAATCATGACCCCACGCCTTCCAGAAACAAAGGAAGCTTCAATATCTTTATCCAAGATAAATCGAAGGCCATAGATGGCTTCACACGGGGATTCAATCGTATCTTCTCCCCGCAAACTGAGCTGGTTTCCACCCAAATAAAGTTGACGACGATGCACAAAAGATAAACTATCGAGAGGCGTATAGGTCGCATCGAGAAAGGCATGATCATCTTGGCTCATGCGATGGAGCTGAATGGATGTTGGATCCACTGAGTCGGGAATTTGGAAATGTTCTCCTTCGTGCGTTTGGAGAATCAAGTCTCCTTGGATGACAAGGCGATCTCGCCCAATGCTCCATTCAAAATTCAATGAGCCTGTTCCTTCTTCCAACGCCATCTGTCGAACGCCCTTTACTTTTGCCCCAACGTTAAGAAGGATTAAGCTGCTCTTATTCACACATCGCTCAAATCCGAGGGTCGACGCCCGTTCCGGCGGACGGCCTCGAACGTCCGCTAAAGATAACACCATATCAATGACGGGAGAAGGAATGTGAGCGTCGCTTCCAAAAGTTGCCAATTCCCCATCTCCATGGCGGAACAGACGCACAATGGGAGCCATTTGGCTAATCGATACTTGCAAGAATGAAGGAATCTCATGATGAATCAAGCGTAACATCGCTCGAATATCGATCAGGTCCCGCAGTACAATCAGATGGGTTTGAGGGCATCGGCTTTCATGCCCCCCATCAGACAATATTTGTGCCTGAATTTCTTTTTCCAACTGAAGCAGTAAAGGAACCAAACGATAACTTTCCTCAGGAAAAACAATGGCTGCATAGATGATTCCCTTCAAAGCAAAAAGCCGTTCTAGAGAGGTTGGCGCATCCTCCCAAGAATAATTAAGATGGCGCACCTGTCGAGCAATTTCTCGAAAAAACAGACCACGGAAACTATCATCTGCACTGGAACAAAAGAAATCGTACAAAGCAATCCAATTCGCAACGCGGTGTCCCGTTATACCCACTTGCCACGGATAAAGCTGCCAGTCCTGATTTCGATCTATCCAATTGGCGATAAGCTGTCTAGCCAAACGACGGGCTGAATTATCTCCTTGGGCACGCAAATCCCGTAGCCAGGTAAAACGATGGAGATCTTCCAAAACCGCAACATCCATCTCCCTTGGCATCCACAAATCTGTCATGGAAATCACTTGATTTGCGATCATAAATTTCCCATCCAACAGGAGACGCCCTGCATAAATATCACCCGGCCAGGGATCTGTCGGCATCACCGTTAAGTGTTTCGGGGTAACCCCCCCCATGAGGGTAAAACGATACAAAACACTGTTACGCCACGCTTGGCGAAAAAATCGCGATAGATTGTTTGAAAAAGATTTTATCGTCATTTACTGCCCCGCAACCCTGCAATGGCAGATGCGTACGCGTGACCTGTAGAATCCGCAAGCCTTCCAAAGATTGCCGTCCCTGATACCAAAACATCAATGCCTGCCTCAATAGCTAAGGGAGCCGTCTCAGCATGAATCCCCCCATCAATTTCCAATAAGATGGGTAAGCTTCGGTCATCAATGATTTTTCGCAAAATGCGAACTTTCTCTAATACATAGGGAATAAAAGTTTGTCCTCCATATCCTGGATTCACCGACATAACGAGAATTAAATCTACGGCAGGTAAAATGGACAAAACTGTTTCAAGGGGTGTAGAAGGGTTTAGGGCAACGCCTGCTTTTATACCGAAGGATCGAATGGTTTGCAGAGTGCGATGCAGATGGGGACCGGCTTCTGGGTGTACGGTCAAAATATTTGCCCCCGCTTTTGCAAAAGCCTCAATATGCGCATCAACAGGTGTAATCATCAAATGGACATCAATCGGCAGGGCCGTCAAAGGACGTAATGCCTGAACGGCTTGCGCACCAACCGTAATCGGGGGAACGAAATGCCCGTCCATCACATCAACATGGATCCAATCTGCACCTGCCTTTTCAAGGGATTTAACCTCTTGACCCAGTTGGGACCAATCCGCCGCTAAAATCGATGGTGCAATGAGGATTTGTCTCATCAGGGATCCTTTTCTACTCTATGAATTTGAGTTTACTAGACTTCTTTTGAAACCAAGAATTTTGGTTCAGGGCTAGGAAACAATTTGTGAGTGACCGGAGTGTACATAAGAGTACATGAGGATCACGAACAAATTTTTGACAACGCCATGGGCCAAAAGGCGACGGTTACGAAAGAAGTCTACTACATCTCTATAACGGTAGCACAAAGGCAGTGAAAATGTTAACCAGTGAAAAGTTGACTTTCATAAAAAAAGGAAGCCCCTTTCAAGGCTTCCTTTTTGATAACATAGATTAAGTTGGTAAGGATTAATAATCCATACCACCCATGCCACCCATACCGCCCATGCCACCTGGCATACCGCCACCACCGGCTGGTGCTTTTGGTTCAGGCTTTTCAGCGATCATGGCTTCCGTTGTAATCAGCAAGCTGGCAACAGAGGCCGCGTCTTGCAACGCGGTGCGAACCACTTTTGTCGGATCGATGATACCGAACTTTAACATATCGCCATAACGATCGTTTTGAGCATCATATCCATGAGTTGCATTATTAGCATCCATCAATTTACCAACAACAATGGAACCATCGGCACCCGCATTCAACGCGATTTGACGGCAAGGAATGGACAACGCATTGCGAACGATGCGGATACCCACTTCTTGATCATTGTTAGCTGGCTTGAGGCCTTCCAATGCTTTTTGAGCATAGAGCAACGCCACACCACCACCCGGAACAATACCTTCTTGAATGGCTGCGCGTGTTGCATGCATCGCATCTTCAACGCGATCTTTGCGCTCTTTCACTTCAATTTCCGTTGCCCCACCAACGCGGATTACAGCAACACCACCGGACAATTTAGCCAAGCGCTCTTGCAGCTTTTCACGATCATAGTCGGAAGTCGTTTCCTCAACTTGAGCGCGAATTTGGTTGCAACGGGCTTGAATGTCCGTTTTGTCACCAGCACCGTCAACAACCGTTGTGTCGTCTTTCGTGATGGTCACTTTCTTCGCCGTTCCCAACATGGTAATATCAACATTTTCCAACTTAATACCAAGGTCTTCAGAAATAACTTGAGCCCCTGTTAAAATGGCAATGTCTTCCAACATGGATTTACGGCGGTCCCCGAAGCCCGGCGCCTTAACGGCTGCAACCTTCAGTCCACCCCGTAGTTTGTTAACCACGAGTGTTGCCAAAGCTTCACCTTCGACATCTTCAGCGATGATCAACAAAGGACGACCAGACTGCACAACCGTTTCTAAAACGGGCAGCATAGCCTGGAGACCAGAAAGCTTCTTTTCATGAATCAGAACGAAAGGATTTTCTAACTCACATAGCATTTTTTCCGCATTCGTAATGAAATAGGGAGAGATATATCCGCGGTCAAACTGCATGCCCTCAACGATATCCAATTCTGTTTGTAGGGATTTGGCTTCTTCGATGGTGATGACACCCTCTTTACCAACCTTTTCAACAGCTTTGGCCAACATTTGACCAATTTCAAGTTCACCATTGGCAGAAATTGTCCCAACTTGAGCAATTTCTTCATTGGTAGAAACAGTCTTTGACTGTGTCTTAATATTGGAAATGACAGATTCAACGGCCATATCAATACCACGACGCAAGTCCATGGGATTCATACCAGCAGCCACAGCCTTAATTCCTTCGCGAACAATTGCTTGAGCAAGAACAGTTGCCGTTGTCGTACCGTCACCGGCCAAGTCAGACGTCTTGGTGGCAACTTCACGCAGCATTTGTGCGCCCATGTTTTCGAAGCGGTCGGAAAGTTCAATTTCCTTCGCAACGGAAACACCGTCCTTCGTAATGCGCGGGGCGCCAAAGGACTTTTCAATAACAACATTGCGTCCCTTTGGACCCAAAGTTACTTTTACGGCATCAGCCAAAATATCGACACCACGAAGCATGCGCTCCCGGGCATCAGCAGAAAAACGGACTTCTTTTGCAGCCATGATTCTCAATTCCTTCTTTTAAAATGGTTAAGTTATTATTTACCCAAGATTCCCATGATGTCGGATTCCTTCATCACGATAAAATCTTGATTTTCTAGTTTAATTTCTGTGCCGGACCACTTACCAAAAAGCACCCGGTCCCCAGCCTTTACATCCAAAGGGGTAATCGTCCCGTTCTCCTGACGAATGCCAGAACCAACACTCACCACTTCGCCTTCCATCGGCTTTTCTTTGGCCGTATCCGGAATGATCAATCCCGACTTCGTCTTCTCTTCTGCCTCAATGCGCTTTACGAGCACACGATCGTGTAATGGTCTAAATGTCATCATTTCTTCTCCCTAAAGGTTTTCGATCCCTCCGTTTCCGAGTGTAAGCACTCTCGCACGGTGAGTGCTAAATTATTATCATATGATTGAGAAAGCTTGCAAGCATTTTTTGTCATTGCCCATGATTGTTGAGGGATGCTGCGCCCAAGGGTAGAGGGGATAGAATGAATGGAGATACTTTCATTCGCTAAATGGATCAAATGATCCATGTAATTTTGGAGTGTGATTCCAAATTTGCATGGAGAAATCCCTTAGAATATGTTAGAATTTTATTAAATAAGGGAGTAGAACCGTTGCAGCCCATTGAAAGAAAACCTTTTTTAAGGGAAATTGAAGATCTATTTAAAATCTTTCCTGTTGTTGCCATCTTAGGGGCGCGGCAAAGTGGAAAATCAACCTTAGCTAAACAATATGCCGCTAAGATACCGCCCCCTATCCATATCTTTGACCTTGAAAATGAAATCGACGCAGCGCGCCTTCAAGAAGCGCAACTGACCCTCCAAAGCCTTCAGGGATTGATCATAATTGATGAAATCCAAAGGCGGCCTAATTTGTTTCCTACCCTTCGCTACTTAGTAGATAACACTTCCCAAAAATACTTAATCTTAGGAAGCGCATCACGAGATTTAATCCAACAATCCAGTGAAACATTAGCTGGACGGATCGCTTATATTGAATTGCCCCCCTTTAAATTACACGAAGTTGGGAATAGCTCTCTAACAGACCTTTGGGTACGTGGCGGTTTTCCGAGGTCTTTTTTAGAATCTTCTGATCCTTCAAGCTACCGATGGCGACAAGAATATACAAAAACATTTTTAGAACGGGATTTGGCAATGATGGGAATAGACATTGACCCAGGAATCCTGCGCCGTTTTTGGCAAATGCTGGCCCACTATCACGGACAAATCTTTAATGCTTCCCAAATTGCGACGAATATAGGCCTAACCAGCAAAACAATCCAAAGATATATCGATATTTTGGAAGGAACTTTCATGGTTCGACAGCTGCGGCCTTGGTATGAAAATATAGGCAAACGACAAGTAAAATCTCACAAAACCTATTTTAAAGATTCTGGTTTACTCCATTGCTTGTTAGGCATTCAAAATTTTGAGCAACTTCAAGTCGCCCCACAACTTGGGGCTTCTTGGGAAGGATTTGCCATGGAAGAAATTATTTATCGGCTTCAAGCAGACCCATCAGATTGCTATTTCTGGGCAACGTCAAACCAAGCCGAACTTGATCTCTTCATTTTGAAAGATGGCCAACGGCTAGGGTTTGAATTTAAATACACTTCAAGCCCTAAAATAACAAAGTCCATGCTGGTTGCTTTAAACGATTTAAAGCTTGATCATTTAACCGTGATCGTTCCTCAAGGAACGAGCTATCCTTTATCAGATAAGGTTACAGTCGAATCTTTGGAAAATTATCCATGTAATTTTGGAGTATGATTCCAAATTTGCATGGAGATTTTGGGATGAAAGCCCCTCTCGCCTGCCCCCCCTGATGGGACTGGATAGCAGAAATGATGCTTTTGGCGGATAAGGTTAGGCCAAAAACCTTATGTTTAAAGGCTGAAAAACTTTGTAAAGCGTATGGCAAATACCCCGAAAGAGGGTTGCACTACTTTTAAAACATTGCCTGAGCGGAGTTCTGCCGGAAAAACCCCAGTTTCCACATACGACATGGGCTGTACTTTGGATATTGGTCTGTAAAAATGATGGGTGTAATCAAAACTAAACGCATACTTTTTCCGAAAGAGATATTCAAAACCTAACCCAACGCTCAGTCCTACGCTCTTTCTGTCTATTTTAAATTGATCGACTAATTGCTGGTCCCGATTAAATTCACCCGTTATATGTGACCATTTTGCCAAGGATGCGCCAACAAGACCATAAATCATTGAACATGGGTTAATTTTATAGCCAGATTTGATCAAAATATCTGTATACTGATTTATTTTAAATTCATGTAAAAAAGAAAATGAGCTCTTCATTGGAGCTCTTGATTTATTTGTGACACCTGAAGAACGCCAACTAACATGCAACCCAAGATAATAATCCTTTGCAATTGTTATCCCTAATTCAATACAGGGAGCTAGTTGAAGCCTTCTTCCAACTTGTGATTGATTGCTTTGAATTCCACTTAAGCCTCCCAATCCTATAGGTTCAATTTTGAGGTAGGCCCCACCATTAATATATTCCCCCGCAAGACCAAAACCAATGCGCATTTGATTAAAAAGCGGAGGAACCGATGATTGAGACTGTTCTGCTATAGCCACCATACAAAAGCTGACCCAGAAGATAACTAGAGAAACAGCAGAATATATGGCTTTTTTCATTTTATACCTTTTGATTGACTTAAACTACAAAAGCCAATCATGACTTCAGTTTATTATTATTTTAGTCGACTCTATGTAAGTCCCCAGGAATGAATATGTCAATAGTTCAATTCTTGGGGACTCTTTCACTATCCATGGCTTAATAAGAGGGTTATCAAAATCTGGTGCTATTTTCTGTCCCTAATGTGCGTTTCTTCTTAGTCGACGTACTATCTATAGGGTTTGAAGGGATTATCGTATTTTGAGAATCACTACTTAGGTTATTTTCAGTAGGTCCCTCTTGTTGGCTACCTCCTACATGAGTCGTAATATTTTGTGATGGCTGTTTAACCTCAACATTTTTTAGATCTTCAGGCACGAGGATTTTGCTCGTAACACTCTGCCGTTCAATTGTACTTCCCAAGCTTTTTATATCCTGAAGCTCTAGTAGGGTTTGTTTTTCAAGCCTTAGCTTTTCAAGCTCTAGTTTCGTGCTCTGAAGAGTGGTTCTGATTTTTTTAGACTCTTCTTCTTTTTCTCTGATCGTCTGATCACGTTTTTGGACATCTTCTTCCGCCATTTCTATAATCTGCATTGTCTTTTCTCTTTGACGTTGAATAGCCTTAGAGGATTCTTCCTTCAGAGACTCCAATTCAGTCCCCAGCAGAAGCAACTGTTTTTCATCCTCTTCTTCACGTCGACGTGCGGAATCCAATGCCTCATCTAGTTTTTTAGATTTTATTTCTAATTCAAGTGATACTTGATGCTTTTCCTCTGCAAGTTTCTGACGTAACTCTTCTGCTTCTCTTAATTCTTGAAGCCTTTTCTCTTCAGCTTTCTGACGCAACTCTTCCGCTTCTTTTAATTCTTCACGCCTCTCCTCAAAAAGTTTCTGGCGGGCTGCCTCCTCTTCTCTTATTGTTTTTGTTAATTCTCTCTTGAATTCCTCTGTTTCAATCTGTCTTTCTATTTGATCTCTTTGTTTAGCATGTTGCACGCTAATATCAGAAACCTGCCTTCTGGCATGGTGCTTTGCAATGTATGGCGAGTAAACAGAACTGTCAAAGGTTTGTGCGACTTCATCCACGGATGGCGTCTTAGGTATAGCAGATATCTGTTCTCGCAGCTTGGATATAGGGGTGTGAGGCGTCTCTTTTTTCTTGTCGTCATTCATTGCCAACGAGACTCCTGGAACCAAAATTGCTGTACAAAGTAATGTGTATATTGATTTATTTTTCATTTTATTTCCTTATTTTTTATTAAATTATTATTGTTTATTATCATATTTATTATCTGATTTTATTTCTTTATTTCTCCCCCCCAAAATACCAAATAATTCCCCAAACAAGCAAACCCGTGCATCCCACTGCCACTGGCAAACCTATACACAGATACTTAACCATTTGGTTAAGACGATTTATTTCAGTACGAGCCTCATCTCTCTCTGTGAAAATCACTCCCTTTAAATCATTATTTTGCTTCTTAAGCTCGTTAATTTTTTCTATTGCGTCGTTAACCTGAGCCTTAGTCTCATTAAAATACGTCTGCACTGGGCCATTTTCTTTTCCTGCAGCTAAAGCTAAATCAAGAAGCGTGTCCGGTATATCCTCCCTATCATTACATATCTTTAGCAATACTACCTTTTCAAAAAATTCTTGTCCTTCCTTTGTTTCTTCAGCCTCGCAAGCAACAATTTCGTCATAACGCACACGGCGGTTCATAGCCTCCATTCCCTTAACAGCTTCAGTAGAATCTGGCATTGTTATTAATTTTTGAGGGACATCGATGTTAACCAAGGTTAGATCCGTCTGGACCACAACATCTGACTGATCTCCGTTTTCTTCTCTAGTTCCCGAAGTCCCATTTATTATTAAACTATCATCCTTCTTTAATAACGGCTTCTCCTCTCCTTGATCGACAGTTTCCATTGCCCTGCAATTTTGAGCCATAGACGTTAAGCTGATCAGTATCGCAACCAAAGGCAGAGCCCTTGAAGAAGACTCTTTTTTAAGAATCCTTGTACGCATAAATTTTCCTCGAATCTTTAATAAAATAGAATAAATTTAAAATCATTTTTTTTAATCCTTAAAGAATTTATTGCTCCTTAAGGTTAGGCTCGGGCCTGTTCTAAACTGAAGTGCAACACCATATAAACCTTATTGAAGAAAAAGGGAAAATATGGAGTTGCAAATGGGATCATATCGACAATTAAAATATGAGGAAAGAGAGAAACTGGCAGAGCTTTGGCAATCGAAGTCCTCAATAAC
>CAMCRD010000069.1 GCA_945877185.1 Candidatus Finniella inopinata | reverse complement strand
CGACAGAAACAAAGACAGCACATCTTCTCACAACAAGAAAAAAATCTCTTTCAAAACCCTCAATTTAGGGGGGCGAACAAATATGCCTGTGCAATTGATGGAGCATTTTTAACGGGCGGAAGTGGGGTAGTTTTATGCGGCGTTGAGGTGGAGGTTTATTTGACAAGCGTTAATTACATTCTTTTATACGTTGACAGCCCTCGAAACAGCGCTGTTTTTTATGAAAAGTTATTGGGAAAGCCCCCTGTCGAATCTCATCCCACCTTTGTGGAGTTTGAGTTAAAGACAGGCCCCAAGCTTGGATTGTGGTCCAAGCATACGGCGGAACCAGCTCCCCATTTTACCGGAAGCAGTGGTGAAATTGCCTTTACAGTACCGGATAAGGCAGCGGTCGATTCCACCTACAAAGAGTGGTCAGATCTGGGGCTTAGGGTCGCCCAAAAACCCACAACGATGGATTTTGGGTATACGTTCGTTTTATTAGACCCAGATGGCCATCGTTTAAGGGTATTCTGTCTTGGTGGTTGATTAGTGCCAATTAAGCCGAGTTATGATCAATTCAATAAAAATATCGATAAAAATCAACAAATTACGTCATTGCGAGGACTGCGAGCGAAGCGTGGCAGGACGTGGCAATCCATGTATTCAAAACTTTTTTCAGCATAAATGAGGTTAAAGAATTAGAAATGCATGGATTGCCACATCGCTTCGCTCCTCGCAATGACTGAATTTTATCATTCTAGACTTGAATCCTATTTTTAACATTCGACTATCGTCGTAAATGCCCCGGACGGGGATTCAGCATCCCGATAATCCGCCCAACGGTTTCTGCCAATTTATGACGGTGCACAACCATGTCGATCATCCCATGGTCTAACAGATATTCTGCGCGTTGAAAGCCTTCGGGTAGTTTCTGGCGGATAGTTTCTTCGATGACGCGTGCCCCTGCAAAGCCAATAATGGCTTGAGGTTCTGAAATGGTAATATCCCCCAGCATGGCAAAAGATGCTGAGACCCCTCCTGTTGTGGGGTTGGTCAAAATAACGACATAAGGTAATCCTGCTTCACGCACTTTTTCGACAGCGATGGTTGTGCGGGGCATTTGCATCATGGAAAGAATCCCTTCTTGCATGCGGGCACCCCCTGATGCAGGAATAATAATGAGGGCAGAATGGGTATTGATGGCCAAATCTGCCGCTGTCAGAATGCCTTCTCCCACCGCCATGCCCATGGATCCCCCCATAAAGGAGAAGTCAAAAGCAGCAACAACGGCGGGTTGCCCTTCAATTTTACCGCTGGCGACAACAATGGCGTCATCCCGTCCGGTCTTTTGCCGATAGTCTTTTAAGCGATCCGTATACCGTTTGCTGTCTCGAAATTTTAAAGGATCCGCAAGGACCTTTGGCAGAGGGGCTTTCACGAAGGTTTTGTTATCAAATAAAGATTCAAGGCGAACTTGAACATCCATACGCATATGGTTTTGACATTGGTGGCAAACATAACTATTTTCGACAAGATCCCGATGGAACAACATGTGTTCACAGGCATCGCATTTATCCCATAAATTATCCGGCACCTCATTTTTATGCATGAGGGCTTGAATCTTAGGACGAACGAGGTTTGTGAGCCAATTCATGGAATATACCTTTTTAGGAATTCAATAATTGACGCAATTCCTTTCCCGTTTTGAAGAAAGGAACGCTTTTGCTCTCCACCATTAGAATTTCGCCAGTGCGGGGGTTGCGTCCTTTGCGTGGATTGCGGTGGCGGATAGAAAAAGTACCAAACCCACGGAGCTCAACACGCCCCCCCTTTGCGAGGGCTTCCATAATTTCATCAAAAATCTTAATCACCATTTCTTCTACTTGGGCATAAGTAAGTAATGGGAAGGATGCCGTGACATTGGCAATCAGTTCAGAGCGGGTCATTCTTATTTTCTCCTTCAAGGTCAGAGTTTTTTTCCAGAAAATTGATTATTTTGAATTACACCCCAGCTTAACCACAAAATCCTTTCAATAATCAAGGGGGTTTTTTTGGATTTTATAGGGCTTTGAGTTGTACAAGGCCATTTATCATATAACGACTCTATAGCCTGGGGCTTAGGCTAAATCCAGCCCTTATAATACAATTAACCACCTAATTGAGGAAGATAGTCTTAAAAGAAAACTTGCCAGGGTAGGGCTTGGATACCATCCTTTAAAAGGCGAGGTCGTTCTATGGGACAAATAACGTAAGCTTTTGCTTGAGGATTTTCTTCCGTAAACCCTTTTAGGGCGTGTATATTCTTGCTGTTGAAGGACTTAGTGTTCTATTAATCATACTCCAAAAAATCCAGGAAAATTTGGAGTAAGGTCAAGGAAAAACGGAAGACATAGCGTTTCTTCCTATTTTAAGGTTATTTTCAAATACAAAATAAACCCAAAAATGGCAATATTAGATGGACACTGTACTAAGGTGAAGTCCCTTAGCCTTTTGAGGATCCCTTTTTAATCCCTCTTTAATTGTTTTTCGATAAACTATTTCTACAAGGGCTGCTGAACAAATGCTTATGATTTGGAATTTTTGAAAGAAGTAAGGGAGATTGTTGCTGATGCAACAAAATTGGGAACAGTCTGTGCAAACGAGTCCTTCTTTGGAGGTAAGCTTCCTGAGCGTGGGCTATTATTTATCAACGCTTTCTCAACATTTTCCAAAAGACGGTGAAGCTTCTGAAATCGTTAAGGAATCTTTGACCGTTTTAACGCAAATTAACTCTACCCTTCAAGAAACAAGCAAAAATAGTGAGAATTTGAAAAAACTTAAAGAACAATTTTCCTGTAATCTCAATAGCATCAAGGCTTATCTGACAGACAAAAATTCTGATCATTTTATTGAATTGAAAGATGTGTTCCAAAGAATCGAGAATTCCTTAAATAGCCAAGATTTTCCTGAGTCAGCCTCGGAAGATTTTATCGTATATGAGCAAGAGACGAGTACGGGAAACCAATATCTTCATTCTATGGGGTTTGATCGAATTGTTAATATGATTAATGCGGCTTCAATGCATGAGCCTGAGTGGATGTCTAGGACAGGTACGTTGATGGTTTTAGACAATAATCCCAATACCTCTCAAGCTTTAATGCGCCGCCTAACGCGCGAAGGCCATAGGGTTATCAATGCAGAAACCGAATCCCAAGCAATGGACTGTTTGAGGACGCAATCAATTGAAACAATTTTGGTTGATTACCTTATGTTTAAGGATTCCCTTTATGATTTTTTGAAGAAAATTGAAGAAGACCCCCATATTGGGTACATACCCATTATTATTATTGGTCCCCCTGAAAATATGGAAGTCATGCAACAAATTACCGAGTCAGGTGTTGGGGATTATCTCGCAAAGCCTGTCAACCCTGCATTGCTAAAAATGCGTGTCCATGCTGTTTTGGAAAAGAAATATGCCTTTGAACAGCGTGTTATAAGATCGCAAGAAATGCAGCGTACCCGCCGAGAATTGGAAGCAGCGATCCAAGATTTACCGGATGGCTTTGCCATTTTTGATCAAGGGAACCGTTTGGTCATGCACAATGACAAGTTGTTCGAATTCTATCCTCATCTTAAGAATCAGGAAGTCATGAATCGAGGGGGATTAACATTTGAAAAATTTATGGAAGCCAATATCTCAGCAGGCATATATTTGTTTGAAAATAAAGAAAAAGATTCAAGCCGCCACTGGATAGAGGATAAAAAAGCCAATTTTTTATTGCCAGCTTGTCAATGGGAAGAGTCTTTGATCAATGGAATGACCTTGGGGATTACCACTTACCGTACACCGGATGGGGGGGGAGCCTTGGTGGCAAAAGATATTTCAAAAGATAAAGCCCAACATCAGGATTTAACTTTTCTAGCCTATCATGATTCTTTAACGGGATTGCCGAATCGTAAAGCTTTTCATCAAAAATTGAATCAATCTATCCTTAATTATAATGAGGCGGAGGATAAGCTTCTTGCAGTCCTTTTTCTTGATCTTGATGGTTTTAAAGTCATCAATGACTCCTATGGCCATGAAATGGGGGATTGGTTATTGAACCAAGTGAGCCAGCGCTTACGGCGATGCGTTCGTGGAGATGATGTTCTGGCCCGTTTTGGGGGGGATGAATTTTGTATAACTTTGAATCATGCGTCGAATCGCATCAAAGTTGAAATGGTTGCTTCCCGTATCTTAAAGTCAATATCTGAACCCTTTATACGTAATGATATTTCGATGACGATTGGCGTGAGTATTGGAATTGGCGTTTATTCTGTAGGGGTGGATAGCGAATCTTTACTGAAAGAGGCCGACTCGGCTATGTACGCTGTAAAGCAAGATGGCAAAGGAAAGTTTTGTTTTTATGACGACATCAGAGAAGAAAAATCTTCAATAAAACCAGAGCCAGCTAAAGCCCAGGAAGATGGGCAACAAAATGCTGATGGACCACAAGAGATATCCTAAAAACCCCGGCATCTTGATATGGGCTTGGATCGCAATGGAACGAACCATAAAGTTTGGGGCATTGCCAATATAGGTCATGGCTCCCATAAAAACGGCGCCCGTAGAGATCGCTGCTAAAACGGTTGCGCCTTCCGTCATTAAGGACTTTGCCTCACCACCGGCCATATTAAAGAAAATTAAATAGGTTGGGGCGTTATCCAAGATCGCCGATAAGACGCCCGTGACCCAAAAATAGAGGGTGCTGTTGGGCGTGTTGTTGGGGTTGGCCAGGTGAATAAGGGAGCTTAAAGGGCCGGAATCTCCAGCTTTTAGCATGCTCAAGACAGGAATTACGGTAATGAATATGCCCAAGAATACCAGCGCTACTTCTTCGAGAGGTTCCCAGGAGAAATGATTGGCCTCATGGATCTGGGGCGACGTTCGCCTCCAGGATAGATAAGCCATCGAAAACAAAATGAGATCTCGAGTTAAGGCAGACAGATTAATGGATAAACCAAAAAGAGACGCATGAGGTTTTTCCGTCACCATACTTTCGATGAGAATCGTCGCGATTGCGGCGCTTAAGAAAATTAAATTAAAGGATCCTTTAAGTTGGATTTTTGCGCCCCCCTGCATATGGTCAGGGTCCGGCACGGAAGGGTCGTGGTAAAAATAATAATGGTCAATGAGCCAAAAGACAGCCAGTACAGCCCCCCCTACGATGAGAAAAGGATAGATGAGATGGGTTGTCGTCCAGAAAAAATCAATGCCGTTTAAAAAACCAATGAAGAGGGGCGGATCACCCAAAGGGGTTAAAACGCCGCCAATATTTGAGACGAGGAAAATGAAGAAAATGACCAAATGCGTTGTATAAAGGCGATATTTGTTTAAGGCAATGAAGGGGCGGATCAAGAGCATGGATGCGCCTGTTGTCCCGATGATATTGGCAAGAAGGGCCCCAACGCCCAGCAATCCGGCATTCATGAGGGGGGACGCTTTTCCCCGCATCTTAATATGAATGCCGCTCCCCACAGTGAATAAAACCGTAATCAGGGCCATAAAGGGGATATAATGATGAAGCAGCGCGTTGAGAAGCATGTGTAGAGCAGACGCAACGCCTTCCGTTACACCAAATGCGATCAAGAAAACAGCTATCCATCCCATAAGGACGATTCCATACCGTTGGTGCCAAAATTTAGGGGATATAAGGGGGATTAACGCAAGAGACGCGAGGATACCTGCAAAGGGAACCGCCCAAAGTAAAGAAAAAAACAAAGGGTCATGTGACATCTTGATTCCGTCTCCAGTTTCGCTCACTATAATTAAGAAACCTTTATCATAAAAGTGTATAAAAAGCGATGAAACAGAATCTTGAAACCTTGCGCTCCATGCGGCCCTATTTCAAACGCGGATTGGCAGCTTTCGCTTCAATCGTTGTTTTAGGCTGTGGCTTTCTTGTCTGGAAGGGACCAACTTTGGCCAAAAATATGGCCGTATCTTCATTAGAACGCAGCGTCGCGCCTCTCGGAATTGAACACGTTGAAATTGATTCCGTTAGTTTAGGGTGGGGACGCATTTATTTACGGGACATCCATACAAAAACATCTCTATCAGCGCCAAGTTTGACTGTTCAGGAAATGAACATTGCGATATCTCCTTTTCTTAAGGTGAAAGCTGTAGATGTGGTGGGGGCTACCCTTGAATTAAAAGAGGGGGACAAGATTCCAGGTTCAGGCGAAGGATGGCGAGAAAAGGCGGCCCATTTTGGGAAAGCTTTGGGGCATCTCAAGCACCTTAAATTGCCAACGATTGCGATGCGGGATTGTCTTTTGGTCCTCCCCACATCTCAGGGTTCTTTGAAAATACCTGTTCACGCCACGACGGAAACAACTGTGATGCGGCAACAGGTATTGACGATCGATTGGGGAGAACAAGGAGAAAATACATTTTCTGGGCAGGTTGTCTTTGAGTCGGGACGGGATGGAATTACCTTAGATATCCATAGCACGAACATTGATATCCAAACCCCCGACTTTCACATGAAGGCCCCTGAAATATCTTTGTGGGGACGTTCCGCAAACGCTGAGGAAGAGGGCCATGAAATTGATGGTTTTGTGAAGCTTGACCACTTGATGCTGAAGTCCTTTGGGGCGTTAAAAACCCCTTTGGAAATGAACGTGACAGCAGAAGGAACGGCGGACCATTTACTCATTGACGAGTTGACCGTTATGGGAAAAGGGATAGAGACGAATTTAGTGGCGCTTGAGGGAAGCTTTAAACCGTATGAACTTAGCGCCCAACTGGCCTTAACGATGCAGGTTCCGCAACTCTCGAAGCTATGGGATTTTACGCCCATGCTCGCAAATCATGCGGCAGATAAAGTATCTGTTGGGGGAAAGGTGAGTTTGGCAGGAGAAATTCTCTTTGAGAAAGGCCAATTGATGGCTTCGCCTTTGGCAATTGACATTAAGGAAGCATCCTTGACGCGAGAGGGCCTTTCTCTTCAAGGGGGGGCTGCCAAACTTGTTTTTAATACGATGAAACCATTAGTGACCAAAGGGCCCCAACGTCTATCGGCAACGAAAATAACCACAAGTGGCGTTGATTTAAGGAATGTCAGCCTTGAGGGATTGTTTGATGGGCAAGGATTTTTTCAAATCAATAGTTTTAGGGCCAGCGCTTTGAACGGAACCCTGAAAGCGCATCGATTTAAACGGTTGACGGATATTTCCTACCCCGCCTTTCAATTTGAGGCTGATTTTGAAAATATTGAGTTGGCAGAAATTTTAAAATTAACGGATTTAGAAAGCCTTTCAGGGCAAGCCAAATTAGCCGGAAACGCTTCATTGCGCTATGACCTGAAAGAGGGTTTTGATGTGGTTCAGGCAGAGCTGCACTCTGTTTCTGAGGGCGGACTTATTCAATACAAACCTGAAATGGGGAAAATGGAAGAGGCTTCTTTTAAAACGCAAGAAGTCAATATGGCCTTTCAAGTTCTTGATAACCTTAATTTTTCCGTGTTTAATGTGCGCCTAACCCACGTACCGGACGATCCTTCGGAAATGCAAGGAATCGTTAAGATGCTAGGGTCGAACCCAAATATCTTGAATGGTTATCCATTTGAGTTTAATATCGTGACAACCGGGAAGCTGAAGGATTTGGTGCTTAACACACTCCAACATATGAAGCCGCCCACGGATTTAAGAGAGTTAAATCAAGCGATAAAGGCGACAAAAGAAGCGAAAGCGGCCAAGATTGCTAAAGGTCCTAAAGAAGCGAAGGCCGTTAAGAAGGCCAAGTCTGCCAAAACAACGAAGGCGATGAGAACCTTTAAAAAGAAGAAATCGAAATTTAGAAATAGAAATAGGAAAATGAAAGATGTGTAGATCATTCCTCTCCCTGGCTGTACTGCTTGTATCAGTGATGGGTTGCAATCCCACCGTTAAGGTAGAAGCCCCGGATAAGCCCATTGTGATCAATATGAATATGAAAATTGATCATAAGGTCAAGGTTAAGGTTCAAAAGGACCTAAAGAAAGCTAAAAAAGATAACCCTGATATCTTTGCATAAGAAAGGATTTATAACATGCTGAAACAGTTCACAGTGCTCATGACATTAGGAAGTTTCCTAGTGCTACCCGCAGCAGCGATAAGCTTGAGCGATGCTTTAGCTGCCAAGAAAGTTTGTGAAAGAGCGGACGGCTATATTCAAGCAACCCCAGGCAATGAAGGAGAAGTTGCAGGGCTGGTAGGCGAAGTCAATGCCAAGCGCACCGGCGTTTATTCTGATATTGCGGCAAAAGAAGGTTTAGATCCAGCCGCGGTCGGTGTGGCAATGGCTGAGCAAGAAAAGGCCGCAAACCCAGGGAAATTCTGTCGTTAGAGTTTGTCTTGATGGGGTATGGAGATTGCGTATTTTTACCCTTATTTTGTCATTGCGAGCACCCCACACGACCCTTTAGAGTCGGGGGTGCGTGGCAATCCAGACAAACTGCGAAGCAGTTTACAAAGTTGCCTACACCCTAAACAGCCTGGATTGCCGCGTCCCGCCACGTGCTTCGCACTCGCGGTTCCTCGCAATGACTGTATTATATTGTTTTTAAATATTTTTGGCTCGTATAACAATTTCATTAAAACAGGCTCTAGATTAAAATAGCGCTTGTTCTTATAAAAAGAGGCAAGCATGAGTGGTTCAGAGATCCAAAGGCTCATTCAGTATTTAGGGAAATTGCCGGGTTTGGGGCCACGCTCTGGACGGCGGTTGGCTTTACATTTGCTGAAAAAACGCGAACAAGTCATGCGCCCTTTGATTGAAGCCCTGCAAACAGCCGAAGCGACCATTAAAACCTGCCAGAGATGCTATGGATTAGATACCCAAGATCCTTGCACCTTGTGCACAGATCCTCGCCGAGATGGCGCCCTTTTATGTGTGGTGCAAGATGTGGCCGACCTCTGGGCTTTAGAGCGGGCGAGCGTGTTTCGCGGGAAATACCATGTTTTGGGTGGTGTACTGTCGGCTATTGATGGCATGGGGCCGAACCAATTGACCATAGACACCTTGGTCGAGCGGATTCAAAAGACCGGCATAAAAGAAGTGGTGTTGGCTTTAAACGCAACCATTGATGGTCAAACCACGATCCATTACCTGATTGATCGCCTCCAACCCTTGGGCGTGTCTTTATCCACCCTTGCCCATGGCGTGCCCATTGGGGGTGAGCTGGACTACCTGGATGACGGGACACTCAATACAGCCTTTACGGCACGGCGTGTTGTATGATTGGTTAATAGGAAAGAAGTAATCCCGCTACTTACATCAACATATTTTGTGCAAACAGTCCTTTTTGTTAATTTTTTTAATAAAACACTGAATATGTAGTTGCAATAGGGATTGTCTGTATTTATATACATTATGTTGGTGTTTAACTTATGAAAAGCGAAAATACATGAAACATATTTTATTTACATTAGGATTGACCGTTATTTCTACTTTTTCTTTTGCTATGGAGAAAGCTGATTACACTTCATCAAATCAGTCCCCAGAAGTTCGGTGGAAGAAAACGAAATCAGATAATTATTTAAAAACTTATACATACACGGCCTTAAAGGATGAAGTAATAGAACAAATTTCCTTTTCTCACCGAAAATTTTCTGAGCCAACATTTTCACTACAACTAACGACTAAAGCAGCGCTAAAATCAGCGGGGCAAATAAGTAATTTTCATGAGGGAATATTAGATTTTTCAAAAAAGAATAAACTTTCCTTTTTGGGATCTATGGATATTAAATATACCGATGGAGAAGAGGTGATCCATGAAGCTTTGCGGATGATCCATAACCATATTCCGTTTACAGAGGAGATGGTAAAAGAGATCTGTCAATTTATGGGGGTAGGAAACCCTTTTGTTATTAATGAAGTACCCCAGTTACTTGAACAATGGTTTATAGACATAGACGCTTCCTACAAAACGAACGAAACCTTAGACAAAGATTCAGGTGATTTTCTTGCCGAACAACAGGAGCTTGCTGACAAACTATATGCGGAGGTTATGCAACGAATTGAAGAAAAACAACAAGAAGCTCCTCATATGAATATGAATGAGTTTATATATCCCCTCGCCGAAAAATGCGAAGCTAAATACGGAATTGATGATTATCTGACAGTCCTTTTTTACAACAGAATGATCGAAAATAATCCTCAAGATTACGCCTTAAAGAAAAAAATGGCTCATTTAACTTTAGCTAATGGCCTTCCAAGAAAAGACGCAATTGAGATTGGAACGATACCTCACTACCCGTCACTTTTAGCAACGTATTGAGAGGTAAGGAGAAATAGCTTACATTTTGGAATCGCTCCTCATCAAAGAAAGGATTCTAAAATAATGAAACTAAATCCCCTTACTCAAAAGATATCAAAACACTTCTCAATCCAC